>JAFAEX010000309.1 GCA_023423795.1 Chloroflexota bacterium | reverse complement strand
CGCTCTATCCGCTCGACGTGAACCGCGCGCTGGCGGCGCTGGACGCCGTCGCCCCTTCCGTCGAGGATCGCTGGTGGACGCGGGGCATCGAGCCCGTCGGCTGGCTCGGCGCGTCGCGGGCGGACCTCGCCTCCGCCTGGCACCACCGGGTGATCGCGGCGCAATGGGACGGCCTCGCGGTGGACCTCTCGTGGCCGGGCGGGTTGCTCGCCACCGACCGCTGGCTGGTTCCCGCCGAGGCCCGCCATCCGGAAACCGCCGCGGACCTCGCCGCGTTCGCATTGCTGCCGGAAACGCAGGCGGCGTTCGCCCGAGCCGTCCGCATGGGCCCGGTCAACCCGGAGGCGTTCGCGTTCATCGAGCCGTGGTTGCGCCCGACGCTGCCCACCGCGCCGGAAACGCTGCCGCTGCTCGCCCGCCTCGACGGCGCGTGGTGGGCCGGGAACGGGGCGAACGCGCGGGAGCGTTTCGACCGCTGGTTCGCCATCCGGCCGATGGCGTGAGCGCCAGGCCGTTCCGGGATTCAGACACACATCGGGTATCCTCGCTGGCAGACACGCGGGAGAAGCGAACCGGGAGGAGGGTCGCTTGGTGGACGGTTCCCGCAGCGATGGCGAATTGACGCCGGTGGCCGCCGAGACCGTGGACGATGTCGGCTTCGCGACGATCGTCGCGCCGCTCGACGGATCGCACGCCGCCGAGCGCGCCCTGCCGGTCGCCATGCACGTGGCAAGAAACGAAGGCGCTGCGCTCGTGCTGGTGCGCGTGATTCCGTATCCGGAACCGCC
The DNA here is from genome assembly GCA_023423795.1 of Chloroflexota bacterium. Taxonomy (GTDB): domain Bacteria; phylum Chloroflexota; class Chloroflexia; order Thermomicrobiales; family UBA6265; genus CADCWF01. Next base: position 87,022 of record JAFAEX010000309.1, on the reverse strand, counting down.
GGTCGGATCGCCGTCCCACGGCAGCAGCCAGATCTGCCTCGCGGACCCGCCGCCGGAGATCGCCGACGCCTGCACCGACGCGACCACCTACCTCGAACGTATCGCGGCGCGGTACCGCGCCGCCGGCGCGCACGTCAGGGTTCTCTCCGGCGACCCGTTCACGCGCGTCGTCGCGGAAATCGCCACCTGGTCGCGCCCGCTCGTGGTACTGACCGCGCACGCGGCGAACGCGCCGTCATCCGGCGACCGCAGTGACCTCGCCCGGCGCATCGCCTCCCTGCCCGGCATCCACGTGCTGGTCGTCCCCCACGAGGACGCTTCGGGCGCTCCCCGGCCTCTCCCGCATCGCCATTGAGCAGGGCCACCCATCGTCATCCCGAGCCCGTCGAGGGATCTCGTGGTTCCTCCAGCTCCGAGAAGACGGACGAGATCCCTCGACGGGCCCAGGATGACGGTATCGGCGTGCTCGCCCCAGCCGTGTCGTCGTCCAGGATCGGACGTCGCCCAGGCAACGGAACCCGGATTCGACGAGCGATCGGCCTGGCCGGCAACGGGCGCGTACGGCCGTTCAGAACCCGGCAACGCCCCGCGCGGCGAGTTCGGCGCGGGTGGCCGCGAGCGCGCGCGCATGCAGGCTTCGGGAGGTCGCGGCGACGAGCCCGCGCTCGAAGGTCGGGCGCGGGCGGTTGTAGCGGAACGCCTCGCCGTCGAGATCGGTGAGGACGCCGCCCGCCTCGTGCAGGAAGAGGTCGCCGACCGCGAAATCCCACTCGTAGGCCATGAACTGCTCCGCGCCCAACCGGAACCCGAGCAGGAGGTCGCACCAGAGCGGCTCAACGAAGGTGCGAGGCGTAAACCCGATCCGCGATTCGCCGACCGCGCGCCCGCCGAGCCGGCTTGCGATGTCGCCGAGGGCGTCGAGGTTCTCGGGCGCGCCGAACCAGATAGAGGTGCCGACGACAGGCTGGGCCGTATCCTTTGCGGGGAATCGCACGCGGACCGGGTTGGCGTTGCCCTCCGCGAGCCACGCCCCGCCGCCGGCTATGGCCACGCAGGTCGTGTCGGTCGGCGGTTGCAGCGCGCCGGCGACAACCGGGCGGCCATCGACGGCGAGCGCGATCAGGATGTCGAAGTTCCCGGTCCGCTCGACGAACTGCTGGGTGCCGTCGATCGGGTCGGCGATCCAGCAGCGGCGGGAGCGCAGCCGCGCCTCGCCGTCCTGCCCCTCCTCGGTCAGCAGCGCATCGTCGGGGAAGCGCTCGGCGAGTACCCGGCGGATGATGGCGTCGGCGGCGAGGTCGGCGTCCGTGACTGGCGAGCCGTCGGTCTTGGCGTAGGTCGCGGCCGCCGCGCGGTCGTAAAGATCCTTCACCGCCGCGCCCGATTCGCGCAACGCGGCGAGGATCGCCTCGCCTTCGGCCTGCCACTCGCTGCCGGCGAACACCGGCCGCCACGCATCGTCGATCGTCGGACTGCCCACGCCACCACCTCCGGCGGCGGATGGTATCAGCACCCGCCGGACTCGACGCGGCGTCTGCGAACGATAGCCGGCCGCGAACCCGATTCGACAAGCGCCGCGAGCGGCGGGCATCATCGAGGCGGCAGCGAAGCAGCGCGCACGGCGGAGAACGCCGCGCTCCGCCACCGACAGCAGCGAACGGGCTCACAGGGGAAGGAATCGGTCCATGCGGCAGCACGCGCCGGAGTTCGACAGCGGATGGGTCGGCGCCGATCCCGACGACGACCTCGACGAGCGAATGGCGGACGAGGACGAGGCGTGGGACCGCGCGCAGCCGCACGTCGGCACCGCGCTCGGGCCGGTATCGCCTGCCGCGCTCGGTCCCGTCCTCGCCGGAGAGCCGCTCACGATCCTTGCCGAACAACCGGAGAGCGGCAATGATCTGTCTCTCGATGGCCGGCACGCGCTGCTCGCGGAACTGGAGGATGCCTACGCCTCCGGCGCGCGCACCATCGTGACGGTCCCGCCCGTTGCCGGAGATCGATCCGACGACGACGCACTCTGGCTCGCCGGGCGGTCGCAGGTCCACGTCGTCAGGTTCGCGCCGGATGACGCGCTCGATTCTTCAGGTGGCGCGCTGCCGGACGGATGGGGTGGGGTTGCCGTTCCCGCATCGGACCGCGCCCGCCTGGAAGCCGCCGCCGCCTTGTCCACGACGATGGCCTGCCCGCTCCGCATCCTCGCCGGCAAACCGGCCGAAGGCGCGCGCGCCGCCGAGTGGGTCGTTGCGTCCGGCGTCGCCCCGAATCGCCTCTCGGTCGGCGGATGCGGTTGGCGCTCCGACCCCTCGGCGGCAAAGGCAACGACCGCGACCGGCGCATCCATCGTCCTGCCGGCTGCCCGGACCGCTGATGCCGAAGCGTTCGCCCATGACGTCGCCGCACTCGTGGATGCGGGCGTCGCCGACCGCCTGCTCGTATCCGCCGGGCTGGAATGCCCGGAAGACCTGCTCGCGCGCGGCGGCCCGCGCGGGCTGGGCTGGGTGATGGAGCGGATTCCGCTCGCGTTGATGGAGGCAGGACTCGACGCGCTCGCCGTGCGGGGCATCCTGGTGGACAATCCGGCGCGGACGTTGACGATCGGGCCGGGGGAATGATGGCGGCGCACAACCGGGGAATCAGGGCGCTCGTGTTCGACATGGACGGGCTGCTGGTCGATAGCGAAGGACTGGCCGCCATGGCGCTGGAGCGGTTCCTCGCCGAACACGGCCGCACGATGGTTCCCGGCACGATGGAACGCACCCTGGGCCGCCGCTTGCCGGAAGCCATGGCCGTCATCGCCGAGGACTACGAACTCGCGGGCGACCTTCCGGATCTCGTCGCCGCCTACGATCACCTACGCCTCGAAGCCCTGCGCGGCAACGTGCGACCGATGCCCGGTGCGCCAGAGATCGTGCGCTGGGCGCGGGATCGCGGGCTCAAGATCGCCCTCGCGACCTCCTCGCTTCGGACGCATGCCGACCTGTCGCTGACCGAAGCCGGGCTCGCGGGGCTTTTCGACGCCGAGGCGACCGGGGCCGAAGTCGAGCGCGGCAAGCCGGAGCCGGACATCTTCCTGCTCGCCGCCGAGCGCCTGGGCGTCGAACCGGCCGCGTGCGCGGTGCTGGAGGATGCCCCGGCCGGACTCGCCGCGGCAGCGGCCGCCGGCATGGTCCCGGTCTGGGTGCCGAACGCCAACACCCGCGACCTGTCGTCGCCGGTCGAGGTCGCGGTGCGCTGCGACGACCTGTTCGCCGCCCGCGGCTGGCTCGCCGATCAGGTAGCCGACGACCTTTGATGCCCCGGCTGCCGGTTACGCGGCGGGCGATTTCACCCGACGGGAGCGCCTGCCGAATCGGTACGGTCAACGCTCGGGACTTCGCGGGCAGGCCGGCGGCGCGCGGGCGTGGGCCGGGAGAACGGGGAAGGGGATTCGGCGTGGGCGCTTCGCAGGTGGATATCGTCATCGTCGGGGCGGGCGCGGCCGGGCTGGCCGCCGCGCGCACGGCCCGCCGCCTCGGCCTGAGTTGCGTGGTGTTCGAGTCGATGGACCGCATCGGCGGCCGTGCGTTCACCTCGTCCGAACCGTTTGGCGAACCGTGGGACCTCGGCTGCCATTGGCTCCACTCGGCCGACGTCAACCCGTTCCGCCTGCTGGCCGACGAGTACGGATTCCGCTACCGGGACGAGCCGTCGGACTGGTGCGCGTTCGGCCCGGACGGCTGGGCCACGCCGGACCAACTCGCCGCGATCGACCGCGCCGTCGATGCCGCCCGCCTGCGCGCCGAACTCGCCGGCGTCGCCGGCCGCGACGTTCCCGTCTCGGAGGTCGCCGAAATCGACGGCCCGGCCGCCGACGCGTTCCGCCTGCAAATGGCCGGAGAATGGGGCGTCGAACCGGATCGCGTTTCGACGCTGGACCTCGCGCGCTATCGGGATTCGGGGCACGACTGGCCGGTCGCGGACGGTTACGGCGCGCTCGTCGCCCGCCACGCGCGCGGCATCCCGGTCGAACTCGGCACGCCGGTGAGCCGGATCGAGTGGGGCGGCCCCGGCGTGCGGGTCACGACCCCTGAGGGCGCGGTCTCCGCCGCGACGGTGGTGGTCACCGCCTCGACCAACGCCCTCGCGAGCGGCGCGATCGAATTCGATCCGCCGCTGCCGGTCTGGAAGCAGGAAGCGATCGACTCGGTGCCGCTGGGGCTGGCGAACAAGGTCGGGATCGCCATTCCCGGCGACATGCTTGGCGTCGAGGACTACACGAGCGTCATGGTCAGCGTCGCGCCGGGCCGAACGATGTCCTACCAGTTGCGCCCGTTCGGCCGCGACTTCGCGAACGCCTACCTCGCCGGCACGATTTGCGACGAACTGCGCGACGAGGGCCCGGGAGCGGCCGAAGCCGCCGCAATCGACGGGCTGGCCGCGATGCTCGGCAACGACATGAGGAAGCACGTCCGGGCGACCGCCACGACCTGCTGGGAGCTGGAGCCGTCCATCCTCGGGGCCTACGCCGCCTCCCGCCCCGGTTGCGGGCATCGGCGCGCCGAACTGGCCATCCCGCTCGCGGACAAGGTCTTCTTTGCTGGCGAGGCGATGCACCCGCAGTACTTCTCGACCTGCCACGGTGCGGACATGACCGGCGAAGCGGCCGTGCTTGCCATCGCCGACCGGCTGCGCGCCTGAGGGCAGAAGGGGCGCAATCACGGTCATTCCGAGCCTGTCGAGGGATATCGTCGTCCGCTCAGTGTGGAGAGAACGAGATCCCTCGATCGGCTCGGGATGACGGGTTGGGGCGCGTTCAGCAGGTGGTCCGCGAGTGCGGAATCAGCGGCGCTTGAGGCTGTCGTAAACGATCCCGAGGACCGCGCCGAACGCGACGTGGCGCGGAATGGACTGGAGGAACGCCGGCCAGGTCCAGTAATCGGCAATCACGCCGTCCCGGATCGAGGGGTGGCGGCGGCCGAAGACGAGCGCCGGGTAGAGCAGCACGTTCTCGACGTTGAAGAACAGCACGCCCTTCCACCACGGCGGTCCGGGCAGCGCGGGCTCCACCGCCGCGTACAGGCCGGACAGCGCCAGCGAGTTGGCGACGTGCATGGCGGTACCGACTTGCTTCGCCCGCTCCGGGTCGCGGACGAACGGGCCGGCGAGCAGGATGCGGTCGTCGAGGTTGCGCCCGGTGAGGCGGTTGTCAGCCTCCTGCGTCAGGAGGTAGGCCGCGCCCGCCGCCAGACCCGCGAGCGCGGCGGCCTTGGGATCGATCCGGGCGAGCGCGTTTTGGATCATCCTCGGCCTTCCTGGCGGCACGGGCCGCGACGAATCAAAACCCATGCGCGGCGGCCCGAAACCCCGCTACCGCAGGTACGCCGCGTCGATCCAGCCGACCGCGCCCTCGTAGGAAACCGAGTAGTAGCCCTCGGCCCGCTTGCCGGTCAGCGTCACCACGCCGCCCGCCGGGACAATGTCCACGACCGCCGACGAGCGGCTCGGGCCGGAGCGGATGTTGACATCGGTGGTCGCCGTCGCCGTGCCGGACGGGCCGGTTTCTGTGCTAGCGGCGGCAGAATCGGCCGGTTGCGCGGCCAAGACCGTTCCGGCGTCGTCCACGTAGGCGGCGTCGATCCAGCCGGTCGTGCCGTCCCATGCCGCCTCGATGTACCCATTGGCGGTGCGGCCGGTGAGGTCGATCCTGCTGCCGCCGGGAACGATCGTGAGCACGCCGGATTCGCGGGACGGCTGCTCGCGCAGATTGACCGTCTCGGTCACGGTCGCGCCGGCCGGAGCCGCGCTCGCCTGCACGTCTTCGACGTCCAGCCACTCGGCGGCGACCCATCCGTGCGTACCGCCGATCTCGACCGGGAGGTAGCCGCCTTCCACGGCGCCGGTGACGGTGACGACCTCGCCCTCCTGCAGCACGTCGGCGATCTGGAAGTCCATCCCCGGCCCGGAGCGGAGGTTGACGTCCGGGTCGTTGACCACGGCCCGCTTGCGAGCGCCGCCGTCTTCCCCACAGATCGCGCCGTCCTCGTCGAGCGAGCCGCCGAAGATGGTCGTCCAGTACCAACCGTAGGGGGACGCCTCGTCGTAGACGCGGGCGATGCCGATGGCGCGGAAGGCCGAGCGGCGCATGTTGGCGTCGTGGCTGGCGCTGCCCCGCCAGGTTTGCAGGGCCTCCGTGCCGGTTTCGGTCCCGGCGAGGATGTTCTCGCCGAAGGTGCTGTCGGTGTAGCCGAACCGGCGGAGGTCCTGCTCGACCGTCGATCCGTCGGAGCGCGTGTGGGAGAAGTAGCCCTTCGCGCCCATGTCGGCGGAGTGGAGTTCGGCGGCTTCGCTGAGGGTTTGCGACAGGCCCAGCGCGCCGAGGCCTTGTTCTGCCCGGTAGGCGTTCAGCATGTCGAGAAACGCGAGTTCCTCGGCGTCCGCACAGACGCCGGGTAGGGATTGCGGCGCGGCCTGAGCCGACGTTTCGGCGATTGCGCCGACGCCGGAGACCGCGAGCGGCAACGCGAGGAAGCCGGCAACGAGCCGGAGCGGACCGCGGGATACCACCGTTGCTGCTCCCGTTCGCCCGCGCCGCCGGAGGCGCGACCGGGCGGAGGACCACCGCAAGCGCGGCGGAACGGCGCGGGGTCGTGGCGCGGCGACCGGCCGGGGCAGCCGGCGGGACCGAACCTCCCGGTCCCGGCAACGCGCACACCCAGCCTAGGTGGCGCTCACGCGTCGCTCAACGCGTTGAGACGCCCGATGGTCCCAACCGCTTGTCAATTCCCCGTCACTCCTGCCAGGCGACGGCGCGGACCGGCGCTCCGTCGGCGTCCGTGAGCGCGAGCGGCGCGAAAACGGCCCGGTACGGCGCCCACGCCGTCAACCGGTCCAATCCGCGCAGGTGTTCGACGACCGGGATGCCCGCGCCGAGCAGCACGCGGTGGGTGGCGTCGCCGCCCGACACCGAGGAATCCACGCTGGCGGCGTCGATGCCGACCAGCCCGGCCTCGGCGGCGAGCAGCGCCCGCGCCAGGTCCGGGGAGGGGTAGGGGTGGCGAAAGTGGTCCGCTTCTCCCCAGTGCCGGTCCCAGCCGGTCGCCAGCAGCGCGAACCAGCCCGGCGGCAGGCCGGCCGGCAGCGGTTCGAGCACCTCCGGCCCGAACGGCGCATCCGCGGCCGCGCCGGGAACGGGAACGACGATGGCGATCCCGATCCAGCGGTCCGGCGTGAAGGCGTCGATCGTCGCGCCGTCCGGGAAGAGGTGGCGCGGGGCGTCCATGTGGGTGCCGCTGTGGGACCCGAGGCGAAGTTCGCTGACCCGCCACGGTTCGGCGGCGGTCCAGGGCTCGATCGCGACGGCGGGATCGCCGGGGAAGACGGGCGCGCCGGGAAAAAGCGGCTGGGTGAGGTCGAAGAACGCGGGCATCCCAATCCTCCGGCGGGCGGCACGGGAACGGGACGGCGCAGGAATGCGCCGTCCCGGTTCCGAGGGAATGCCGACGAAGAGCGGCTAGCGGGTGACCGCCGCGGCCATCTCGTCGAAGGCGGCGATGTAGCGGTCGGCGTCCTCGAACGTGTGGGAGACCGACAGCGTCCACTCTTCTTCGCGACCCGGGGTCATGAAGATGCCGCGGTTCATGTTCCAGACCCAGGCGAGGGCGGACATGTCCGCGTCCTGGTTGGCCATGAACGAGGCGTAGTCGGTGATCTTCTCCGGCGAGAACGTGACGGTGCCCTTGGACGAGATGCCGACGGTGTAGCCCGGCAGGTTGTACTTCTGCAGCACCGCGTCGCAGCCGGCCATCATGCGGTCGTTGAGCGCGTCGAGGTGGCGGTAGGCATCCGGGGTCAGCACGTGCTCCAGCGAGGCGCGGGCGGCGGCCATCGTGAGCGGGTTGCCGTTGTAGGTGCCGACCTGGTAGACCGCGCCGGAAAGCACCGGCTCCAGCGCGTCTTCGGTGCCGCCGATGGCGCCTGCGGGCAGCCCGCCGCCGACCGCCTTGGCCAGCGTGACCATGTCCGGCTTGACGCCGAACTTCTCGGTCGCGCCGCCGGCCGCCACGCACAGGCCGGTCTTGACCTCGTCGAAGATCAGGACCACGCCGTAGCGCTTGGTGATCTCGCGGACCGCTTCGAGGTAGCCCGGCTCCGGCAGGATGACGCCGAGGTTCATCATGGCCGCTTCCATGATGACGCACGCCGGCGGCCGCCCCTCGTCGAAGAGGCGCTGGATGCGGCGCTCCATCACCGCGGCGTCGTTGAACGGCACCGGGATCGTCATGTCGGAGACGGCCTTGGGGATGCCCGCGCCGTAGGGGAGGGAAGCGTAGTTGTCGGGATCTCCGATCTCGTCGAACGGGATGCCGATGGAGACCATGACGTAGTCGTGGTGGCCGTGGTAGGAGCCGAAGACCTTGACGATGGTGTCGCGGCCGGTCTTCGCCCGGGCGATGCGGATGGCGTCCATCGTGGCTTCGCTGCCGGAGTTGACGTAGCGCCATTGCGGCAGGCCGAAGCGCTCGGCCAGCAGTTCGCTGACGACCATCGCGTCTTCGGTCGGGGCGGCGAAGTGGGTGCCGCGCGCCACCTGCTTCTGGACCGCTTCGACGATGGCCGGGTGGGCGTGGCCCTGGACCATCGAACCGAAGCCGTTGTGGAAGTCGATGTACTCGTTCCCATCGACGTCCCAAACCCGCGATCCGCGGCCCTCCTCGAGGTAGATAGGCCATGGATCGCGGACCTGGTAGGACGAGGGAACCCCGTTGACCATCGACCGGCGCGCCCGGTCGAACATCTCGCCGGACTTCGGCGTCCGCTCGTTGAAGCGCCGCTGCTCGCGCTCGGTTAACTCGCGCACCCGCGCGTGGTCGATTGTCACCGGACCGGTCGTAGCGGTAACCATGCAACGTTCCCCTGTCCTTCGCCCGGCCCACCTGGCCTGGGTGCTCGAAGACACCTTCATTGTGCCCTAACCGTCGCCAAAAGGAAGCCCCGCGCGCCGCCGCGTTTCGTGATGCTCGGCCCGAACCGGCCGCCGACGGGGCTTGTTATACTGCCGGGCCGAAGAGGGTTCGGGCTCTTGCCATAACCACGCCCCGGTGGAGGATTCCAGGATGGAACTGTCCGGTGATCACGCCTTTGTCGCCGCCCGGAAGCGGGTCTGGGACTTCATGCTCGACCCGGAGACGCTGCGTCAGTGCCTGCCGGGCTGCGAGCGGCTGGAGGAGATCGGCCCGGACGAGTACGAAGCGACGATGAAGATCGGGATCGGCGCCATCCGCGGCACCTACCAGGGGCGGGTGAAGATCTCCGACAAGGACGAGCCGAACTCCTACGCGATGCTGATCGAGGGCAAGGGTCCGGCCGGCACGATTTCCGGCGAAGGCCGCATCGCGCTGGCCGAAGACGGCGAGCGCACGCTCATCCACTGGAGCGGCAAGGCCAACATCCGTGGCACGCTCGCCCGCATCGGCGGCCGGGTGATCCAGCCGGCGGCGAAGACCATCGTCGGGCAGTTCTTCAACTGCCTCGAGGCGAAAGCCAACGCCGAATAGGCCAGCATGGCCACCATCAACCGAACACAGGGAGGGGAACCGGGTGAACGTCCCGATCCGGGTCGAGATCAACGGCGTCGCGCGCGACGCCGTCGTCGAACCGCGCACGCTGCTCGTCCAGTTCTTGCGCGACCACGTCGGGCTGACGGGCGCCCACATCGGGTGCGAGACCAGCCAGTGCGGCGCCTGCACCGTCCTGCTCGACGGCGAGGTGGTCAAATCCTGCACGGTGCTGGCGGTGCAGGCCGACGGGCACGCCGTGACCACCGTGGAAGGACTCGCGCCGCAGGGCACGCTGCACCCGGTGCAGCGCGCGTTCTGGGAGGAGCATGGCCTCCAGTGCGGGTTCTGCACGCCGGGCGTGGTGCTGTCGGCGCTGACGCTTCTGGCCGAGAACCCGAACCCGGACGAAGCGGCCATCCGGCACGCGCTCGAAGGCAACATCTGCCGCTGCACGGGATACCAGAACATCGTGACCTCGGTGCAACTGGCGGCGGAACGGCTCGCGTCCGGCGCGCAGCCGGAGCCATACGAGACGACCTGATCGACGAACGCCTTCCCGGAGGACTCCGCCGATGAACCCGGCTCCCTTCGCGTACCACCGCGCCGGCAGCATCGAGGAAGCGATCGCGCTCCTCGGCGAACACGGCGCGGACGGCAAGTTGCTGGCGGGCGGGCACAGCCTGCTGCCGGTGATGAAACTGCGCCTCGCCGAACCGGCCCACCTGATCGACATCACCGGCTTGCCCGGCCTGCGCGGCGTGCACGAGCGCGACGGAGGGCTGGAGATCGGCGCGCTCACCACCCACCGCGACCTCGAACGCGACCCGCTGGTCGTCTCCCGCGCCGGGGTGCTGGCCGATGCCGCATCCGTGGTCGGCGACCGGCAGGTGCGCAACCGTGGCACGCTGGGCGGCGCGCTGGCCCACGCCGACGCCGCGGCCGACGAGCCGGCGGCGGTGCTGGCGCTCGGCGGCGAGATCGTGGCGGTCGGCCCGAACGGCGAACGCACGATCGCCGCCGAGGAGTTCTTCCTCGATTTCCTGACCACCTCGCTGGAACCCGACGATGTGCTGACCGCCATCCGCATCCCGGCGCAGGCGGCACGAAGCGGCGGGGCCTACGAAAAACTCGCCAACCAGGCGTCCGGTTACGCGCTGGTCGGCGTCGCTGCCGTGGTGGCCCTCGATGCGGACGGGCGTTGCGCCTCGGCGCGAATCGGCGTCACCGGCGCGATCGCGTCGCCGCGCCGGGCATCCGCCGTCGAGGCGGCCCTTTCCGGCGGCGACCTCGACGCGCCATCCATCGCAGCGGCCGCCAACCTCGCGGCGGACGGGCTCGATCTGCTGGACGATTTCCACGCCTCGGCCGAGTACCGGCGGCGCGTGCTGGTCGGCCTGACGCGGCGAGCGATCTCCCGCGCCGTGGAGCGCGCCGGCTCGGCCGGATAGGGCGTTCCGGCCCCTCACCCTCCGTCATCCCGAGCCTGCCGAGGGATCTCGTTCTGTTTCCGGATTCGGGCGACGACGAGATCCCTCGGCAGGCTCGGGATGACGAGAATCGACGGCACGACGTGGACCCGAGTGAACGGAGGGCGGCGGTGTCCATCCCGTCCGGTTACGAAACGATCCGCCTAACGCCCTACGAGGACGGGCGCATCGTCGTGATGAGCCTCGACCGGCCCGAGGTCCGAAACGCGATCAGCCGCCGCCTCGCGCAGGAACTGCTGGACGCCTGCACGCACCTCGCCGGAGCGCCGGCGATCCGCGCCGTCGTGGTCACCGGGGCGGGCGACCGCGCCTTCTGCGCCGGGGCCGATCTGACCGAGCGGCGCACGTTCACCACGGCCGACCGGCTGGATCACCTCGTCGCCATCGAAGCAGCGGCGGAGGCGCTGGCCGCCCTGCCGCTGCCGACCGTGGCCGCCGTTCGCGGTTACGCGCTGGCCGGCGGGGCGGAACTGGCGATCGCCTGCGACCTGCGGGTCGCGGCGGCCGATGCCGTATTCGGCTTTCCCGAGGTGAAGGTCGGCATCTTCCCCGGCGCGGGCGGGGCGCACCGCTTGCCGCGATTGATCGGGGACGGGGCGGCAAAGGACCTTCTCTTCACCGGTCGGCAGGTCCCGGCCGAGGAAGCGCTGCGGTTGCGGCTGGTGGATCGCGTCGTCCCGCCGGAGGAGACGCTGGACGAAGCGATGGCATTGGCCCGCCAGATCGCGATTAACGCGCCGCTGGCGGTGCGCGGCGTGAAGCAAGCGGTCGAGCAGAGCCACGGGCTGACGGTGGAGTCGGCCCGGCACGTCGTGACCGCCTTGCGCATCGGGCTGGAAGGCACGGCAGACTACGAAGAGGGGCTGGCGGCGTTCGCCGAGAAGCGCGCCCCTACGTTCACCGGAACGTAGGCCAGCACAGGCATCGCCCCGTCGCCGTTCGGGGCGAAATGCCGATGTCGAGTCCGAGTTTATTCGGTATTGATTCGGTATTGATTCGGCGTTTATTCGGCCCGGATTTCCCGTCCTTGTCCGGATTTCGGGTTTGTTCGGCGATGCCCGGACCCAGAGCGGCGCTTGTCGCCCCGGAGCCGCCGGGCGCGGACGCGGCTTCGTCGTAGGGGAGGGACCTGTGCCCTCCCTGGTCGTCATCGTCTGGGAATGAGGGAGGGCACAGGTCCCTCCCCTACGACGAGAACAAGCCAGGTCCCGGCTGAGCGTAAGGAGTACGTCGAAGAAACCCGGTATCCGCATGGTTGCGGGAAAACCGGCGCCGAATCAATACCGAATCAATACCGAATCAACTCCGGCTCAGCGAGGAGCAAGTGCGGCGGCGACCATCACCCTGACGCGCTCGGGATCGACCGGGTTGGCGAGCACGCCATCGACCTTAGCCGCGGTGCCCACGATGACGCCGTCCGCGACCGAGAGCAGCGACGGGATCGTGGCGGCGGATGCGCCGCTGCCGACGTACAACGGTGTGCCCGGCACGGCCTCGCGGACGGCGCGCAGGTCGTCGAGGGAGGCGGGCTGCCCGGTGGCGCGCCCGGTGACGATGGCGGCCGAGGCGAGGCCGCGCTCGACGGCGTCCTGCGCGAGGTCGCCGAGCGGGCGCGGCGCGATCGGCGCGGCGTGCTTGACGTCCACATCCGCCCAAACGGCGACCGACGCCCCAAGCCGCCGAATGAGGTCCTGCACTTCGGCGGCCCGGCCCTCGATCAGCCCCTGGTCGGTGAGCGCCGCGCCGACGTAGACGTTGGCGCGGACGAACGATCCCCCGGCCATCACGGCGACGGAAACGGCGGAGAGCACGTCGTTGCGCAGCACGTTGACGCCGACCGGCAGGCCCGACGCCTCCCGCACCCGTAGGACGGCAACGGTCATCGCGGAGACGACGTGCGGCTCGACGACATCCTTGCGGAACGGGGCGTCGCCGAAGTTCTCGACGATGAGGGCGTCCGCGCCGCCTTCGGCCCACGCCGCGGCGTCCCGGGACGCGCCGTCGATCAGGGCGTCGAGGTCGCCGCTCGCGCCGCCGCGGGCCGATCCGGGCAGGGGTGGAAGGTGGATCACCCCAACCACGCGCGGCGCGAACGGCCCGTCCCCTCGGTTCGTGTCGGTCACTGTCCCACCCCGGCGCTCACGAATCCGACGACGAGCGCCCCGATCGCGAACAGCACCATGCACACCGCGAAAAGCGTGTAAGCGCCGCCCGAACGCACCGCCTGCGGCTCGTGCCGCACGTAGCGCTGCCACAGGAGCAGGATACCGAATGCGGCGGCGCCGCCGGCCGCCCCGAACCAGATCAACGCCTGGACGTTGAACGCCAATCTACCGCTCCGCTCGTGGCTGGTCGCGCATCGACGCGATCGCCAGCTCCTCCCGTACTTCGACCACCCCAGCGACGTTGCTCGCGACCGCCTCGGCGTTCTCGGCGTCCTCCAGCGTCGGCACCTCGCCGCGCAGCACGACGACGCCGCCGCGCACGCCGATGGCTATCGCCAGGTCCGATGTCAGGGCGTCGTTGCGCAAGGCGCGGGCGACGTCGTGCGCGATCTCGTCGTCACCGCGCGGAGTATCGCGCAGGGCGGGGTCGTCCATCGCGTCCGGCGCGAACCCGTTCAGGATATCCAGCTCTTCCGGGTTGTTCGCCGGGCGGACCACCGGATCGGTCGGCGGGAAGTAGGGCACGCCCTCCTCGACGGCGACCTGCGAATCGGTGGTGCCGATGTCGTCGGTGAAGTCGGGATCGAACTCCATCCGCGACCGGTTGGGGTCGCGCGGGGCGCCCGCCGTTTCGTTGCCCCAGTAGTCGTCGGTGGAGAGCCGGGGAGAATCCTCGAACACGCTGTCGGGCGCAATGTCCATCACGTCGATGGCATCGACCAACCGCACCCCGGCGGAACCGAGGGTGGCCCGCGCGACGTCCATCGCGGCCTGCCGGTTCTCCGGGGAATCGACCTCGCCGGAAAGGACGACGGTGTTGCCGTCGATCTCCGCGCCGACGAAGATGCCGACGTCCTCCAGGGCCGCGGTCATCCGCGACACCAGCGCATCGATGCCGGACTCGTCACGCGCCGTCTGCCGGGTATCCATCGCCGGGAACCTCCTCGCGCCGGTAAGCGCCGTTCGTACCCGGAACCGCCGCCTGCGGCGGCGCACCGGTAGGGTACGCCACTTCGCGCCGCCGGCGGGAAAAGGTCCCGTGACAGCGAGCGCGAGGACGGGTAGGCTGCCGCCCATGAGCGACCGCGACCAGCAATCCCTACGCAACCGCGGTGCCGAGCGCGATGGCGCGGCCAATGGCGCAGCACGTGGCGCGGCCAGCCGGGGCCGCCCGTTGCCGAAGGGAAGCGCCGCCCGGCCGGCGACGATGCCGGACCCATTCCGCTACACGATGAACGACCTCGTCGCCCAGACCGAGATTCCGGCGCGCACGATCCGCTACTACATCCAGGAAGGGCTGCTGCCGCCCGCCCACGGGCGCGGCCCTGGCGCGACCTACGACGCCGAGCACCTCGTCCGGTTGAAGGCGATCGCGCTGCTGCGCCAGCAGCACCTGCCGCTGGCGCAGATCCGGGAGCGGCTCGGGAACCTGACCGAACGGGACTTGTCGGCGATGCTCGAGATCGACGAGGAACCGGTGGAGGACCTCTGGCGGCGTATCGAGTTGCTGCCGGACCTCGAACTACACGTGCGCGAGCGCGGCGGACGCCGCGACTACAAACTGTTCGCCCTGGTGGAGGCGATCAAGATGCTGGTGCAGGACCAGGTGCGGCCGGACGCCGCCTACCCCGGGGGACGCCCGTGACCGCTACGGCGGACCGACTCTGGATACCGGACAACCCCGACGGCAGCGGCTGGGCGCCGGTGGACTGGATGAGCGCCGCGCGCGGCAGCCGCTACCACTACCGGCACGGGCTGCCCTGGGCCGAGGCGAACGCCGCCCGGCCGCGCTGGTACGTCGTGGTGACGCGGCTCGAATCGGCCGCGCTGGAGCCGCATGAGAACAGCTACTACGTGGAACGCGAGCGGCTGGCCGATTTCCTCGGGGAATTGTCGCTGGCCGGCGGCGCGGAGGTCATTTGGCACGTCGAGCCGTGCGCGCAGCCGCCAACCGACAGCGCCGTCGAAGCGCCCGGCCCGGCGGACGCCGGAGATGCGCGCCGGTCATAGCCGAAACCGATGGGAGCGTACCGATCACCGTCGTAGGGGAGGGATCTGTGCCCTCCTTCGTCGTCGTCGGCTTGTTGCACGGAGACCGGCTGTTCGCTGCCGGTGCGCCCGCCCGTGACGCCGTGGCCCCATTCAGAACGCGGACACGCAAATCGACGCCCCGGCCGTTGAACGGCCGGGGCGTCGATTTGCGTGTCCGCGTTGGCGGATCAGGCAGTCGCCGACTTTTCGGGAGCAGAGCGCGCCAGCTCCATCACGCCCGGAGCGCCGACGGCGAGTTCCGACGCGACGTTGCCCTTTGCGTCGATCAGGATCGCCGACGGGGTGCCGGTCGAGCCCAACGAGCGGCCGACGCTGAACGTCGAGTCGAGCAGGATCGGCGAGCGCAGCCCGAGCGCCTTGTTGTCCTCGGCCGAGCCGGCGGCGACCAGCATCAGCTTCGGCGCGCCCTCCGGGCGATTGGCTTCCCACGCCTTCAGGTCGTCCACCATGCGCTGGCAGAAGCCGCAGCCGGGGTTCCAGAACAGCAGCAACGTGCGCGTGCCGCGGTGGTCGGCCAGATCGACCATGTTGCCATTGACGTCCGGCAGGCGGACGACCGGGGCCGGCGACCCGACGGCCGGAACCTCCGGCTCGCGGGCCGCGCCGTTGCCGGAATCGTCGGGAGCCTCGTTGCGGAGGATGCCGAGCACGGCCGGCGCGCCCACGGCGACCCCGGACTTGATGGTGCCGTCGGCGTCCACCAGCACGGCGGACGGCGTGCCGCTAGCCCCGAAGGAACGGCCGACGCTGAAGTTGGCGTCGAGCAAGACCGGGGACGAGAAGCCCTGCTCCCGGTTGCGCTCGGCGTCGCCGGTCGAGACGATGACCAGTTTCGGCGCGCCTGCGGGCGGGTTCGCTTCCCACGCCTTGAGGTCGTCCGCCATCCGGTTGCAGAAGCCGCAACCGGGGTTCCAGAACAGGACCGCCGTCGGGTGCCCCTTGAAGTCGGACAACTTGACCTGCTTGAGGTCGAGGTCCTGCAACTCGAAGTTCGGGGCGGGCTTGCCGACCGCCGCCCCGCCGCTGCCGTTCTGGCGCGCCGCCGGGGCGGGCGACGGGGAGGGATCGACCGCCGGAAGGTCGTTGCGTAGCAGGCCGAGCACGCCCGGGGCGCCGACCGCGACGGCGGACTTGATATTGCCGTCTGCGCCGACCATCACGGCCGAGGGGGTGCCGCTGGCGCCGAAGGAGCGGCCGGCGTTGAAGCCGTCGTCGAGCACGATCGGGGATTGCAGGCCGTGGGCGCGGTTTGCCGCGGCGTCGCCGGTCGAAACGACCAGCAGCTTCGGCGCGCCCGCCGGCGGGTCGGCCTCCCACGCCTTGAGGTCGTCCAGCATGCGCTGGCAGAAGCCGCAGCCGGGGTTCCAGAACAGCAGCGCGGTCGGCTCGCCCTTGAAGTCCGCCAGCTTGACGGTCTTGCCGTCGAGATCGGGCAGTTCGAGCACCGGGGCCGGCTTGCCGATATTGGCCGCGCCCGGGGCGTTGCGCGCCTGCGGCCGGGCGGCGGGCTTCGGCGCGATCGCCTGCGGGTCGATCCGCGTCGGGTTGGGGATCTTGCCGGCGACAGCGTCGTTCACGAGGCGGCGGATCGCGTCGCCGCCGCCGGCCGCGCCGCTGGCGACGAGGCCGTCGGACGAGACGAGCACGGCGGTCGGGGTGCCGAAGGTGCGGTATTCGTCGGCGATCTCGTTGTCCTTCTGGAGCAGGACGTTGGTCAGGCCGTGCTCGCTGGCCTTCGACTTGTTGGAATCGACGTTGCCCCGACTGACGACGGCCACGGTGAGCTTGCCGGGGTGCTCGCGCTGCCACTTGCCGACGTCCGGCATCAGGCCGTTGCAGGGTCCGCAGGTCGGGTCGGAGAAGACCAGCAGCACGGGGTTGCCGCGCGCCCGCAGCGAATCGAGCGTGGCGGTTTCGCCGTAGAGGCCGGTGAGGGTGAAGGCCGGGGCGGGCGCGCCGATCGGCAGCCCTTCGTCCTCGTCCTCCTCGTCTTCGTCGTCTTCATCGTCGTCATCGAAGTCGATGTCGGCGTCCTCGAGCGCGGTCTCGATGTTGTCGAGCCGGACCAGCAGGCGGCCGTTCTGGCCCAGCAGGTGGACCAGCAGCCAGACCACGCCGGCGAGGACGAGCGCCTCGACGATCACCAACGCGAGCAGCACCCATTGCAGCACGGCGAGGTCCTCCGTCCACGCGAAGAGGCTCGGGCCCGGGTTGCCCGCCAACCCGCTGGCAGCGACGAACAGCGCGATCGCCGCGAGCACGACGTTCCGGATGATGGTGTTGCGCCCGATCGGCTCCCGGCTCAACTGGCCGAAGCAGTGGCAGTCGGGCTTGTTGCCACGCGAAAGGTTGATGCCGATGCCGATGATGAAGGCGATCAGCAGCGCCAGCAGCCCGACCGCGCCCAGTGTCGCGGTCGCGACCGGCAGCAGCAGGACGGCCAGCACCAATTCGACGATCGGCAACGCGACCCCGGCGGGCGCCGCCCAGCGTTCCGGCACGCCGAACGAGGCAACGGCCTTGCGCGAACCGGGAAGGTCGGCGAGTTTCGCGACCCCCGAAACGATGAAGGTGCCCGCGAGCACGAGGCGGGCAATGACGAGCAACGCATCCATAGGCGGCACCCCTGGCGTGGTTCCGGCGGTGGCCACACAAAGCGACCAATCAAACCGCAACCGGAAATCGCCCGTAGTAGCGGATTCGACGCAGTGTATCACGCAGGGTTTTGGATGGGAACAGCTGAACAGAATCCACCAAACGTGGTACGCGTTGTTCTATAACCGATATATTACGGTTTCCGGATCGGTTCGTTTTTGGTCGAAAGCGGCATCACGTCGGGGAATTCTGGCCAACGCCAGAACTGTCGGGTACGGATGCCGCGCCCGATCCGTGCGTCTATTCAGTCCGGTATAGTTCAGGTAACGCCATGAGATATTGCTGCGGGGACGGCGGATGAGCGCTCGAGTGGTCCACGGCGGGATCGGAGTCCTGCTCAAGGAGCGGCGTTTGGCGCTCGGATTGAGCCAGGTCGAACTGGCGAAACGCGCCGGGATCAGCCAGACCTACCTCTCCAATATGGAACGGGGCCGCGTACAGCTTCCCGACGTCGAGGTGCGCCGGAGGCTGGCCGAAGCCCTGCGCATGAGCCACGTCGAATTGCTGGTCGCGGCCGGCGAACTGGAAGCGCACGAACTGCCGGGTGACGCCGAGGCGGTCAAGCCGGTGGTCGTCGGCCTGTCGGCCCGGATCGATGAGCTGCCGGCCGAGGTGCGCCGGGCGGTCGAGCGCATCGTCGATGACCTTCATGCGTTGCACACCAGCGGCACCACCCCGGCCGTCCGGCGCGAGCGCTGAACCCGGTCTCCGGTTCGTCGGCGGTTCGGGCGCGACGTACAATGCCGCGGCATTCGACGACGTTGAGCGGTATCCCGACGAGGGGAGCGCCGCGCATGCGGGAGGATTCGGGGTGGTCGAGGTCGAAGAACGGGCCGTCGCGACGGCGGGAGCACTCGCCGCGTGCCGGATGACGGGCGGCCAGGCGCTGGTCGAATCGTTGATCGGCGAAGGCGTCCATACCTTGTTCGGGCTGCCCGGCGTCCAGCTCGACGGCGCGTTCGACGCGCTCCATGCCAGCCAGGACCGCATCCGGGTGCTGCACACCCGGCACGAGCAGGGCGCGGCCTACATGGCGGACGGGTACGCCCGCGTCACCGGCGAGGTCGGTACCTGCCTCGTCGTTCCCGGTCCGGGGTTGCTCAACGCCACGGCGGCGCTGTCCACCGCCTACGCATGCAACTCGCCGGTACTGTGCGTGACCGGCCAGATCCAGTCCGACATGATCGAGTTCGGGCGCGGGTTGCTCCACGAGATCCCGAACCAGCTCGGCATGGTCCGCTCCGTCACCAAGTGGGCGCGGCGGGCCGTCACGCCGGGCGAGGTGCCGGCGCTGGTCCGCGATGCGTTCGCGGAACTGCGCAGTGGCCGCCCGCGCCCGGTCGAGATCGAGATCCCGCCGGATACCCTCTTCGCCGAGGCGGAGGTCGAGCTGCTCTCGCCGGCCGTCCTGCCGGCGCCCGTTGCGGGCGATCCCGAGTTGCTGGAGCGGGCGGCGGCGATGCTCGCGGGAGCGAAGTCGACGCTGATCTGGGCGGGTGGCGGCGTCGTGCGCGGCGGCGCGTGGGACGACCTGCGCCGGCTGGCCGAAGCGCTGCAGGCGCCGGTGGTGATGACCGCCAACGGCAAGGGCGCGCTCTCCGACCGGCACTACCTCGCGCAGTCGATCCTCGGCGGCATGGATCTCCTGCCGGAGGCCGACGTGATCCTCGCGGTGGGCACCCGCTTCGTCGATCCGACGACCTCGAAGTGGGCGATCGGGCCGGGCCGGACGGTGATCCAGATCGACATCGACGCCGAGGAGTTGTCGCGCAACTACCCGGCGACGGTCGCGATCGAGGCCGACGCCGCGGCGGCGCTGGCCGCGCTGTCCGGGCTGGTGGAGTCGAGCGGGAGCGAACGCCCGTCCCGCGAAGTCGAGCTGACCGCGCTGAAGGAGCACCATTTCGCGCGGGCGATGGCCGTCGGGCCGCAGGCCGAGTACGCGATGGCGATCCGGCGGGCGCTGCCGGACGAGGGCATCATCGTTTCGGAGATGACGCAGATCGGGTACTGGTCGAACCTCGCGCTCCCGATCTACGAGCCGCGGACGTGGGTGACGCCGGGCTACCAGGGGACGCTCGGCTACGGCTTCCCGACCGCGCTCGGCGCGCAGGTGGCCCGGCCCGACGTACCGGTGGTGTCGGTCAACGGCGACGGCGGCTTCGGCTTCTGCCTGAACGAACTCTCGACGATGGTGCGCCACCAGATCCCGGCCGTCGTGCTTGTGTTCAACGACAACGCCTTCGGCAACGTCCGCCGCATCCAGCACGAATCGTTCGGCGGCCGGACGATCGCCTCCGACCTGCTCAACCCGGACTTCGGCAAGCTGGCCGAGAGCTTCGGCGTCGCCGGCCGGCGCGCCGAAAGCCCGGCCGCGCTGGAACGGGAGATCGGCGAGGCGATCCGGGCGCACGAGCCGACGCTGATCGAGATCCCGATGAACCCGGTGCCGAACCCGTGGACGGCGCTCGGGCTTCGCTAGGAAATCGAAACGTGAGCCACGCGAGCGCCGCCGGAATCCCCGGCGGCGTTCGCGTCCGGAAAGGATGCCGATGGAGGCCGTGTATTGCCAGCAGTGCGGCGGCCCGACCGAACGCCGCAAGGTGGAGGCGCGCGAACGCCCGGTCTGCCTGCGCTGCGGGACGGTCAGCTACCTCGACCCGAAGCTGGCGGTCGCGGTCCTCATCGTGGACGACGGACGGGTGCTGCTCGGGCGGCGCGGGCCGGGCGTGCGTTCGCCGGGCCGCTGGAGCTTTCCGGCGGGGTTCGTCGAGCGTGGCGAGGTAGTCGAGGACGCCGCGATCCGCGAGGCGAAAGAAGAAGTCGGGCTCGACGTCGAGCTGGCGCCGCTGCTGGCGCTCATCTCAGCCCCGGGCGAGACGGTGGTTCTCGCCGTGTTCCCCGTGCGCGCGTTCAGCGGGACGCCGGTCGCTGGCGACGACCTGGTGGAGGTCGGCTGGTTCGCGGCAGACGCGCTGCCGGACCTGGCCTTTCCGCACGACGAGCGGATGATCGCGGCCTGGCTCGCCGCGCAGGCCGGGAGCGAACGCGAAGGGCGGTAGCCGCCTGGTGTCGGGTACGGAGAGGGGCCGCGACGGTCTCGCGGCCCCTCTCGATGGCGCTGCCGAACTCGGCCCATCCGTCATCCCGAGCCTGTCGTGGGGTCTCGTCGTTCTCCCGCGATGGAGTACCGACGACATCCCTCGACAGGCTCGGGATGACATCTGCTGGGGCGTCGGGCCGGTCGTGATCCGCTAGATGTGGATCGCGTGGCCGAGCAGGTCGTGCGCGGCCTCGCCGATGACCTCGGAGACGGTCGGGTGCGGATGCACCGAGATCGCGATTTCCTGCGGCGTGGTCTGCATCAACCGGCCGAGCGCCGCCTCGGCGATCAGTTCGGTCGCGTGCGGGCCGATGATGTGGACGCCGAGCAAGTCGTCGGTGTCGGCGTCGGCAACCATCTTGGTGAAGCCGTCCGGGTGGCCCTCGATGACCGCCTTGGCGTTCGGGCGCATCGGGAACTTGCCGACCTTGACGTTGTGCCCGAGCTTCTTCGCCTCGTTCTCGGTCAGGCCGACGCTGCCGATCTCCGGCTCGCAGTAGGTGCAGGAGGGCGAATTGAGGATGTCGAGCGGGTAGGGGTTGAGCCCGCAGATGTGCTCGACGGCGATGATGCCGTGGTGCATCGCGGTGTGGGCGAGCAACTGCTGCCCGTTGATGTCGCCGATGGCGTAGACGCCCTCGACGTTGGTCCGCATCATCGGATCGACCGGGATGTAGTCGCCCTCGGTGCGGATGCCCACCGTTTCCAGCCCGATGTCCTCGATGTTGCCCTGCCGCCCGACGGCGACCAGCAGCACCTCGGCCTCGACCACGCGCTCCTTGCCGCGCTGGTCGGTCAGGCGCATGGTGACGCCCTTGTCGGTTACGTCGATGTCGTCGGCGGTCGGCCGCGCGCCGGGCACGACGTCCATCTTCTGCCGCTGGAAGCTCTTGAGCAGCGCTTCCGAAACCTCGTGGTCTTCCTGCGGCACGACATTGCCGACGAGGGTGACCTTCGAGCCGTAGCGGTGGTAGACCGAGGCCCACTCGACGCCGGTGGCGCCGCCGCCGCGCACGATGAAGCTCTTGGGCAGGTTCTCCAGCACGACGGCGTGGTCGGAGTTGATGACCCGGACGCCGTCGTAGGGGACGCCCTTGATCGGCCGGGGCCGGGAGCCGGTGTTGATGATGACGTTCTTCGCTTCCAGCTCGAAGGCCGGGCTGCCGTCGTTCGGCGTCACCCGGACCTTGTTGGCGGCGGTCATCGCGCCGCGCCCCATGTAGACGGGGATGCGGTGCTTCTTGTCGAAAAGGTAGAGGAGACCCTTGTACTGGCCATCCACGACCTTGAGCGACCGTCCGAGCGCGGTCTGGTAGTCGAAGGAAACGTCGCCGGCGACGTTG
The DNA here is from genome assembly GCA_023423795.1 of Chloroflexota bacterium. Taxonomy (GTDB): domain Bacteria; phylum Chloroflexota; class Chloroflexia; order Thermomicrobiales; family UBA6265; genus CADCWF01. The sequence goes on along the minus strand of JAFAEX010000309.1, from coordinate 64,678 downwards.
ACGCCGAACTCGGCCGCCCTCTTCACCTGGTCGAAGACATCGGCCGATTTGAGGAACGCCTTGGTCGGGATGCAGCCGCGGTGGAGGCAGGTGCCGCCCAGCTTCAGTTCCTCGACGACCGCCACCTTCAACCCGAGTTGCGTGGCCCGGATGGCGGCCACGTAGCCGCCGGTGCCGCCGCCCAGCAGCACGAGGTCGTACTGGTGATCGTTTGCCGCTTCCGCCATCGGCGATTCGCCCTCCTGTCGGCGGACTCGAGGCCCGCCTGCCGGTCGTTCAACTAACGGGTGAGTATACGGCGAACCGCGCGACGGCCCGCCGCGACCGCCGCGCTGCCCGGAACCAGAGGTCCGCCGGCAGCGTGTCGTCGATCTCGTCGTCCTCGTCGTCCGGGTCGCCGATCGCGTCCTCCTCCGGGGTGAGGAAGCGGTCGAACGGTGAATCGAGCGAGGGAATGGTGAAGGCAGGCACCCCGGACTCCTCGGCCGCGCGGAAATGACGCGATTTGCGCGGCGTGCGCTGACGAGTATGCTTCACCATCGCCATTTCAGGCCGCGCTTTCCGCGCTGCGCCAGCAGCCCCGGCCGCGGCTTTTCCGCAGCGATCGACACTCCGGCCCCGGTTCGCCGGGCGCCCCATCTCCGAGGTGGATCATCGCCATGAAACTCGTCAAGATCGACCGCGCCGCCGCCGACCTCAGCCTGTCACCCATTTTTCTCGGCGACGTCGCGACCCAGAACCTGGTCGCGGAAGATGAATCGGACCACCTGCGCGTCACCGCCGTCACGTTCGAGGACGGCGCCCGCAACTGCTGGCACAGCCACACGACCGACCAGGTGCTGGTGGTCACCGCCGGGCGCGGCATCGTCTCCACCGACGAGGACGAAGTGCGGGTCGGCGTCGGCGACCTGGTGTTCATCCCGGCGGGCAAGCGCCACTGGCACGGCGCTGAACCCGGCGAGGATTTCACCCACCTCTCGATCCTCACCCCGGGCGAGATGGAACTGAAGGACGACCTCGTCGCGGCGACGGCGGCGGGATTCGTTTCGCCCTTCGGCCGCTGATTCCCCGCCATCGGTCATGACCCGCCGCGCCGCCGGGGTGGTCATGACCGATGGTGCACCGGTTCCGGTTGTCCCGCCGCCGCCCGGCGCGCACACTGCGAACACCCCCGCGAACACGATTTTCGCAGGCCCACGCGGCATGAACGGCGCACCGACGCCGGCCGTGGCCGTGGGCAGGGTGAACGCATGCCCGGCTCGACCCTGCTGCTTCCCGGCGATGAACACGGGATGCGCCACCGGGGCTCGGCCGCTGCTGTCGCGTGTCCATGCCGCTCCCATCCTGACCCGGCCACGCAGCCGCCGCTGCCCTACCTTCGCCGCGTGCTGCACCCCGACGGGGTCCAGTTCGCCCACCCTGCCGAGCGCGAATTCGCCCGGCTGCTCGCGTACTACCGCATCAAGTGGGTGTACGAACCGACCACTTTCGCCCTGCGCTGGGGCGAAGATGGCCGCGCCACCGAGTGCTTCACGCCGGATTTCTTCCTGCCCGACCATCGGCTCTATTTCGAGCTGACGACGATGCGGCAATCGCTCGTCACGCGGAAGAACCGCAAGTTGCGCCACCTGCGGGAGTTGTACCCCGGCACCCGTATCCGCCTGCTGTACCGGCGCGACATCCTGCGGCTGGAAGACGCCTACGGTCCCCCGGTCGCCGCCCAGCGGCTGCGCGACGTGCTCTGGGGCGAGGCCGAGATCGAGGCGCGGATTCGCGACCTGGCGCAGCAGGTGGCCGACGAGTGGCTCGGGCGGGCGACCGGCGGCCAGCCGCCGGTGCTGCTTGCCGTCGGCTCCGGAGCCGCCCGGTTCCAGCAGCGGTTGGCCGCCGCGCTCGCCGCCGCGGGCGTGCCCTGCGACACCGACCGGCTGGACCCCTCGCGGTTCCGGCGGGACAGCGCGCAGCAGGCGGTGCGCGCGGTGCGGCGCCCGGAGGTTTCGATGGACGGACGGCGGGTGCTGCTGGTGGGCGACGTGGTGAGCACGGGGCTCAGCCTGACCTGGGCCGCCGAACGGGTGGCGCGCAAGCACGCCGCCGAGGTGCGGTCCTGTGCGTTCCTCGACCGGCAGGCGGCGCGGCTGCTTGATCCGGGGCTGGCCTGGGTCGGGTTCGAGGCGCCGGATGTGCCGCTGGCCGGGTGCGGGCTGTCGCTGCACCGGCCGCTGCGCCGGTTGCCGGCGATCGGGACGGTCGAGCCGGTGGGGTAGGGAACGGATCGAAAGACCCGGGTGACGCGCGGAGCGGGCGGCCGTTGGCCGCCCGCTCCGTCGTCCTGCTCAGGGTCTGGAAGGGGAAGAAAGGGGAAGTCAGCGGCTCCTGAGGGTAGCCATGCGCCGAACGGAGCCTCGGCGGTCGCGTGGCGTGCGTGCGCCGTGAAACGCACGAAGGGGACAGACCCGAGCAGTTGTCAAGGTGTCTTGAGGGGGCCATCACGAGCCCTTCCCTCGTGCCCCAAGCCTATGCATGATGCGTGCCAGCAGGTCCCTACCGGCTCGCTGCACGGATTGTGAGACTGTCTGGACAACGCAATATCCGTGCCAACGTTCGGTAGGCGGAGGTCGAAACCGAGGATGATCCCGACGGTCGTGCCCGAATCGCCGTTTTTGTGGTGGGGTCCGTCGGGCGCGACCGGGCCGCGGCGGAGCCTCTCGTGGCTGGTGGAGCGGGGGATGCTCTCTGCGCCGGTCGCCGGGTTGCTCGCGGCTGCGGTGGCGCGGCGGCTTTCGCTGGCGGTCGTGGCGGGGCCGAGCGGGGCCGGCAAGACGACGTTGCTGACGGCGGTGCTGGCCCACCTACCGGCGGATGCCCACCGAATCTACCCGCGCGGGCAGTGGGAATCGTTCGCGTTCCTCAACGATCCCGGCGTGAACCCGGCGCGGGACGCCGTGCTGGTCAACGAGATCAGTCCGCACTTGCCGGGGTACCTTTGGGGAGCGGGCGTGGGCCGGCTGCTGGACGCGGCCCGGCGCGGATTTGCCGCCTACGCGACCGCCCACGCGAGCGACGGGGACGGGTTCTGCCGGATGCTCGCGGAATCCGCACCGCTGCTTCCGGCCGACGCGGCGACGGCGTTTCACCTCGTGGCCGGTATCGACACGTCAGGCGGAGAGCGCCGCGTGAGCGGGATTTGGGCGCTTTCGCCCACTGGAACCGACGGGCTCCGCGCCGTTCCCGTATGCACCGGAGATGCCGGTCTCGGGGAAATCGAATCGGGATTACGCCGGGCACGTCGCGCGGGGTGGGGCTCCGGCCGGGACACGCCCGACGTTCGAACCGTCGCGGGCGCCATGCGTCGGCTGGAGATCATTGGCGAGGACGACGGTCGCGGCGCCGAACGGCCGGGCCGGATGCTGGCGCGCAGCCGGTCAACCCCGCCGAACGGGCGGGCGCAATTGCCTTGACACGACCCGGGGCGCAAGTACCATCATGAACGCGCCGCCCTCCGCGGCTTTCCCCACCATGCGCGGCCGGCCGCCGGCGACCCGCCCTCGGCTGGCGCTCCGTTCCCGTCCCGTCCGCGCGCCCACCCCGAGGTAAGCATGGCATCCGTCGATCCATCGTCCGCGCCGGCGGCGCGTCCCCAGACCCTCGGCGAATTGCGCGCTTCCGGCTACCGGCCGCGCACGATCCGGGATGAGATGCGCGCCAACCTGATCGCCAAGATCCGCCGGGGCGAGGAGTTGTTCCCCGGCGTCGTCGGATACGACCAGACGGTCATCCCGCAGATCGAAAACGCGATCCTGTCCGGGCAGGACATCATCCTGCTCGGCGAGCGCGGGCAAGCCAAGACGCGCATCGCCCGCAGCCTGGTCAACCTGCTCGACGACGCGATCCCGGTCGTGGCCGGATCGGAAATCAACGACGACCCACTGGAGCCGATCTCCCGGTACGCCCGCGACCTGATCGAGACCCAGGGCGACGAGACGCCGGTCGAGTGGATCGGGCGGGACCGGCGCTACGGCGAGAAGCTGGCGACGCCGGACACGACGATCGCCGACCTGATCGGCGAGGTCGATCCGATCCGCGTGGCCGAGGGCCGCTACCTGACCGACGAACTGACGATCTCCTACGGCCTGATCCCGCGGACGAACCGCGGGATCTTCACGATGAACGAGTTGCCGGACCTCGCCGAGCGCATCCAGGTCGGCCTGCTCAACATCATGGAAGAGCGGGACGTGCAGATCCGCGGCTACAAGATCCGCCTGCCGCTCGACGTCTTCGTCGTCGCCTCGGCCAACCCCGAGGATTACACGAACCGGGGCCGGATCATCACCCCGCTCAAGGACCGCTACGGCTCGCAGATCCGCACGCATTACCCGGAAACGGTCGAACTCGAAATCGGCATCATGGACCAGGAGCGGGCCGTCTTCGACACCGACGGGGTGGAGGTGACGGCACCGCGGTTCATGAAGGAGATCGTGGCCGAGGTCACGCACGCCGCGCGGCGCTCGCACGACGTGTCGCAGCGCTCCGGCGTCTCGGTCCGCATGAGTGTGGCCAACTACGAGAACCTCATCTCGAATGCCACGCGCCGCGCGATCCGGCTGGGCGAGCGGCAGGCCGCGCCGCGCATCTCCGACCTCGCCGGGCTGCTGGCCTCGACCACCGGCAAGATCGAGCTGGAAGGGCTCGGTGAAGTCCGCGAGGACCAGGTGGTGGACAAGCTGGTGCAGTCCGCCGTTGTCTCGGTCTTCAACCGCCACTTCTCGGTGCGGGAGTTCGACCGCCTCGTGCTCGCCTTCGACAACGGGCTGGTGGTCGAATCGTCGGACATGATGCCGTCGCTCGACTACGTGCACCAGATCAGCCACCTCGACGGGGTGGCCGAGGCCGTCTCGAAGCTGGGCGTCGGCGGCAACCCGGCCGCGGTCGCCTCGGCGGTGGAGTTCGTCCTCGAGGGTTTGCACCTCAACCGACGACTGAACAAGGACGTCGGGCGCGGCCCGGCCCGGTACAGCCGCTGACGCCGGGCGGACCCCGCCGGCGCGGGAACGGAGCCCTTTTCGATGCCTATCCACCGCCTCGGCTCCCGCTACTCCCGCTGGGACGGGACCCAGCAGATCAACCCGGTCACGGCAGATGACCTGATGCGGGCGATGGGCGACGACCTGATGCAGGACGGCGACCTCAACCGCGCGCTCCAGCGGCTGTTCCGCTGGGGCTTCGAACGGCAGGACGGGGAGCACGTGCCCGGTCTGCGCGAAATGATGGAGCGCCTGCGGGAGCGCCGGCAGGAGCAGCTTTCCCGCTACGACCTCGGTTCGATGCTCGACGATATCCGGGAGAAGCTGAACCAGGTCGTCGAAACCGAACGCGACGGCATCCGCAAGCGGCTCGACGAGGCGCGCGGCGAGGCCGGCGACGAGGACATCGACTACGCCGACCGGCCAGCTCCGGGCGGTAAGACGGCCGCCGAGCGCGGGCAATCCGCCGAACCGGGCCAAACCCAGGCCGGGCAGCAGGGCGAGCCATCCGGTGCGCCGCAGGAAGCGGGCGGACAGGACGGCCAGCACGGCGAAGGGGAGGGCGCCGAAGACGGCCGCCCCGACCCGGCGCTGATGAAAATGCTCGAGCAGATGGCTGAGAAAAAGCTCGGGCAGCTCGACGCGCTGCCGAACGACCCGGCGGGGCAGATCAAGGAACTGACCGACTACGACTTCATGACCCCGGAGGCGCGGCAGCAGTTCAACGAGTTGCTGGCGATGCTGCAGCAGCAGGTTCTGCAGCAGGCGTTCGAGGGGATGGAGCAGGCGCTGTCGGAGATGACCCCGGAGGACGTCGGGGACGCGCGCCAAATGATGCAGGAACTCAACGAGATGCTGGAGCGCCAGCAGCGGGGCGAGGACCCCAACTTCGACGAGTTCATGCACCGCTGGGGCCACAACTTCGCGCCGGGGTTGAAGAACATCGACGAACTCATGGAGCACCTGCAACAGCGCATGGGCGCGATGCAGCAGCTCATGCAATCCATGTCGGCCGAGCAGCGCCAGCAGTTGCAGGGAATGATGCAGTCAGTCCTGCAAGACGAGGGCGTGCGGCAGGAGATGGAGCGCCTCGGGCAGAACCTGGCCCAGATGATGCCGCCCGGCGACTGGCGGTCCCGCTACCAGTTCTCCGGCGAGGAGTCGCTGACGCTCGCCGAAGCGATGCGGATGATGGAGCGGCTGCAGCACCTGGACGAGCTGGAGCAGGATTTGCGCGAGGTGCGCGACTGGAACGATCTGGCGGACCTCGACGACGACCGGGTGCGCGACCTGCTCGGCGAGGAAGAGCACGAGCAGATGGCCCAGCTCCGGGAGTTCGCCCGGATGCTGGAGGATGCCGGCTACATCGCCAAGGGGCGGCGCGGCTACGAATTGACCCCGCAGGGCGTGCGCAAGATCGGCGAGAAGGCGCTGACCGACATCTTCGCCGACCTCAAGCGGGACCGGATCGGCCAGCACGACCTGCGGCGGGAGGGCGGCGCGGGCGACCGGACCGACCTGACCAAGCCCTACGAGTGGGGCGACCCGTTCCTGCTCGACATTCCGAAGACGATCATGAACGCAGTCCAGCGAGGGGAGCATACGGGATCGCGCGGGGTGCGGTTGCAGCCTCGCGATTTCGAGGTGTACCGGACGGAGTACGCGACGCGGGTCAGCACGGTGCTGATGGTCGATATGTCCCGCTCGATGCTCTACAACGGTTGCTTCAACGCGGCCAAGAAGGTCGCGCTGGCGCTGGATTCGCTGATCCGCGGCAAGTACCCGCGGGACCACCTTTCCATCATCGGGTTCTCGTACCTCGCGCAGGAGATCAAACCGGCCGACCTGCCGACGCTCGACTGGAACGAATACAACTACGGAACGAACATGCAGCACGGGTTCCAGTTGGCTCGACAGATCCTCGGGCGGCAGAAGGGGAGCAACCGGCAGATCATCGTCATCACCGACGGCGAGCCGACGGCCCACTTCGACAACGGGCACGTCCGTTTCAGCTACCCTCCCACGCCGCGCACGTTCCAGGAAACGCTGAAGGAAGTGGTGCGCTGCACGCGGGACGGGATCACGATCAACACGTTCATGCTGGAGCGGTCCCCGTACATGGTGCAGTTCATCAACGACCTGATGCGAATCAACAATGGGCGGGTGTTCGTCGCCACTCCGGACCGGCTGGGGGAGTACATCCTGGTCGATTACGTGGCCAACAAGCGGAAATGGGTGGGGTAGGGGCGACGAGCAACCGTTTGAGCACCCTGTGGAGCGGACGGCAACGGAAACCGGGCGGGCCGAATGGCCCGCCCGGTTTCCGTCATGCGAGGATGCGTTTAGCGGCGGTTCTTGCCGCGCCGCTGCGTCTTCCCGCTGCGCCCCGAAGCCTTGCGGCCCGACTTGCCGGCCGAGCTCTGCGCGTCCGGCTCGAAGTCGAACGTCGTGCCGTTGATCCTCAGGTAATCCACGTACCCGTCGGCCTGCGGCGACCCGCTCCCGGTCTCGATCTGGAGACCGTTGTCGATGCCCGGCGAGATCACGGCATCCGGCGCCGCGGTCATTACCGTGGCCCAGGAAACGTAGATCTTGCCGTTGCACGCAGCGGTGTTCGCGTTGCCACCGTTCGGGTTGCACATGATGAACTCGCTTGGATTCGTTGGGTCCGGAATGTCCTTGGTTGCCCACCACCGCGCGGTGCCGGCCAAGGTGTCCCATTCCTGCCATTCGTCCAGATTCACGACGGACGGCCCGATCCCCGATCCGGTGCTACGGGTGTCGTAATGCGGCTCGTAAACGAACGAGGCGAACTGGACTCCGCCGCCGACCTTCGGCACGTTGACGGACGGCAATTTGACCGCCGGCGCGACAACGCCAGTGCCCGAACCGTTTGTTACATACGTTGCATAGCGCAGTTCGTCGAGTTCGTCCAGACGCAAGCCGGCGTACGACACGTTGTTGAACAACGCGCGGGAGTCCGAATTGTCCACCAGCTTGAACCTGATGCTGCCGTCACCAACAGGCGGATTCCCCGGTCCTACCTCGAATGCCACCGTCTCGTAAGCCACCTTCGGCTTGGGGTTCGTCCAACCGTTCAACTCGCTCGGCGTCACGAGCACCAAGCAGGCGCCGTCGCGGCAGGTTTCGTTGTCGGCGCACGGCTGACCACAGGCGCCGCAGTGGTCCTCGTCGGTCTGGGTGTCCACACAGTCCGTGCCGCACACCGTCAACGGGGCGGTGCAGGTCAGAAGCGGGGCGCACGTCCCATCGGCCAGGCATTGGGCGTTCGCCCCGCAATCGGCGTCGGTGCAGCAGTTGCCCTGCGGGATGCAGGTCCGGCGGCATTGCTTTTGACCGCGGGCGCAGCGGCACCGCTTCTTGCTGCAACGGCCACCGAAGCAGCACTTGTGCTTCTTCCGGTTGCACTTGGAACCGATCCTGCGACAGGCCTCCGCCTCCGGCGCGGCCTCGGCCTCGTCCCCGGCACGGGCGGCGACGGCGGCGAGGGCGCCGGCGATGGCGGCACGGATCGTGGTCCGCCGGTCAACCGCGGCGGCCAGGTTCCGCGCAAGCGCGTCGAATCGTCGTTGATCCACGGGATCCCCCTTTATGTGTCCCTCGCGGCGGCCGACTGCGGTTGCCACCACGCCCGCCCACGCGATCGCGAAGCGGTCAAGCCATTGAAGTCGATCGTGCACGGAAGTGCATGAGTCAGACGATTGATAAAGATGAAAATCGCGTGAAATCATCGGGGTGATTCGGCGCGATCTCCTCATCGTCGGCAGGACGATCCCGATGGCGGGCTCCGCAGTCGAGCCTCGGCCAATCGAGGTTCCGCCACTGTTCTCTACACCGCATCGGCCAGTTCGGATGATGTGTCGCAACTGAACGAGCCACCGGCCGCCGATACGCGGTTCACGATGCGCTCCGGCTCGGCCGTGGACCGACGTACCGGACCCGGCCGATGATTGAAGGGTCGTAAGCGGAAGGTCGCGATCGTACGGCCCCAGGCCATGACCGCGATGCAGGGACATGGATGTTCGACGCTCCGTGGACGCCGCATGACGTGCCTGGGCGGGTACGTCGAAACCGGTCGGACCGACGAAGGGAGAACCGCCGGCGATCTCCGTCGGTGGGGGCCGCGACTGAGACCGTAGCGATCGTCGGCGACGGCCACGACATCGTGGACCCGGAACGGTTGAGGTTCACCGTGCAGGAGCCGACCACACGATCGCCGTCGCAATGCGGATAATCCGCATTGCCCGCAAAACGCACCAGGCGCACCGGTGGCGAGTACGGCGTCGAGCAAGCTCCTGCGCGCTGGCAGGATTGGCTAACGGGCTTCGGCAGGCGCGATCGGTCAAAGGGCGGTTTGGCCGACGCCAGTTGTCTCCGAGAACAGGCTCTCTCCTTGAGCGACGTCAGGATCGGGCATGTCGGTGGCGACGAACGTTTCGCGCAGCCGCCGCGGTCGATTCGGATGCTCCTGTCCGGCCGTGGTTCCGGATCGTCTCGTCCGCGGCGATCCGTCGAGGTAGCTTGCCGGGATCGACGTTCGCGCCGATGACATGCCGGGATACGTCCGACGATGTGGGCACTGCTCGAACAATAATGATCACTGGACAGTAGAAACTGGTATAGCCCGAGTTCCGGATTGCCGAAGCTGGCGGGAACGAAAAAGCGCCCCTCGCGACCGGGGTCGCGAGGGGCGCTGGACGATCGGAGATGCCGGGCTAGCTGCCCAGGATCGCGGCGATCGCGTTGGCGGCGATGTCGTCGCCGCCGACCATGATCGAATCGATCGCGGCAGCGCCGATGCTGGCGCCGCTGCTGTTGCCGGAATCGACGTCGCCGATGGTCACCGCGCCGCCGCTGGCGTCGGCGCTGGAGCCGCCGCCGTTGCCGCCGGCCGCCGTCTCGATATCCTGCGCCGCGGCCGCGCCGGCCAGCGAAGCGGTGAGCAGACCCGCCGCCGCCAAACCGGCAGCGACCCGCCGAAGCTCCACCAGATCGAACATGCGCATCGCGGAATTCTCCTTCCCTCTGGATCCATCCCCGCCGCTACCCACGCGCAGCGGTTAGGCCCCTCTCGCTTCCCTCGCGCGATTGGGCCAACGCGGGGTCTGCGGCCATAGCCTAGCCTACACACCGGACCCCGGATGTCAAGCCGCTCACGGCGTACGGACGTCACGGGGGATGGCCCGTCGGTCCTGCACCCGGCCCGGCCACGAGGGGCGGACGGGCGGCGGCTATACTCAAGCGGCGCGCCGCGGGGCGCCGACCGCTTTCCGCGACAGGGATCCCTCACCGCATGCAGGCCAATGCCTCCACCGGCTCCGGGCGGGTCGCCCCGTCCCCTGCCACCGATACAAACGCGCCGATTGCGGCGCCGGTTTCGCCCGCCGTCGTTCGCCGTCCCCCGCTCCTCGGCCTCATCGTCTTTTGCGGCGGGTTCGCCAGTCTCGGGGCGGAACTCGCGACCTCGCGGCTGGTGGCCCCGTACTTCGGGTCGTCTACCTTCATATGGGCGACCATCATCGGCATCACGCTGGCGTTCCTCTCCTTCGGGTACTGGATAGGAGGGCGCGTCGCCGACAAGCGCCCGACGCCGCTCGTGCTGTACGCGGTAACGGCTTTTGCCGCCGTGCTGATCGGATTGATCCCGGTGGTGGCGCGGCCGATCCTGATGTCTTCGCTGGATGCCTTCGCCCGCTACGACGTCGGGGCGTTCTACGGCGCGCTCGTGGGCGTGCTGCTGCTGATGGCGTTGCCGGTGACGCTGCTGGGGTTCGTCACCCCGTACGCGATCCGCCTCGACGTGCGCGACGTGGGCAGCGCCGGGAATACGGCCGGCAATATCTACGCGCTGTCCACGCTGGGCTCGATCGCCGGCAGTTTCCTGCCGGTCCTGCTGCTGATCCCGACGCTGGGCACCACGCGGACGTATCTCGTGCTGGCGCTGGCGCTGCTCGTGCCCTCCGTCGTCGGGTTGCTGCTGGTGCGCTCCACGGGTATGGCGCTGGCGGCGGTGCTGCTCGGGCTGCTGGTGCCGGCGGCGGCGGCGGCCGCGCCGGCGGGCATGCGCCCGGCCGAGCGCGGCGTCCTGCTCGAAGAGCGGGACTCGGCCTACAACTACATCCAGGTCGTCGAGGAGAATGGGGCGAACCTGCTGATCCTCAACGAGGGGCACGCGGTCCATTCCGTCTACGACCCCGACCGGTTGCTCACCGGCGGGCCGTGGGACGCGATGATGCTGGGTCCGCTGGTCGTGGACGGTTTCCAGCCGGCCAATGTCGAACGGGTTATGGTGATTGGGCTGGCCGGCGGCAGCAGCGCCCGGCAGATGAGCGACCCGCGCGTGTTTGGGCCGATCCCGATCGATGGCGTCGAGATCGACCCGGACATCATCGACGTGGCGCACACCTGGTTCGGGTTGGGCGACCTGCCGAACGTCAACGTGATCGTTGAGGACGGCCGCTACGCGCTGCGGACCAGCGACCACGTCTATGATCTCATCGCGATCGACGCCTACCGGCAGCCGTACATCCCGTTCCAACTTTCCTCGGTGGAGTTCTTCGAGGAAGTCTCCGACCACCTGTCGCCGGGCGGGGCGGCGGTCGTCAACGTCGGGCGCACGGTGACGGATTACCGGTTGGTGGAATCGATCGCCTCGACGATGCGGGCGGCGTTCGACCACGTCTACGCGATCGACGTCGATGGGTACCTGAACACGATCGTGATCGGCACCGACGCGCCCTCGTCATTGGAGAACATCGCCGGCGCGGCGGAGTTGTTCCCGGTCGATTCGCCGATGCGCGAGGTGGCGGCGCGGGCGCCGCTCGGCGCGCCGCGCATCGTCGAGCCGGGGCCGGTGGTGTTCACCGACGACCACGCGCCGGTGGAGCAGGTCGTCGATTCGATCATCCTCGACGCGGCGCGGGAGGTGACGGGATCGTGACCGCGCAGGCCCCGGCACGCACGCTGCCGGTTTTCCGCAGCCCGCTGCTTGCGGCGATTCCGGGCGTCGTCCACGGGTACACGCGCTGCGTGCCCGGAATGGGGGTTGCCGACGGCAACGTGGGCTACAGCCCGCCCCGAGACAAGGACGACGCCTGGGTCAACCGGCAGGCGTGGTGCCACGCCATCGGCGTCGATCCGAACCGGCTCGTCACGCCGGGGCAGGTTCACGGAAACACGGTGCTGCGCGCGCGGGCAGGCGACGCCGGGATCGGTTCGCGCCCGGGCTCCGGCAAGATCGGGCTGGGCGACGCGCTGGTGACGAACGAGCCGGGACCGGTGCTGTTTTCGCTCCACGCCGATTGCCTGCCGCTGCTGCTCGTCGGTCTCGGACCGGACGGCCGGGCCCGCGCGGTGGCGGCGATCCACGCGGGCTGGCGCGGAACGGTCGCCAACGTGGCAAGCGCCGCCGTTCGCGCCCTGCACGAGGAATTCGGCATCCGGCCGGCCGATATCCGCGCCGCGATCGGGCCGGCGATCGGGCCGTGCTGCTATCCGGTCGGCGGCGATGTGATCGCCGAATGGTCGCAAACAGGCGGTCGCGGCGGGGAGATCGCGGTTGCGGTGCACCCGAGCGGGCAGCCGGCGCTGGACCTCGCGGCGGCGAACGCGCTGCTGCTGGAGCGGGCGGGCGTTGCTCCGGCGTACGTCGAGCGGGCGGGGATCTGCACCTGCTGCGGCGAGGGCTGGTTCTCGCATCGCGGACAGGGTGCGACGACCGGCCGCTTTGCCGCCGTCATCGCGCTCGCCGCCGATTGACCGGAGATCGAAAACGGATACAGCCCATGCGCCCCGCAGGAGAGGACCGATGCCCGAGACGATCGCGCCTGACGCGTTGGCCACGCACATCGATGCCGTCCGCCGCCGGATCGCCGAAGCGGCGGAACGCGCCGGCCGGGACCCGGAGTCGGTGACGCTGTTGGCCGTGTCCAAGACGGTGGACCGGGCGACGGTGGACGCCGCCTACGCCCTCGGGCTGCGCCACTTCGGCGAGAACCGGGTGCAGGATTCGCTGCGGAAATACGCCGAGCCGCTGCCGGCGGATGCCGACCTGCACCTGATCGGGCAACTGCAATCGAACAAGGCCCGGCAGGCCGCGGCGCTTTTCTCGGTGATCGAGTCGGTGGACCGCCCCTCGCTGATCGACGCGCTGGAGAAGGAGGCCGACCGCCTGGGACGCCGGCTTCCGGTGCTGCTGCAGGTCAACGTGGCCGGCGAAGCGCAGAAGGCGGGGTGTTCGCCGGACGATGCGCCGGACCTCGCGGCGCGCCTCCTCGCCTCCCCCGGCTTCGACCTGCGCGGGCTAATGACGATCGCTCCCCTCGTGCCCGATCCGGAGCAGGTGCGGCCGGTGTTCGCCGGATTGCGAACGCTGCGGGATGCCCTGCGCGAAGACACCGGGGCCGCGCTCGACGTGCTTTCGATGGGAATGAGCGACGATTTCGCGGTGGCCATCGCCGAGGGCGCGACCCACGTCCGCGTCGGGCGGGCGGTGTTCTCCGGCTGAGCGCAACGCTGTCGTCACGATTGCGTTCACCACACGCTTGACACCCGCGAAAACGCTCTGATACGGTGCCCGCCGTCGAGGCAACCGGCAGGGAACATTGACGCCGACGCATTGGCGGACTCGCAACCGCGTTGTGGTTGCGCCCCCGCACTTGCCGCTTCCGCCGCCATGTGGCAGCGGGGCTCCTCGCGTCCCGGGCAACTACGACACCCGGGAACCCATTCCTTGGTTCCGGTCCGGCCGCGACGAACGCGGACGGCGGAGACGGGCGCGGTGGAGCGCCCGCGGGCTGACCCTCTGGAAAGGAGTCAGGCGTGTCCCCGAACGAGGTGATTCGGCGCCGGGCCAGCCGGCGTTCGCTGCTGAAGGCCGCCGCCGGCGCTGGCGTGGCCGTCTCGGCGCTCAACTTCGGCCCCGGCCGCTCCCGGGTGCTGCGCGCCAGCGCGCAGGGCGACAGCCCGCTGGCCGGCAAGACGATCGACATGACCATCCTCGGCATCGCCGGGTGGCCGCCGAGCCGGCTCGGCGTGGACATGGCGACGGAGCTGTTCAAGCCGTTCGCCAAGGAGACCTACGGCTACGACGTGAACTTCGCCTTCGACGAGGCGCCGTTCGAATCGCTGTTCCAGAAGGCCGCCACGAGCCTGCAGTCGCAGTCGGCCGAATACAACATCATTATCTCCGACAGCCAGTGGCTGGGCGCGCTGGCCGAGCCGGGCTGGATCGTCCGCCTCAACGACATCATCGCGGAGAACCCGGACCTCGACATCGAGTTCCCGGAGACCGCGCAGCAGGCCTACCGGATCTACCCGGACGGCTCCGACAACCTGTACGGCTTCCCGCAGGAGGGTGACACCATCGCCCTCTTCGTCCGCCAGGACCTGATGTCCGACCAGGCGGAGCGCGACGCCTACATGGCGGCCAACGACGGCGAAGACCTGCCGCAGACCTACGACGAGTGGGAAGCGGTGGACATGGACCGCTACGAGCGGATCCTCGCCCACTTCACCCGCCCCGACGAGGGCCTCTACGGTTTCGGCTCGCAGTGGTCGAAGGTCTACGACTTCGTCTCCTGCTACCAATACCCGTACATCTGGTCCACCGGCGGCGAGGTCTGGGACCCGGCCACCGGGCAGGTCGAGGGCATCCTCGACACCGAGGCCAACGCCGCCGCGCTCAAGCGGAACAAGGATGCGATGGTGGCCTACGCCCCGCCGGGCGCGACCAACTTCGACATCGCCGCCGGCGTGGACATCTTCACCGCCGGCACCGTCGCCACCTGCCTGCAGTGGTCGGCGCTCGGCCCGCAGATGCTCAACATGGGGCCGGACGGCGGCGTCGCCGACGCGTCCAAGCCGGTCACCCCGGAAATGGCCATCATCGTTCCGCCGCCGGGCTTCAAGCGGGACGGCGAAGACGAGCTGTCGCGCGTCTACACCCTCGGCGGCCAGCCGTGGGTGCTCAACGCCTTCAACGACGACGACCACATGCAGGTCGCCATCGACTACATGAAGTTCTGGTACCAGCCGGAGACCCAGCTGGAGTTCTCCCGGCGCGGCGGCAACACCGCCGTCCAGGCGGTGCTCGACGACCCGGACTACGAGTCGCTGCAGCCGCACTTCCGCGCCTACAAGTACATGCTGAGCCGGTCGCGCGACTTCTGGCACGACCCGGCCTACGCGGAGCTGCTGGCCGTCCAGCAGGAAGCCTGGAACGGCTACCTGACGGACGTGGTCACCGACCCGATGCAGGCGATGCGCTACGTCGCCTGCCAGCAGCAGCAGATCCTGTACGACGCCGGCCGCTCGGACATCGAGCCGTCCGGCGAGTGCGCCGACATCACGCTCGGCTAACGCAACCGGGCGCCTGAAGTGGCGCCGGTGGACGGTCCGTCGCGGCCGTTCCCGGCGCCACTTCGCCCAATCCTCGGGTCCCCAGTCGTTCCTGGAGCAGCCATGGCCCAACTCGGCACGCAACTCGAAGCCTCGATCCCGCAGGGCGCGGCGCCGCCGCACGGGCGGTTCGCCGGCTTGCGCGCGATCGAGGGTAGCCGCGCGTTCCCGACGCTGCTCCTGACGCCGATCCTGATCTTCTTCCTGGTCTGGAACGTGGTGCCGCTGCTCTGGCTGCTCGGCGTTTCGTTCTACCAGTGGAAGATGACGGCGGCCCGGCCGCCGGGGTTCGTCGGGTTCGAAAACTTCATCGACCTCTGGAACTCGGCCTCGTTCTGGGGCCTGCTCAGCCGGACGCTCACCTTCATGGTGTGCTCGGTCGGGCTGGCCACGCTGCTGGGCGTCCTGCTCGGCCTGCTGTTCTGGGGCAGCGCCTCGATGCCCGGCCGCCGGGTGGCGCTGACGCTGCTTTTCACCCCGATGGTCCTGCCGCCGGTCGCGGTCGGCACGTTCTACCGGCTGATCTACGAACCGACCTTCGGCGTCCTCAACCACTTCACCGATGCCGTCATCGGACGCCGGTTCGATTTTCTCGGGGACAAGAACCTCGCGTTCGGGGCCACCGTTGCCGTAGATGTCTGGATGTGGACCCCGTTCATGATCCTGATGACGCTGGCCGCCCTCGGCTCGGTTCCCAAAGCCGAACTGGAGGCCGCCGAAATCGACCGCCTGCCGTGGCTCAAGCGCCTCTGGCACGTGGTCCTCCCCCACGGCAAATTCATCCTGATGCTGGGCATCCTGCTGCGCACGATCGATGCGTTCAAGACGACCGACCTGCCCTTCCTGATGACGGCGGGCGGACCCGGCACGATCACCGAACTCCTCGGCATCAAGCTATACCGGACCGGCTTTGACGCGTTCCAGATGGGCGACGCTTCGGCGATCGCGGTGATCACGCTGCTGATCGCCATCGCCTTCACGTCGGTCTACCTCTACGTCCTGAACTACCGCGAGCTGAAGGCGGCCCTGCAATGAGCGCATCCTCGATCCCGGCCCCGGCCACGATGACCGGCCGTGCCACGCAGGAAACGGCCGCGAGCGTCGCCACTGCGCCGCGGGCGCGATGGAACTGGCGGCGGACGCTGTACCACATCGTCCTTTGGGCGGTGGCGCTGCTGTTCTTCGCGCCGGTGCTCTGGATCTTTCTGGCGGCGTTCAAATCGACCGGCGACCTGGTGTCGCCGCAGTTCCGGTTCTTCTTCACGCCGACGTTCGACAACATCGGGCGGGTGTTCGACGCGCCGAACTTCTGGCTGCGGCTCTCGATGAGCTTCATCATGTCCATCGGCTCGGTGGTGATCGCGATCCTCGTGGCGTTCCTCGCCGCCTACTCGTTCTCGCGCTTCAAGCCAACGGGCACGAACTTCCTGATGTTCCTGCTGTTGTCGGTCCGCATGGTGCCGGCGCCGGCGGTGCTGGTGCCGCTGTTCATGATGTACGGCGCGCTGGGCTGGACCGGCACCTTCCACGGCATGCTGCTGTTCTACGTGATGTTCTGCATCCCTTTCTCGCTCTGGATCCTGAAGGGGTTCCTCGACGGGGTGTCGCTGCGCTACGACGAGACGGCGCTGGTCAACGGCGGGTCGCGAATGCACGTCATCTTCGGCGTGGTGCTCCCGCAGGTAAAGCCGGGGCTGGTCGCCGCCGCGATCTTCAACCTGATCTTCGTCTGGAACGAGTTCATCTTCAATTACATCCTCGGCGGCCAGACGACGACGATGATCCCCTACATCTTCGCGACCGGCGTCAAGCAGGGCGGTGCGACCGACTGGAGCTTCATCGCGTCGCTGTCGCTCATCTACGTGCTGCCGCCGATCCTGATGATCTACGCCTTCCAGAAGTACCTGCTGGTCGGCATGACCTTCGGCACCGTCCGCGGCGAGGTGTAGCGGTGAGGAACGTCGATACCGTCGATCCCATCCTCGAGGTCGCGACCGACGACGGGCGGATGCTCGACGTCGGCGGGACGCTGGTCCCGGAGCACGGCCCGGCGACGGGATCGCCGCCGGCGATGCCGTTCGCGGCGCGCGTCCAGGGCATCGTCATTCTTGTTCTCGTGCTCGGCCTCGTCCTGATCGCCCAGCAGGCGAACAAGGTGCTCTTCCAGATCGGCCTGCCGCTGGTGGTCGTCGCCGCGTTCCTCCAGATCGCGTTCGGCAACATCCCGCCGAAGTCGAACGCGAAGACATCGCTGCTGCTGCTGGCACTGACCTGGGGTCTCGTGGCCGCGCTGTTCGCTTTTTCGATCTGGCTCGCGCCCAGCCTCATCGGCCTGGGCCGGCAGGGACGCTGACCGTGACCGCTCGCGAACCGATCCTCGCCTTTTCCGGCATCGCCAAGTCCTACGGCCGGACGCCGGTCCTGCGCGGCGTGAACCTGCGCATCGCGCCGGGCGAGTTCACCGTGATCTACGGCCTGCCCGCCGCCGGCAAGTCGGTGCTGATGCGCATCCTGATGGGGCTGGAGAAACCCGACGCCGGTTCGGTCGTGCTGCGCGGGCGGGACGTGACGCGCGTCCCGGCGGCCGACCGCAACATCGGCTACGTGCCGCAGTCGTTCGCGCTCTATCCGCACCTGAGCGTGCACGACAACATCGCCTACCCGCTCACCCTGATGGGCGTGCGCGGCGCCGACGCCGAGCCGATCGTGCGCACGGCGGCAGAGATGCTGCACATCACCGAGCACCTGCCGAAGCGGCCGGACCAGCTTTCCGGCGGCCAGAAGCAGCGCGTCGCCATCGCCCGCGGCATCGCCAAGCAGACCGACGTCTTCGTCCTCGACGACCCGCTGGCCGGGTTGGACTTCAAGCTGCGCGAGCAACTGGTGGACGACCTGCGGCAATTGCAGGCGGAGACGCGGGCGACTTTCATCTACACGACCTCGGACATCGTCGAGGGGATGACCCTCGGCGACGCGATGGCGGTGCTCGACGGCGGCGCGATCGTCGAATCCGGCTCGCCGTCCGAACTCTACGACCGTCCCACCCGGGCGCGGACGATGGCGCTGGTCGGGTTCCCGCCCGCCAACTTCCTCTCCGGCCGGCTGGAGCGGCGCGACGGCGAGACCCACTGCGTGACCGAGTTGTTCGACGTGCCGGTCGCGGCCACCCATGCCGCCGATGGCCCGGTCCGGGTCGGCATCCGGCCGGAGCACCTGCGGGTGTCAATCGGGCCGGACGGCAACGGTCATGCTCCGCACGGCGGCGGCGTTTCGCTGCCGGCGGCGATCGTGCTGCGCGAGGACCTCGGCGGCGAAGAGATCGTCTACTGCGAAGCGAACGGGCTGACGCTGACCGCGGTGGATCGCCACGAACTGCCGCCGGGTGACCTCGGCGCGGCGCAGGTGACGATCGACCCGGCCGACCTCGCCCTCTTCCACCCGGGCACCGGCGAACGCATCGGCGGCGGCCGCGCCACGGAGAACGCCTGATGGCCGACATCCGCGTCGAGAACCTGCGCAAGACCTTCGGCTCGCTGCACGCCGTCGATGACGTGACGTTCGCGTTCCCGGAATCCTCGGTCACCTGCCTGCTCGGGCCGTCCGGCTGCGGCAAGACCACGCTGATGCGGATCATCGCCGGGCTGGAGAAGCCGACCGCCGGCGATGTCTATTTCGGCGAGCGCCGCGTCACCGACCTCGCGCCGAGCAAGCGCGAGATCGGGATGGTGTTCCAGTACCCGGTGGTCTACAAGGGCATCACGGTTGCCCAGAACATCGAGTTGCCGCTGAAATCCGAACGGCTGTCGGCCTTCGAGCGGAAGCGGCGCGTGAACGAAGTCATCGAGTTGCTCGGGTTGCAGGAGGCCGCCAACAAGGACGTTTCCCGCCTCGACAACGGGACGCGGCAAAAGGTCTCGGTCGCCCGCGAAGTGGCCCGCCAGCCGCGCATCATCCTGTTCGACGAGCCGATCACGAACGTGGACGCCACCGCCAAACTGCAATTGAAACGGGCGTTCAAGGAACTCACCCGCCGGCTCAGCCAGACCATCGTCTACGTCACCCACGACCAGACCGAGGCGATGACGCTGGCCGACCAGATCGCGCTGATGCGCGACGGCCGCATCGTGCAGTGCGACGCGCCGCGGACGCTGTACAACAACCCGGCCGACCAGTTCGCCGGCTGGTTCCTCGGCAACCCGGGGATGGCCTTCTTCGACGCCGAGTTGCACGGCGCGGGCGGATTCCTCACCCTCGTCTCGCCAATGCTGCCCGCGCCCACCGCGATCGAAGGGTACGGACTGTCGGCAGGGCCGGTGACGATCGGCATCCGGCCGGAGCAGATCCTCGTGTCGGTGGATGCCGAACCGGGGTCGATCCCGGCGACGCTGCTGCGCAAATCGATCCAGATCGGCGGCCAGTACCTGCTGACGCTGGCGCTGCCTGGTTCCGACGAGCCGTTCCGGGCCAAGGTGGCGCACGACGCCGGCGGCGCCTTGCCCGACCGCGGCGACGTGCGGGTCCGGTTGCCGCTCGACCGGGTCGCCGTCTTCTCCGCCGGAGGCGAGCGTCTGGCGGCGGCGTTCCCGGCCGCGCGCGTCGCGTTGGCCGGCGCCGCCGCGTAAGGGCGACAATGGGCCGGTAACCGCCGCGAATTCTCCCGGAGGACAGGACCGACGTGTCGCCCCGCCCGCTACTGTTCGGCACCAACTTCAAGATGAACCAGACGCCGGAGGAATCGGCGACCTTCTACCGGGCGCTCGCCGCCTCGCCGCCGCCGCCGGACGGCGTGCAGCGGTTCATGATACCGCCGTTTACCTCGCTGGCGGCCGTAACGACGCTGGCGGCAGCGGACGACGCCGGCATCTGGATCGGCGCCCAGAACATGCACTGGGCGCCCGACGGGGCATACACCGGCGAAATCTCGGCGAGGATGCTCACGGCGCTCGGCGTCGATCTCGTCCTGCTCGGCCACGCCGAGCGACGGGAGCACTTCCACGAAACCGACACGAACCTGAACAAGAAGGTGCTCGCCGCAATGGACGCCGGACTGCGCGTCCTGCTCTGCGTGGGCGAGACCGCGGCGGAGCGTGAGTTCGGCGTCGGGCCGGAAACGGTGGCCCGGCAGCTCAAGATCGGGCTGCACGGGCTGCCGGAGCCATCCGTCGCACGGTTGGTCATCGCCTACGAGCCGGTTTGGTCGATCGGCGCGGGCGGCGCCCCGGCCAGCCCTGACGATGTCGAGCCGATCGCGGGCGTGATCCGTTCCGCGCTCGGGTCACTTTTCGGGGACGCCGCAGCGGACGTTCCGGTCCTGTACGGCGGCAGCGTGAACCCGCAAAACGCCGGCGCCTTCGTTGGCGTGCCGGGCATCGACGGTCTCTTCGTCGGGCGTGCCGCCTGGACGGTCGAGGGCTACCGCGCCACGCTCGACGCCGCCGTCGCCGCCCGGTTCGGCGGCTGATCCTCCCCTCCCCTCGTTCATTCGCCGCGGCGAACCGGCCGCGCATGTGGCCGCGCCCGCAGCCGGCCGCCACGGAGCAAGGCATGCCCGACGTCGTTTCCCTCGGCATCCACATCCTCGACGTGCTCGGCCGCCCGGTGAACCGCATCCCGCCGCGCCAGGACGTCGATCTGATCGAGGAGATCCGGTTGACCGTCGCCGGCACCGCGGCCGGCACGAGCGTCGATCTCGCCAAATTGGGCGCGTCGGTGCTGGCGATGGGCGCGATCGGCGAGGATGCGGCGGGCAACTTCATCGTCGATACGATGAACCGCTTCGGCATCGACACGAGCGGGCTAGTCCGCAAGCACGGCGTGCAGACCTCGGCGACGATGCTGCCGATCCGGCCGAACGGCGAGCGTCCGGCCCTGCACGTGCTCGGCGCAAACGCCGAACTGACGCTGGACGACATCGACTGGGACAAACTGGCCGCGGCGAAGCACCTCCACTTCGGCGGCACCTACCTGATGCCGAAAATGGACGGCGAGCCGACCGCCCGCGTGCTCCAGTTCGCGAAGGAACACGGCCTCTCCACCTCGCTGGACATGATCGCCATCGACCGGCCAGACCTGCTGGAGATGCTCGAACCGGCGCTGCCGTGGGTCGATTACTTCATGCCCGGGCTGGAAGAAGCCCGGATGATCTGCGGGCTCGACGACCGGCGCGAGGTGATCCGCTTTTTCCTGGAGCGCGGCGCGAAACACACCGCCTTCAAGATGGGGTCCGAGGGAAGCTCCATCGCCTGGTTGAACGACGGCGGCGAGATCCACGAGATCCGCCTGCCCGCCTACGAGACGACGGTGGTCGATTCGACCGGGTGCGGCGACTCCTACTGCGCCGGCTTCATCGTCGGCCTGCTCGCCGGCTGGGATCTCGAACGGTGCGGGCGGCTCGGCGGCGCGTGCGGCGCGCTCGTCATCACCGGGCTCGGCTCGGATGCCGGCATCGTCGATCTCGACGACACGATCCGGTTCATGAACGAGGCAACGCCGCTGCCGTTGTCCGACTGAGCGGCCGTTATCCGGGGGAGATCCCCTTCCCCGCTATACTGGCCCGCCGGAGCCTGCCATCCGGCGGGCCGTTGCGGTTTCGTACTTAGGATCGATGCCAAGGGATATGTCGCAAATGCCCGCCAACCCCGCCGATCCGTCCTCCTCCAACTTCCGTCCACCGGCGGTGCGACACCGGGTCGTCGTCACCGGCATGGGCGCAATCACGTCGCTCGGCCCGACGGTCGATGAAACGTGGTCACGCATCCTCGCCGGCGAGACGGGAATCCGGCGGGCCGATAACCTCGACGCAGACGCCCACGCCTGCCTCGTCCGCGGCGACGTCGATTCGGCGCGCATCCCGAAGCGGGTGTTGACCGGCAAGGTCGCGCGCAACGCCTCCCGCTTCACCCACATGGTGATCGAGGCGAGCGCCGACGCCCTGCTGCAGGCCGGGTTGATCGACGACGACCTGAACCCGACCGAGGACCTGTCTGATGCCGGCGCCGTGATCGGCACCTGCGTCGGCGGCACCCACGACGATTTCCTCGCCGCCTGGGACAACTTCAAGGAGAAAGGTGAGGGCCGGATCGCGCCCCACCTCCACGTGATGTTCCCCCACAACCTCGCCGCCTACAACATCCAGGCGCGCTGGGGCATGGGCGGGCCGAGCGTCACCGTGGTAACGGCCTGCGCCACCGGCGCGCAGACGATCGGCGAGGCGTTCCGCGAGGTGCGCGAAGGGCGGGCACCGGTGATGGTCGCCGGCGCCGTTGAATCGACCCAGCACCCGATGTTCATCGCCGGATTCGCGGCGATGCGGGCATTGCCGACCGACAGCAACGACGACCCTGGCGCGGCGAGCCGTCCGTTCGACGCCAGCCGCGCCGGGTTCGTGCTCGGGGAAGGCGCGGCCGCGGTCGTCCTCGAATCTCTGGAGCATGCGCGGGCACGGGGCGCGACGATCCTCGCCGAAGTCCTCGGGTTCGGTGTCTCGAACGACGCTTACCACCCGATCGCGCCGATTCCCGAAGGCACCGGCGCGGCCCGCGCGATCCGGGCCGCGCTGGCCGACGCCGGGCTGGAAGCCGGCGCGGTGGATCACATCAACGCGCACGCCGCTTCGACCCCGGCCGGCGACGCCGCCGAGGCCAACGCGATCCGGCTCGTGTTCGGCGAGCGCGCGGCAACCATCCCCGTGACGTCGATCAAGGGCGCGGTCGGGCACTGCATGGGCGCGTCCGGCGCGATCGAGACCGTCGCCGCGGTGAAGACGATCGAAACGCAGACGATCCCGCCGACGCGCAATTACCGGACGCCCGATCCGGCGGTCGGGCTTGACATCGTCCACGACGAACCGCGCACGGCGGAAGTTTCCGTCGTCAGCAAGCACTCGTTCGGGCTCGGCGGCCAGAATGCCTGCCTGATCCTCGGCCGGTTCGACGAGTAGCAGCCAGCGTTGCGCATCGAGAAGCAGCGCGACCCATCCTGTACACTTGCTTGACGCCCGAACCCCCTCGATCGGAACACGTGCCGCGCCAGGGGGCAAGCCTGAGATCGCGAGGAGTCCCCATATGGCCGACAGCCCGTTCGTCCTGCTGGTGGAGGACGACCCCGCGAACCGCGGTCTCGCCTCGCGCATCCTGACCACCTGCGGCTACCCGCACGACATCGCCGTCGATGGGCAGGACGCGCTCGACAAGGTGGCGGCGCGGTCCCCGGACCTCATCCTGATGGACCTCTCGATGCCGGGAATGGACGGCTGGGAAGCGACCCGTCGCGTGCGCTCCAACCCGGCCAACGCGTCGGTACGGATCATCGCCCTCACCGCCCACGCCATGCGCGGGGATCGCGAGAAGGCGATCGAGGCGGGGTGCGACGACGTCCTGACCAAGCCGTACCGCCCGGCGGAACTGATCGACGCCATCAAGCGCATGGTCGGAGACCCGGTGGCGACCGCGTCGGAATAGGCGGCTCGGCCGTTGGCCGAACGGGCTGGTTGACCCACCGGGTCTCGGGCCGGCCAGATCACCTGAGCCTGCGATCGATCTCCTGCTACCCGGGCAGCGGACATGTGACACGCGGGACATCAGCCGGCAGCGCGGGCGGTCCGCCGGCTCGGCGCGGATACACGGGTAGCGGTGATTCGCCATCGGCGGCTCCGCCCGAACCGATCGTCAGCCGGTTGCTTTGGGTGCGAATCTGGCCCCGAACCGGGCGATCGCGCCAGAACCAGCCGGGCGGTCGCCAACGATTGCGGCACCTCGGCACCAACGTACCGTCGGCGGGCGCCGTTGGTGCCGGTGTCGGGCCGTCACCGCGGGTACAGTAGACGTATCGCAGATCGGTTCCCCTTCCCTCCCGGTCAGCGATTCGGCCCGGTCCCGGGCCACCCATCCCGCGGCGCCCCGGCCTCACCCGGGGCGTCGGCCTTTGTACGAGAGTTGCGAGGGACGCCCATGGTGCTCAGCCTTGCGGTGTTCATGCTGTTCGTGGCGGTCATCGTGCTCGTCCTGCCGATGTAGCACACGGTCGCCATGCCGCGGACGGCTCATGCCGATCCACCGCGCCACCGAGAACCGGCCCATCTCCACCACGTCGGGATATCCGTTTTGCGCGCCGCCCCGGCGGCGCGACCGTTGTTCTGTGGCCGGACATTTCGCGGTCAGGTCGCTGGCGACCCGGCCGCGGCCCGTTCCCGCAACGCACGGCGCAGGATCTTGCCGGACGCGTTGCGCGGCACGGCGTCGATCGCCACGATCCGCCGGGGCAACTTGTACCGCGCAAGCACTTCCCCGGCCCGCGCCAGCACGTCGGCATCGGGCGGGCGATCATCTCCCCTATAGGCAACGAACGCGACCGGAACACTGCCCCAGCGGTCGTCCGGGACGCCGACCACCGCCGCCTCGCGGACGGCGGTGTGGCGCAGCAGTGCCGCTTCGACCTCCGCCGGATAGACGTTCTCGCCGCCGGTCACGATGAGGTCGTCGCGGCGGTCGAGGACGAAGAGGCGTCCGCCGTCGTCCAGCCGCCCGATGTCGCCGGTGCGGAACCAGCCGCCCGGCGGGATCGGACCGCTCCCACGGTATCCCGGCATCACGCTCTGGCCGCGCACGGCGATCTCTCCTGCCTCGCCGGCAGGCGCCGGTTCGCCACCGTGCTCGATCCGGACCTCGACCTGCGGCAACGGCGGGCCGGACGAGCCTGGAAACCGCGTGGCGTCGCGCGGCAGCAAGGTCGTCACCTGCGACGCCGCTTCGGTCAGCCCGTAGGTCGGCGCAACCGGGACGCCGCGCGCGATCGCCTCCTCGACGAGCGGAGCGGGCGCGGGCCCGCCGCCGAGCAGCGCAACCCGCAGCGACGACAGGTCGTCCTGGCTGCTCGGCGCATCGAGCAGCCGCCGCAGCGTCGCGGCAACGAGCGAAACCAGCGTCACCCGGTCGCCTCGGATGGATTCGCGCACCGCGTCGGGATCGAACCCGTCGTGGAGCGTCACCGGCACGCCGCCGATAACCGAACGGAAGAGGATGGCGAGCCCACCGACGTGGAACAGCGGCAGCGCGGCCAGCCAGCGGTCATCGTCCCGGTGCCCGACGTGCAGCGCCGACCCGGCTGCCCCGGCCCACCAGTTCGCGAACGTGAGTTGGGCCGCCTTCGGGTGGCCGGTCGTGCCCGAGGTGTAGACGATGCCTTGCACGGCCGCGAGCGACAGAGCCGACCCCGGACGTGATGCGCCGATGCCATCGATCGGGATGCCGTCATCAGCAATTTCCGCGACCGGAACACCGCCGGCGCTGGCGGATGCTCGCCGGGAGACGCCTTCGCTCGCGGCGTCGCACAGCAGGATCGCGGGACCGGCATCGCGCATTTGCCATGCCAACTCGGGCTCGGTAAGGCGGCGATTCAGCGGCACGAGGATCGCGCCGATCCGCGCCACCGCATGAACGGCGATCGCGAAACCGGGGCAGTTGCGCGCCAGCAGCGCAACGCGGTCGCCCGGCGCGACGCCGCGCGCGGCCAGCACACCGGCGGCGGCCTGGACCTTCGTATCCAGGTGATCGAAGGTCCAAGTCGTGCCGCCGAATGTCAGCGCCGGTTGCCCGCGGTGCGTGACCGCGCGCCGGGCGAGCCAGTCGGGTACGAGGTCGCCCGCCATCGCTACGGGTAACGCGGGTACTTCGAGAAGTCGGGCTTGCGCTTCTCCAGCCAGGCGTTGCGGCCTTCCTGCCCTTCCTCGGTCATGTAGAACAGGCGCGTGGCGTCGCCGGCCAGTTCCTGCAAGCCGGCGAGACCGTCGGTGTCGGCGTTGAAGGCGGCCTTCAGGAACCGGAGCGCGGTCGGCGAATGGGACAGGATCTCCTTCGCCCAGCGGATGGATTCCTCTTCGAGGTCGGCCAGCGGCACGACCGTGTTGACCAACCCCATCTGCAGCGCTTCGTCGGCGGTGTACTGCCGGCAGAGGTACCAGATCTCCCGCGCCTTCTTGTGGCCGACGATCCGGGCCAGCAGCGTCGCGCCGTATCCCGCGTCGAAACTGCCGACCCGCGGCCCGGTCTGGCCGAACCGGGCGTTGTCGGCGGCGATGGTGAGGTCGCAGCAGACGTGCAGCACGTGGCCGCCGCCGATGGCGTACCCGGCGACGACCGCGATCACCGGCTTCGGCAGGTAGCGGATCTGGCGCTGCAGTTCGAGCACGTTCAGCCGCTCGACGCGGTCCTCGCCGACGTATCCGGCGTCGCCGCGCACCTTGATGTCGCCGCCGGAACAGAACGCGTCGTCGCCCGCGCCCCGCAGCAGGACAACGCCGATGTCGAGGTCTTCGCGCGCGTCCTCGAACGCGTCGATCATCTCCGAGACCGTGCGGGGCCGGAACGCGTTGCGGACCTGCGGCCGGTTGATCGTCACCCGCGCGATCCCCTCGGCCTTCTCGTAGATGATGTCCTCGAACTCGCCGAACGTTTCCCACGCAACTGGCATCGACGCTCTCCTCAATCCGTTCCCGCATCCGTCGGACGGCCGCGCAGGAATGCCTCGACCGCGTTCCAGAATTCCTCCGGTCGCTCCAGGTGGGGCGTGTGGCCCGCGCCCGGGATGACGACCGTCGTCGCGCACGGAACCAACGCGCCCATCCGCTCTGCTATCGCGGCGTACTTCGTGTCCAGGCCGCCGGCGACCGCGAGCACGGGCATCGGCAGACTCGGCAGCGCATACCAGAGCGAAGGCTGGACGCCTTGCCCGAACCCTCGCAGCGAGTTCGCCAACCCCTGCGGCCAGTTAGCCAACCGACGTTCCCGTTGGCGGCGGCGGATCTCCCCGGGGAGGTTCGCCTGAGACGCCCACAGGGGCAGCCGCTCCCATTCGTCCACGAACACGGCGATGCCGTCACGTTCGATCCTGTCCGCCAACGCCTCGTCGGCCTCGCGGCGGCTCGCGCGCGCGACCGCGTCCTCGATGCCCGCCCCACCGCTTTCGAGCACGAGCCGCGCCACCCGATCCGGGTGAGCGACCGCGAACGCGAGGGCCAGCCGCGCGCCCATCGAGTAACCAAGCATTGCGACCGGTCCCGGCGCGATCGCCGGGAGCATCCCCGCGAGATCGGCGACCTGACGCTGGACCTCGTACCGGGCGGCGTCAGACGGCGCATCCGTACCGCCGTGCCCGAGCAGGTCCGGCGCGATGATGCTTCGACGTGAACCGAGATCGCGCGCGATATCGGCCCAGGTGTCGGCCCCGCCGGTGAACCCATGGAGCAGTACAAGGGGCGGCCCACTCCCGCACCGGCGCACCCGGTAACGGACGCCATCGGGCGTGAGCCACGATTGCTCATCACCATGCGGCGCTGGAATGCGATCGTCCACCTTCGCCGTCACGCTACGTCACCAGGCCTGCCCGGAGCCGGGAGCGCACGGCGGCCCACACCGCGCGGTGCTGGACGACGTTGCGATCGCGCTCCGTCACGACCTCGACGATCCGCAGGCCGGAGCCGGACCGTAGCCCGTCGGACACAGCGACGCGGAACTCGTCCCAGGACTCTGGACGGGTATAGCCCGCACCATACACGGCGGCGGCAGCGGCGACATCCAGCCCGATGGGCGTGCCGAAGAGCGTTTCGAACGAGGAAGCGTCGGTCTGGGACGCCTGCGGCAGGAACGAGAAGATGCCGCCGCCGTCGTTGTTGAGCACGATCACCAGCGCGTCGAGCGCGTGGAGTTTCGCCGCCAGCAGCCCGTTCATGTCGTGGTAGAAGGACAGGTCGCCGATGACCAGCGCGACCGGCCCCTGACCGGCGGCGGCGACGCCGAGCGCGGTCGAGACGACGCCGTCGATCCCGTTCGCGCCGCGGTTGGCGAAGAACCGCAGCGCGCGGTCCTGCCCGGGAAAGAACGCGTCGAGATCGCGAACGGGCATCGAGTTGCCGACAACCAGCGTGCTTCCCTCCGGCAGCAGGTCGGCCAGTTCGGCGAACACCCGGCCCTCGAACCACTCGTCGTTTCCGGCCACGTGCACGGAGATCGCGGATCGCACCTCGTTGCCGAGATCCAGCCAGCGCTCGGCCCAGCCGACCTCAGTCGATCCGGCCACGTTTCCGCGCGCGGCATCGACGGCACCGGCCAAGGCGACCAGCGAACGCCGAGGCGTGCCGTCGAGGAAAGCGGTCGCCTGGAACCACGGGTCCCGCCAGCCCGGCACGTCGTCCAGCACCACGTGCAGCGCGGGCGCGGCGGCTTCGAGGAATTGCAGGAGCGGTTTCGAAGTCGAGATCGCGCCGGTCCGGATTACGGCATCGGGCCGAAGCGAAGTCGCGATTTCGCCGTCGCGCAGCAGCGGATCGTAGGCATCGACCACCAGCGAGCGGTCTTGCCGGCCCGAGCGCACGCCGGAGAGCGGATCGGCGAGGATCGGCCAGCCGAGCGCGCTGGCCAACGTCGCTGCCGCCGGGGCAAGATCCGGGTCGTCGTCGGGTCCGCAGACGATCACTCCGCGACCGCTGCCAGCGAGTTTTCCGGCGATATCCGCGACGGCAGCCGGATCGGGCAAGCGCTCCGCACGACCCGCGGCAACAGGAACCTCAGCATCCCCGGCCGGTTCGAGCACACGAGCATCCGCCGGCAGCAACGGCTCGCGGAACGGCGCGTTCAGGTGGACCGGGCCTACCGGCGAGGCCAGAGCGGTCGCTACGGCGCGCGCCGCCATCGCCCGCGCCTGACGGTGCAACAGTGGGTCGCCGTCCGGGACCGGCAGTTCGGCGAAGAGCCGGACGTGGCTGCCGTAGATCGCCGTCTGGTCGATCGTCTGCGCCGCGCCCCAGCCACGCACTTCCACCGGCCGGTCGGCCGTCAGCACCACCAGCGGCACCCGGCTCAGCGACGCCTCGACCACGGTGGGCAGGAAGTTGGCCGCGGCGGTTCCCGACGAACAAAGCAACGCGACCGGCGTACCCGACGCCCGCGCCATGCCGAGCGCGAAGAACCCAGCGGACCGCTCGTCCACGAGCATCCAGACGCGGATGGCGGGCTCGCGCAGGAACGCCAGCGCCAGCGGCGTCGAACGCGATCCGGGGCAAACGACCGCGTTTGCGAGCCCGGCCGCCGCCAGCGTGCGCACCAGTTCCCGGGCCTGCGCGACGTTCAGCGCGCCGGTATCGACCGCCTCGCTCACAACGCGCCCAGCGCCGCGCCGATGGCCCGAAGTTTCAACCGCGTCTCGTCGTATTCGGAATCCGGGTCGGAATCCCCCATGATGCCGCAGCCGGCGTAGAGCGTGGCCGCGCCGCCGTCCACCAAGGCCGAGCGGATGGCGATGGCGAATTCGCCGTCGCCGTCGGCCCCGATCCAGCCGAAGGGCGCCGCGTACCAGCCACGGTCGAACGCCTCGCGCTCGCGGATGGCCGCCAGCGCCGCCTCGGCCGGGTATCCGCCGACGGCCGGCGTCGGGTGCAGCCGCTGCACGAGGTCGAGCACGCCGACATCCCGCCGCACCCGGCCTGAAATAGGGGTCGCGAGATGCTGCACGGTCCGATTGGCGACGACCAGCGGCGCGGCCGGGTCCGGCGCGAGGTCATCGCACACCGGGTCGAGGGCCTGCAGGATCGCGCCGACGACGACCTCGTGTTCGTGCCGGTCCTTGCCGGAGCGCAGCAGCCGCCGGGCCAACCGGGCATCTTCCCCCGGCGTGGCGCCGCGCCCGATCGACCCCGCCAGCGGCGTCGTATGCAGCGCGCCGGCTTCGAGGCGGACCAGCGTTTCCGGCGATGCGCCGACGAATGCAACGCCGCCGATGTCCATCGCGAACAGGGTCGCGGTCGGGTTGGCTTCGCGCATCCGCACGAGCGTCCCCGGCACGTCGATCGCGCCCTCGACGACCACCCGCTCGGAGCGGGCCAGCACGACCTTGTCGAACCGCCCGGCTCGCACGTCCGCCGCCGCCTCGGCGACGGACCGTTTCCACTCCGCGGGCGGCGGCGCTTCGCGCCGCATCACCGGCGGTGGCGGGTCGATGCAGACCGGGCCCATGCCCGGCAGCGACGACCAGCGGCGCGCTTCGGCCAGCATCGCCGATTCGAGGTCCTCGGCCACCGCGCCCGGTTCGACGGCGACGGCAACCGTCAACATCGCCGCGCCATCGGCCACGCGCAGGAGCGCCCGCGGCACGACCAGCATGCCGTCCGGGAACGCGCTCCACTCCTCGCTCCGGCTCCGCGACGGGTCGAACGCGAAGCCGCCGATCGCGACCGGGCCGATCGGCTCCGCACCGCCGCCGGCCGCGGTAACGGCACGCGCCGCCATCCGGCCGAACGCATCGCCCGCCGCGACGAATCGGGAGCGACCTTCGCCTCCGACGACGAGCGCGACGCCAACGCCGACAAGTGCGCTACCGCGCTCCGGCTGTTCCCAGATCGTCCGGATATCGCCAGTCTCAGCGGCAGCGAAGAACGCCACCGGGTTCGGCGTGGACGCGAGCGGTTCCGACCACAGGGCCAGCACCGGTTCGCCGGCGCGCGCGGCGGCGTCGCGGGCCGCCCCGATCGCATCCGCGAGCGTCGCCCGCCGTTCGCCGGCAACCGTGGCCGCGCCCATCATCGAGCCTCCGTTTCGTTGTCGTCGCCGGGACCGGCCACGCCGTAGAGCAGCAGCCGCCGCAGCGCCGGGTAGGCGTCTTCGAGCCGGTCGGGTTCGCCGGTTAGCACCCATCGGGTCACGACCTGGTTGACCGCGCCGAACCAGGCGACCCCGGCCAGCGTGGTGTCGTGCGGCGGCAGCGCGCCGGCCGCGATGGCCTCGTCGAGGTAACGGGCGATGATACGGGCGAACGCGGCGTGCAGTTCGCCCAGTTTGGCGTTGAATTCCTTGCCCGCACCCAGCGCCTCGACCAGCAGCAAGCGGGCGAGCGTCCGGTTCTTGCCGAACGTCGAAAGGACGGCGCGAAGGGCGGCGTCCCCGCGAGCCAGTGGATCTGCCTCGGCGGCCATCGCCTGCTCCACACGGCGCAGCAGCAACGACCCTGCCTCGTCCAGCAGCGCGAGGAACAGCGCCTGCTTGCTCGGGAAGTGGAAGTAGAGACCGCCCTTCGAGGTGGAGGACGCACGGGCGATATCCTCGACGGCGGCGTTGCCGTAGCCGTCGCGGGAGAACACTTCCAGCGCGGCATCGAGAACTTGCTGCCGCCTCGCTTCCGCCTTGGCCGCCCCGCGTCCCAAACCGTCCCTTTCGGATTAAGAAACCGACCGACCAGTCGGTCGGAAATGTACCATGTCGCAGTGTTCGGAGGGATTGGAGGAACGGTGGACGAACCGATCGCGATGCGGGCGTTCGGCGAAGGGCCGCCGCTGGTGCTGGTGCACGGCGACTTCAACACGGGCCTGATGGCATGGCGCAGGCAAGCGCAAGAACCTAATGAGCGGCTGCTGCTGGTCCCGGACAGGCGCGGCTACGGCGACAGCCCACCGCTACGGTCGCCCCATACGATCGCCGGCGACGCAACCGACATCCTCCATGCCGCAACGAGCGCCGGCTCCGCATCGTTCGACCTCGCCGGGCATTCCTTCGGCGGCCTCGTCGCCATCGAGATGGCGCGAAGCGCCCCGGGCCGGGTGCGGTCGCTGGTCCTCGTCGAACCGCCGCTCCTCGGACTGTTGCCCGATCACCCCGAGGTCACGACGCTTCGCGAACGAACCGCGGCGCTCTGGCACGGGGCATCGGGCCTTTCAGACGAACGACTGGCCGAGGCGTTCTTCGGCGTGCTGGCCGGCTCCGCCGACCTCGCGCGCATGAAAGAATCCCGCGGCTGGCCCGGCCTCGTGCGCGAAGCGCGCCGCGCGGTGGCGGGCCAGCCGCCCGGCGACTACCCGCCCGAGGCACTCGACGACCTCTCCCCCACTCTGCCGATCGCGGTGCTGGCCGGCGGCAAGAGCCATCCGGGGCTGCGCGCCATCGCCGAGGAGATCGCGCGGCGCACCGGCGCGTCGCTCGTGGTCGCGCCGAACCAGGGGCACGCGGCCCAGTTCGACCAGGAGGCATTCGCCGCCGCGCTCGCCGCCGTCGCGACTCCCGCCGCGCGCCTGCTCGTCTCGAATGCGGCGGGTGGTTCGACAACGCGCGCCGGGTAAGCACGCGGTCCATTGGCGCTCCCTGTCATCCCGCGCGTCGCCCATTCCGTCATCCCGAGCCTCTTCCATCATCCTCCCGAATGTCACGCACCGTCA
This sequence comes from Chloroflexota bacterium, assembly GCA_023423795.1. Lineage (GTDB taxonomy): Bacteria > Chloroflexota > Chloroflexia > Thermomicrobiales > UBA6265 > CADCWF01. Next base: position 32,044 of record JAFAEX010000309.1, on the reverse strand, counting down.
TCCCGAGCCTCGTCCAACGTCATCCCGAGCCTGTCGAGGGATCTCGTTCGTCCCCGACGCGTGCCGAAAACGAGATCCCTCGACAGGCTCGGGATGACGGATGGGTGGTGGTCGGCGCGGCCCTCATTCGGGCGCCGGCCATGGGCCATCTCCGCCATCCTGCGGAGACGGTTCGGCAAGCCAATTCAGCAGCCTTGCCGATGTGTGGCGGACGCGCGGCGGGCACCCTTGATCCACGGCCGTTTCGCCATTCTGGCGGACGGGACGGACAAGGAGACCGCCATGCACATCGCATTCGTCGCCATGAGCGGCGTCCGCGCGTTCAAGCCAGAACTGAACGCGCTCGGGATGACGCTGCCGGGGTTCGTCGAGCGCGGCAAGGTCGTCGCCTCGCTGCCCAGCCTCGGCTTGCTGACGCTGGCGGGGATGACGCCGGACCGCTTCGAGGTGTCCTACCACGAGATCGCCGACATCCGGGCGGTGGACCGGCTGCCGGACTGCGACCTCGCCGCGATCTCGTCCTTCACCGCGCAGGTCAAGGACGCCTACGCGCTGGCGGCCCGGTTCTGCGCGGCCGGAGCCAAGACCGTCATCGGCGGACTGCACGCCACCGCGATGCCCGCCGAAGCCCTGCGCCATTGCGATGCCGTCGTCGTCGGGGAAGGCGAACTCTCGTGGCACGACGTGCTGCGCGATGCCGAAGCCGGAACATTGCGCGGCGTCTACGGCCCGCGCGGGCGCGAGTTCGACCTCGCCAACGCGCCGATGCCCGCCTACGGCCTGCTCGACGCCGAGCGCTACAACCGGATCACCGTCCAGACCAGCCGCGGTTGCCCGTGGCGCTGCGAGTTCTGCGCCTCGTCCATCCTGCTGACCCGGAAGTACAAGCACAAGCCGGTCGAACGGGTGGTCGCCGAACTGCGCGAGGTCAAGCGGATCTGGGACCGGCCGTTCATCGAGTTCGCCGACGACAACGCGTTCGTGGACAAGCGGCGCGCGAAAGAACTGGTGCGGGCGGTCGGCCGCGAGAACATCCGCTGGTTCACCGAGACCGACATCTCGGTTGCGGACGATCCGGAACTGCTGGCCTCGATGCGCGACGCCGGCTGCGCGCAGGTGCTGATCGGGCTGGAAAGCCCGACCGCCGCCGGGATCGACGGGGTCGAGACGCGCCGGAACTGGAAGCGGACGCGGTTCGAACGCTACAAGCGCGCCATCGCCACGATCCAGGACCACGGCGTGGCCGTCAACGGCTGCTTCGTGCTCGGGCTTGACGGCGCGACCCGCGACGAGTTTGCCGCCGTCCGCGACTTCGTCGAAGAGAGCGGGCTTTACGACGTCCAGATCACCGTGCTGACGGCCTTCCCCGGCACGCCGCTCTACGCGCGCCTGCTGGCCGACGGCCGGCTGCTGGACCCGACCGGCTGGGAAACATGCACGGTCTTCGACGTCAACGTGCGTCCGACCGGGATGACGCCGGAAGAACTCGAGGCCGGGTTCATCGACCTCGCCGCCCAGGTGTACTCGGCGGAGGCGGTCCGCGCCCGGCACGACGCCTTCAGAAGCCGTCTCGCGGCCGCGCCCCGGCGGCGACAGGAGGCGGCATGAGCACCCCCGCGACCGTCCGCTCAGCGGGAATGCACGCCCGCTTCGCGCCGACGGCGGCCGTCGCCATGCGGCGCAGGATCATCCGCCTCGCCAGTGTCAGCGCCGTCGCGCTCGGCCTGATCTGGTGGCTCGCGGTCGATCGAACCGCGGCACCGGCGGCGGCGACGCGGGCGCTGTTCGCCGGCTGGCTCCTGATGCCGACGGTGCTGGTCGCCAGTCTGTCGCACCCGGTCGCGACCCGGTTGCTCGTTGTGCCATCGACGCTCGTCACGCTGCCGCTTGCCGGGATGGTCGCGCTCGGCTGGTCGCCGGACGGCGTTGCCCGCATCGCGTGGGCCGCCATTGCCGGCGGGGTGCTGCTCGGCGGCATCCTCGGGCTGTGGCTCTGGCTGGGCGCGTTTCCGCGGCCGAAACCGCTGCGCGATCCACGGTCCCCAATCCGCTGGGCGCTGATCGTCGTCCACGTCGCACCGATCGTCGTCGGGCTCGCGCTGCTGCTCGCGGGCTGATGCGACGTCCGGCTGTTCGCACCGGTTCGGGCGCTTGCGATGCCGTGCTTCGTAGGAGAGGGTCCGGCGCCCTCCCGCGCCGGTGTCGCGAGGGGGTTCGAGAGGATACCGGGTCATCCCTTACGAACGACGAATGGAACGGTGAACCGAACCACCGAATTTCGTCTGGCAATCGGGCGACGAACGCCCGTACCTCACAATGGCGGGTTCAGGCCAAGCCGTTGCGGACGGCCCAGGCGGCGGCGGCGGTGCGGGAATCGACGCCCAATTTGCCGAGGATGTTGAGGACGTGGGTCGCCACGGTGCGGTGGCCGATGAAGAGGCGGTCGCCGACCTCGCGGTTCGTCAGGCCGTCCACCAGCAGGCGGAGGACGTCGATCTCCCGTGCCGTCAGCCCGGCCTCGGCGGCGGCGGCTTCCCCGCTCGTGGACGGTTGCGGCACGGCCGAAGCGTGGCGCGATCGTTCGGCGGACGAACCGAGCGCCCGTTCCGCCTCGGCGAGGGTGGCGGCATCGTCCCGGTCCGCCGCCAGCATGCGCGCTTCGGCGAGGGTCGCCCGCGCGCCGACGTCGTCGCCGGTCCGCGTCAGCGCGCCGCCGAGGCGCAGCAGCAGGCGGGCGAGGAACCGGCGGTCCCCGACGCTGCGCGCGATGGCGACCGCCTCGTCGAGGCGGGAGGCCGCCCCTTCGGCGTCGCCCCGCGCGAGCGCCACGTCGGCCAGCGCGTCGAGCGCATCGGCCGTCCCGCGCCGGTCGCCGATTGCGCGCTGGAGCGCCAGCGCTTCGGAAAGGTCGCGGTCGGCGTCGTCCAGTTTTCCCGCGGCGGCCGCGATCCCGCCGAGCGTCGCGAGCGCCAGCGCCAACCCCCAGCGGTCGCCGCGCCCGCGCGCGATCGGCAACGCCTCGGCGGCAGCGGCCCCGGCCCGATCCGTTCGGCCGGAACCGGCGAGGGCCGACGCGAGCAGGTTCAGGGAATGCGTGATGCGCCACCCGTCGTCGATGGACCGCGCCGTGGCCAGCGCGCGTTCGTGATAGGCGACCGCCCGCGCCGGATCGCCGGCGGTTTGGACGGCCTGCCCCATCAGGTTGAGCGAGGTCGCCAGTCCGGCGGCATCGTCCAACGCCTCGTACATCGCACGGCTTTCGTCGAGCGCGTTGGCGGCGGCGGCCGCGTCGCCCTGGGAGGCGGCAAGCGCGCCTATGCCTTGCAGCAGGCGTGCGCGGTCGGCGTCCGGCGCGCCGGGGCAGCCCGCGAGGACCGCGTCGCTCCAGCGCCGGCCTTCGGTGGGCAGGCCGCGCGTGAACCAGTAGCGCCACAACCCGCCGGCGAGCCGCACGGCGATCGGGTCGCAGCGCTCGATGCCCCAGGCAAGGGCTGCCCGCATCGAGTCGTGTTCGGCATCGACGCGGCGCAGCCACGATTCCTGCTCGGCGGTGCCCACCGAGGCGACCCCGCGCTCGACCAGGTCGGCGCACCAGCGCAGGTGACGGTCGCGGACATCGTCGGCCTCGGGGCTGGACGCCAGCCGCTCCCGGGCGTAGGAACGGATCGTCTGCAGCATGCCGAACCGGGGCTCCCCTGCCACCGGATCGAGCGGACGAAGGAGGTGGCGGTCGACGAGGGCGGCGACCGCCGGCAAGGCGTCGCCGCCGGCATCTCCGAGCACCGCCGCCGCGCCGTCGAGGGTGAATCCGGCGGGAAAAACCGCCAGCCGATGAAACGTGGATTGCAGGTCGGGAGAGAGCAGACCGTCACTCCAGGCCACCGTGGCCCGCATCGTCCGCTGGCGCTCGGGCAGGTCGCGCGCGCCGAAGTCGGGCAGCGCCATGCCCTGTTGAAGTCGTTCGAGCAGCGCATCGGGCGGCAGGGTTCCGATCCAGGCGGCGGCGAGTTCGATCGCCAGAGGCAGGCCGTCGAGCCAGGCGCAGATCGCCTCGATCGTCGCCCGGTTCTCGGGCGTCACCTCGAAGTCGGAGCGGACCGCCCGCGCCCGGTCGGCGAACAAGGCAACCGCCGGCGACAGGCCGGCGTGTAGCCCGTCACCAACCGCGAGCGGGCGCACTTCGACGACCCGTTCACCGCCGATCCGCAGCCGCCCGCGCGAGGTGACCAGCGCGTCCACGCCCGGGCACGCCGCCAGCAGGTTGGCGACGACCGCCGCGGCCTCCACGACCTGCTCGAAGTTGTCGAGCAGCAGCAGCAGTCGGCGGTCGGCCAACCAGTCGGCGAGCGTTTCGGCAACGTCCCCGGCAGCCGCTTCGCGCACGCCCAGTGCGGCGGCTATGCTGGGCACGACGAGCGATGCATCGGCAACACCGGCGAGATCCACCGGCGCCACGCCGTCGGGATAGGACGCCGCGACCCGGTCGGCCACGGCCAGCGCCAGGCGGGTTTTGCCGACCCCGCCCGGCCCGGTCAGCGTCACCAGCCGGGTGTCCGAATCGAGCAGGAGCGATGCCACCGCTTCGACCTCGTCGTCGCGGCCCAGCAACGGCGTCAGCGGCCGGAACAGGGCCGGCAAACGCGGCAGCCCAGCCAGGGGCGAACCGGAGGCGTGCATGAACCGTCCTTTCTCGCGCCGCCAGCGTGATTGGCGGCGATGATGGGGACCGCGCCACCGCCCGTCAAGTCGAGGTTGACCACCGGATCGTGCAGCCATTGACCACGTGACGGATACGCCGCGGTTCGGGTTCCCGTACCCGGAGCGGCAATGCCCTACGTCCGTGCCAATTCCGCGAGGATCGCCGCCGCGCCGAGGAAGACGCCGTAGGGAATGGCGTCGGTCGCGCGGGCTGAGCGCGAGGCGAGCAACGCGATGGCCCCGAACGCGCCGAAGACTGCCCCGAGGAACAGGGTCGGCAACACGGACGGCCAGCCGGCGACCGCGCCGATCCCGGCAGCGAGCAGCACGTCGCCCATCCCAAACGGCGTCGTTCCCGCCCGCGCCCGCAGGGGCAAGGCGGCGGCCCAGAGCAGCGCGAAGATCGCCGCTCCGACGAGCATGCCGATAGCGGAAGCTACCAGCGCGTCCTCCGCCGCGGCGCGGGCGAGCCCGAGCACGCCCACCGCCGCCACGGCCGCGAGCGGAATCAACCGTGTCCGCAGGTCGATTAGCGCGACCAGCACCAGCGGCGCCGCAACAACGAGCGCCCAGCCGACGGCGACGATATCCGCCCCGCGCATCCCGAGCGCCGAGCCGAAACCGAATCCGGCGGCAGCGCACACCGCGACGGTCGGTGCGGACGGCGGCCGCTCGCACGAAGCAGCGCCGGCAAGCGCGGCGGCCCAGCGGTCGGCGAGGCCGGCGACGGCGGCGGCCACAACCGCCCCGCTCAGGCCGGCGACGAGGACGAACGGTTCGGCCACGGCTCAGTTCATGTTCATGAACGCGATGACCGCCTGCCCGAGGATGACGGCGAACAGCGACGGGATCATGAAGATCACCAGCACCGGCATCATCTTGATTGGGGCCTTGTTCGCATTCTCCTCGGCGGCCTGCCGGCGGCGGGTCCGCATCGTCTCGGTGAGCGCGCGCAGGGTCGTCGCCACGCTCATGCCCATCTTGTCCGCCTGGGTGATCGACGAGCAGACGATGGCGAGGTTCTCCGACGGCGAGCGCGCGGCCAGCGCGAGGAAGGCGTCGCGGCGGCCCATGCCCGCCGCCATGTCCCGCTGCAAGCGGCGTAGTTCGGCGGCGACTTCACCCCGGGTGCGCGTAGCCACCTGCATCAGCGCGCCGTCGAGGCTCAAGCCGCCCTCGACGCAAACGACCAGCAGGTCGAGCGCGTCCGGCAGCCCCTTTTCGATGTCGATCGCGCGCGCCTTCGCCTTGCGCTCCAGGAGGATTCCCGGCAGGCGCGGCAGCAGCAGCATCGCCACGGCGGCCGCGCCGACACCGGGCAGCGTCAGCCCGAAGTTGACCAGCGCGAGGATCGCCAGCAGCGGCCCCACGACGATCAGCAGCACCGCGCGCAGCGTCAGGTAGCGGCCGACCGACATCCGGCTGCCGGCCCGGTCCAGCAGGGCGGTAGTCTTCTTGCGCGCCTCGTCCCGCGCGCCGCCGGTCATCATCTTCGCTAGCCGGCCGAGGTCGGCCGACCCGCGCAGCCCGCTCGATTCGGCCTTGCGCTTGCGCGGGGCACGGGGTGGCGCCGCGCGGGCAGTCGGATCGAACCGGGCCAGCCGAGCCGACGCGACCGGAGTCCGGTCCATCAGGAGGACGACGAGCGCGAAGACCGCTCCGAAAACGGCCAATGGGAGCAGCAGGGCCGGGTCCACGATCAATACTCCACCTTCGCGATGCGTTGCGAGATCAGGAAGCCGAACAAGGTCCAGACGCCCGCTCCGACGAGGATCATCCGGCCGATGTCGGTCCCGAACATGGACGTGCGGAAATCGCTGCTGACGGCCGCGAAGTACACCGTCAGGCCGAACGGCAGCGCGCCGACGATGTAGCCGGACATCCGGGGCGCGGCCGTCAGCGCCTTCACCTCGCCACGGATGCGGCGGCGCTCGCGCACGGTCTTCGAGAGCGTTTGCAGGACCTCGGCGAGGTTGCCGCCGGCCTGCCGCTGGACGGCGATGGCCGAGGTCATCAGTTGCACGTCGTAGCTGTCGATCCGGCCGGGAAGTTCTTCCAGCGCGGCGTCCACGCTGCCGCCGACGTTCACCGCGTCGATCAGCCGCAGCAATTCGTCCTTCATCGGGCTCGACATCTCGTGCGCGGTCGATTCGATCGCCTGCAGAAAACCGTGCCCGGCCCGCAGCGCGCCGGCCAGCAGGTCGAGCGCTTCGGCGAGCTGGCCCTCGAAGGCATCGGTCCGCTGCTTCGCCTTGCGCCGCACGACGAAGCGCGGCAGGAACCAGCCGAGCACCGCGATCGCGAGCCCGATCGGCGGCGGCGCGACCCCGAGCGCGACCAACACAATCGCGAGCGCGGCCGGAACGATCCGGCCCAGCACGTAGGAGGCCGGGTGGATCGCCAGGTCCGCCTGCTTCAGGTCGATTTCCGCCGACCGCGCCGCCGGCGCGTTCGTCAGCAGGCGCAGCAGCGGCGACGATGGGGCCATGGCCGAATCGCGCAGCAGGCTGACCGGTTCGACGGCGGGTTTCTCCGTCGGAGCCATGCGCCGGGGCGCACCGCCTTCGAGCCGCCGCTTGACCGGGTCCTGCCGCTCCCCGCCGCGGGACAGCAGCAGGTACGCCGCGGCAAGGACCACCACGAACACCACCAGCGGCGCCAGCATCAACGGATCCACGACTCGAACCTCGGTCATCTCCGGGAGCGCCCCGGTTAGCGCCGGCGCGGGGCCGACTGGAACATCTCGGGCGGCAACGCGAAGCCGTGCCGCTCCAGTTTTTCGGCGCAGACGGGGCGGATGCCGCTCGGGCGCAGTTCGCCGATGACCTTGCCGTCCTCGTCGATGCCCCGCTGGTCGAAGGTGAAGACGTCGTGCATGGTGATCACGTCCTGTTCCATGCCGACGATCTCGGTGACGTAGGTGATGCGGCGGCTGCCGTCGGACAGGCGCGTCAACTGGACGACGAGGTGGATCGCCGAGGCGATCTGCTCGCGAATGGCGCGCACCGGCAGGTCGAGGTTGGCCATCAGGACCATGTTCTCGATCCGGGAGAGGGCATCGCGCGGCGAGTTGGCGTGGATCGTGGTCAGCGAGCCGTCGTGGCCGGTGTTCATCGCCTGTAGCATGTCGAACGCTTCGCCGCCGCGGCATTCTCCGATGATGATCCGGTCCGGACGCATGCGGAGTGCGTTCTTGACCAGTTCGCGCTGGGTGATCTGCCCCTTGCCCTCGATGTTCGGCGGACGGGTTTCGAGGCTCACGAGGTTGTCGATCGGAATCCGCAGTTCGGCCGGGTCCTCGATCGTCACCAGCCGCTCGGTCGGCGGGATGTAGCCGCCGAGCATGTTGAGGAAGGTCGTCTTGCCGGAACCGGTGCCGCCGGAGACGAGCACGTTCATCTTGCTGGCGACGCAGGCCTCCAGGAAATCGGCCATCTCCTGGGTGATCGCCCCGAGCCGGATCAGGTCGGCGTCGGTCAGGCGCTTCTTCGCGAACTTCCGGATCGTCAGAGACGGCCCGTGCACGGCCAGCGGCGGGATGATCGCGTTCACGCGCGAGCCGTCGGCCAGCCGGGCATCGACCATCGGCGACGATTCGTCGATGCGCCGCCCGAGCGGGGCGACGATGCGCTCTATCACCCGCATCACGTGGTCGTCGTCGCGGAACGTCCGCTCCGAACGGTTCAACTTGCCTCCGCGCTCGAAAAAGATGCGGTCGGGGCTGTTGACCATCACCTCGGACACGGAATCGTCGTTCAGCAGCGGTTCGATCGGCCCCAGCCCGACTATCTCGTCGGCGACCTCGCGCCGCAGCGTGACCACGTCCGGCCACGGGAGGTTCAGCCCTTCCTGCCGGATCAGTTCCTCGACGGCGTCCTCGACGCCGCGACGCGCCGAGGCGCGGTCGGGCTGGGCGCTGAGGCGGGCGGGATCGATGTCCCGCACCATCCGGTCGTAGAGCCGGAACCGGAGCGCGGCCAGTTCCGGGTTCGCCGCCGACCGCGCCCGGTTCGGCTCCGCGGTCGCGGGCGCGCCGGTCGTCACCGCCCCGACGAGCGACGGCCGGGCCGAAGGCTTCGGTTCGGCGACGGGCGCCGCCGGTGGCTTTTCGGTTGTGCGCGCCGGGCCGGCAACGCGTTCGAGCAGAGACATCGCTATCGTTCCCTGGTTCCGGTTTCGGGATCACGCGGCGATCGGGGACCGCGGGCGACCAAGGGCAGCACAACCGGGTTCATCGCCGGTCCTCCTCGCGGTCGTTCGCGGGCGGACCGGACGATTCCGGCGTGGCCGAGGCGATCGACACCACCAGATCCTCCCGGCCGGCGAGGATGGCGGCGGCAGCCGCCGCAACCGGGTCCACATAGTGCGGGCCGGGGTCGGGGTCCGCCGGATCGGCGCCCAATGCATCGTCGCGGTTGCCAACCGCTTCGGTTCGGCGCTCCGCCTCGTGCAGGACCGAATCCCACGCCGAGCGCACCGCCGCTTCGTCGGCGGGCGGGGCAGTCGGCACCGCAGCCGGGCGCTGCGGTTGCGGGCGGAACGGCCACGGGAAGCGGCCGCGCTTCGGCGGCGGAGCGTCGGCCCCGGCGAGGCCGCGCCCGAGGTCCAGCAGGGCGCGGCCGGCCTTCGTTTTCGGCGCGGACATCACGACCGGGACGCCGACCGTGATCGAGCGCGCCACGGCCCGGTCGTCCGGGATCTGCGCGTAGACCGGGTAGTTCAGCGCCGAGGCGGTGTCCGCCGGCGAGACTTCCGACTTCGCGTCGGTGCGGTTCAGCACCAGTTTCAGTTTGTCGCGGGAGTAGCCGGACTCCTCCATCAGCCCGAGCGCGGCCTTGGTGCGGCGGATGGCGGTCACTTCCGGCACGACCAGCAGCAACACCATCGTCGCCATGTCGAGCGCGGTGGCGGTGACGGGATCGACCTGCGCGCCGGTATCGACCACGACGTAATCGTGGGTGGCGGCCAGCATCTCCAGCACCTTGGCGACCTGCTCCGGCGCAATCGCGGCCGACGCGTCCGGCACCGGCGGCGAGGCGAGCAGGCGAACCCGCGACGGGTGCGTCGTCAGGAATGGTTCGACCGACTGCGGCCGGTTGGGATCGATGTTGCCGGCGGCATCGACGATCGTCGCCTCCGGCACGAGATCCAGCATCACCGCGGCGTCGCCGAAGTGGAGGTCGAGGTCGAGCAACGCGACCTGGTGCCGGGTTTCCTGCGCCAGCGCGGCGGCGACGTTGCAGGCGACGGTGGACTTGCCGATGCCGCCCTTGACGCCGAACACGGTCACGATGGTGCCGAGCCGCTTGGTCCCCTGCTCCGCCGCCGCCCGGCGCTCGGCCTCGGTCTGGTGGGCGCGAACGACGGTGCGCCGCACCTCGGCGGCGTCGAGCGGCAGCACGAGGTAATCGCGCACGCCGGCGAGGATCGCCTTGCGCATCGTGTCGCGGTCGGCGAGGCTCGACACGGCGACGACCGGCCACGTCCGCTGTCCGACCGACAGCGCCTCGATGGTGCGCAGCGCGCGCGCGACCGGCTCCTCGACGGCGACCACGACGACATCGACGTCGAGTTGCTCGGCCCAGGTGTAGGCGGCCGCGCCGAGCGTGCTCTCGCCGACGACCTGCACGTCGGGGAAGCGGAACTGCCCGATCAACCGGCGGCGCGCCTTCTCGTCGTCATCGACGACGAGCACTTTCACGACGGTCTCGCTCATGTCCCACCCCCTTCGGGCACGGGCGAAGCCGGCGTCTCGACCGACGCCGCCGCGTCGTCGCCCGCTGCCGGGCCATCGTCGGGGGTTTCACGCACGGCCTGGACCGCCGAGGCTTCGATCCAGCCGCTGCCGCCGTCGGTTCGGACCCGGAACCAGCCGGATTCCGCGTCGATCACGCGCAAGACCGTCCCCGCGCCCGCCGTCGCCACGGTCTCGGCCACGCCGTCCGGTTCGGCGCGGAGGGGCGCGCTGGCCGCCGTCACTTCGACTTCGCCGGGCGGGTTGACGGTGATCTCGTTCACGCCAACGCCGTCCTGCACCGGCAGGTTCGGTTCGCCGATGACGCCGAGCCAGTAGCGTGTGGCGGTCGTCGCCTCGGTCAGGCGCACCGAGCCGCTGATGGTGGTCGATGCGCCCGGCGCGAGGTCCGTGCCGATCGTCCAGCGGTACGGGAAGGGCTGCGGCGACGCGCCGGCGACGTTCAGGCCGATCCGGTAGACGCCGGAGTCGGCGAAGAAGCCCATCGCGTCCCACGCCTGCCCCTGCTGGTAGGCGTACCCGTTCGGCGCGCCGCCGGTGCTGGCGCGGATCGTTGCGTCAGACACGTTCTTGACGGTGGCGGTGAACTCCAGTTCCTCGCCGATTTCGAGCACGCCCATGGAGAACGACGCCTCGGTGATCAACAGCGGGCTTTCGTTCATCGCCTTGTCGGTATGGCCGAGCATGTTGCCCACTGGGATCTCGCCGAGTTGGGCGGGCGGCAGGTCTACGGTCGTCGTGTCCCCGGGAGCGCGCAGGACCATCCGCAGCGCGTCGTCGCTCTCGACGGTGTGGATCGCCAGCATCAGCCGGCTCGCCTGCTCGGGCGAGACCAGCAGGGTGACGCTCGCGGCGGATGGCCGCGCCACCGGTTGAGGCTGCGGGGTCGGCACGACGGCGGCGGGCGTCTCGCCCTCGGTGGCCGGCACATCCCCGGCCGGCTGCTCGGCCTCGCCCGCGTCCTCGACCAGCCCGGGATCGCCGGGGGTCAGCGCCTGCGCGACGGCCAGCACCTCCACGTCCTGCACGACGTAGGAGGAGACGTACTGGGTGTATTCCGCGTCGTCCTCGGCGCTCTCGTCCTCCAAATCGCCGCTGCTCAAGTCATCTCCGCTGTTGGAGCCGCCGAGCCCGGTCGGGCCGTCGAATTTCGACCAGTCCACCGGCTTGATGTCCATTTCCCAGTAGCCGACGACGTCCACGCGGTCGCCCGGCTGGGCGAGGCCGCCGACCAGCACGACCTCATCCGCGGTGAGCGCCATCGCGCGCATCCCGGGCGGAACGTCACGGGCGAACGTTTCCGCGTCGGCCGGAGCATCGCCGGTCAGCCGGAGGTCGAGCACCTGCTCGCCGGCGGCCATCGCGACGGCGGCGCGCATGCCGACGGCGTCCTCCGGCTGCGTCAACGCGCGCGGGTGGACAGCGTCGAGCGGCACCTCGCGCGCCTCGACGTCCAGTTCGGTCAGCAGTTGGCCGGGCGCGAGGTCGTGGGCGGCCACCAGCACCGGCGCCGTCGCGGGCACGTCGATCGCCCGCTGCGGCTCGAGAGGTCCGTCCGTCGGCCGGAACTCGAGAAAGGCGAACACGGCCAGGGCCGCGAGCGACGCGACCAGCAGCGCGATGAGGAGCGGTCTTCGGTTGTTCGTCGTCGCCGGTTTCATTGCGCGTTCCCTGGTCTTGTCCGATTTTCGGTCTGCGTCGTCGGTATCCAAAGCAACCGCGGGTCATTCGGTCAGGCGGATGGTGACCATGCTGCCGCCGGAACTCGGCGTCCAGCCGTTGGACCCTTCGCCGGTGAGGAGGTATCCCCCGAGGAGTTTCCCGTTGTGCGCGTTCGACGCCGCCTCGGTGATCTCGAACGCGGCGAACCCGTAGACGTAGATCTCGGGCGGGTTCTTGCTCGGCTTCGGGCTGTCCGTCGCCAGCGGCAGGAGGACCACGCAGTTGTAGGGCGGCGCGGTGTCCTTCTTGCACCCGCCCGGACCGGACACGTCGGCACGGGTCGGGCCGGCCTTGGTGCCGTTGTCGTAGGCGAACCAGCCGGGCACCGTGCGGTTGCCGTTCTGGTCCTGGTCGGCGAGGCCCTTGAAGCTGTTCCCCTGTGCGTCGCAGTCGGACGAGCCGAGGTTCGAGTCGTGGATGCGGAACGTCTTTCCGACCGCATCCGGGTTGATCTTGAACGGGCTCGTGCTTTCCACGATCTCCATGGTGCCGCCGGAAACGAGCTTGCCGACGTTGCCGCAGACGATGAACGGGGCGTTCGAGCCCAGCGACCCGATCGGGCCGTCGGTCTTCAGCACCTGCACGCGGGCGGTAGCCCGGCCGGTCGCGGTGGCCGAGTTCGGCGCGCCGGGAATGACGTTCATGAAGAAGGTCGGCACGCTGGCCTGGGTGCGGACGCGCACTCCGCTCGCCGTCGCGGGCGGGGTCCCGCAGGTCGAGCCCGAGGAGACCTCGTCATTCCCGTCGTTGACGTACCGGCACTCGACGACGGTGGGATTGACGCCGCCCTGCCCGTTGGCGGCCGCCACGGCGGCGGCGTCCGACTGGGCCGCCTTCGATTGCGACAACTGCCGCGCGCCAGCCAGCGCGGCGGCGTCCGCTGCCGCCTGCGCGGTCCGGCGCGCGTACAGGTAGAAGCCGCCGTCGATCGCCAGGCCCATCATCCCGATCAGCGAGACCGAGACGACGGCGAACATGATGACCACTTGGCCGCGCGCGGCGCGGGTCCGCACGGCGCGACGAAGCGCGTCGAACCGGGCGATCTGAAGCAGGCGGGTCATCACGTCATGCACCTGGCCTTGGCCGTCGGGGAGATGGTGAAGGTCCAGTTCAACCTGTCGGCGAGAAACTGCAGCGCGGTCAGCGAAATCGGCTTGAACTGCCGCGTCACCGTCACGCTGACGAACCCGGTCTTGCCGAGACTGTCGGACCCGACACAGAGCGGGTCGGTGGCCACGGTGATCCCGGTACCGCTCGGCAGCGGGTTCGGCAGGAAGTGGTCGGCCACCCGCTGCTTGATGGCGGCCGTCTCGCCGGGGAACCGGGCCCCGTAGAGCGCACCGTCCATCGCGGCGGCGCGCAGGCCGATGTAGTCGAAAAACACCCGGCCCACGTCCACCGCGCCGAGCGCGATGAACAGCAGCACCGGGAGCACGATCGCGAATTCGACGACCGACTGGCCGCGCTCGGTGCGCCTGATCGCCTTTGCAAACCGTCCCACCACGCCGTCCATCACTCGATCCTTCCGGCCGCGGCCGCCGTCAGCATCGGATCGGCGAGCCCGAGGAGGCCGCCGGCGACGAGGTTCGCCCGCATCGAGGCCGAGACCCTGACTGTCGAGCCGTAGGCGCAGGAGGTCGGGCTGCAGGTCACGGTCACGTTCGCGGCCGACAGCAGCGGCTGCTCCTTGATCCGCGTCGCGACCTTCGAGGCGAACGGCGGCTCCGCGACCAGCCCGACGCGGACGCCCTCGCGCACCGCGTTCTCCAGTTGCGCCTTCGTGAAAACGACGCGCCCGAGGTCCAGGATGCCGAAGACCAGGGTCAGGAAGATCGGGATGACGAGCGCGAACTCGACCATCGACTGCCCGCGCGCCGCCGACGCCCAACCGCGGCGCGCCCGAGAGCGACGAGCGGCGGCGTCCATCTAGCGCACCACCAGGGCGATCAGCGTGCCGACCGCGATCGGCACCGCGTACGGGAGCCGGATGCCGCTTGCCGCCTGTGGTGCCTGCTTCGTGTAGAGATCGACCGCGATGCCGGCGAGAACTGGTGCCGTCTGCCGCTTCATGAGCAGGACGGCCAGCGCCATCAGACCGCCGGCGGCGAAGGAATACAGGCCAGCCCAGAGGATGAAGACCGGACCGCCGATTGCACCCAGCGCGGCGCACAGTTTCAGGTCGCCCGCGCCCCACCAACGCAATGCGACTGGTAGCAGGAACAGCGATCCTCCGAGCAGGCACCCCGTGAACGAATCTACGAGCCCATGCCAGCCGTGCATTGCTACGCTGACAACCACTCCCAGTAGCGCAGTCGGTCCCGTTACAACATTGGGAATTCTCCGCCACCGTAGATCAGTAGTCACAGCGGCGGCTATGCATATCAAGATCATCGCCACCTGAAGCGTTCCGAGCGTAGTTGAACCTAGATCCATTGCCTCAGGCTCCCCTTACTACACCCAGCAATATATCGGGCGGCAAAACTCGGCCACATCGCCACTCGTCTCAATCATTTGATGAAGTTCGGCGGGGCCGGGAGCCGACTGTCCGCCCGGCTCCGCCGAACTAAAGTAGGACTACGGGGTCGGCGCCGTGCCGTCGAGCCCGCCCTCAACGTCGGTGAAGATATCGGTGAGCTTAGGACCGAGATTGACGATAACCGCAATCGCGGCGATCGAGAGCAGCGCCGCGATCAGCGCGTACTCGATCATGCCCTGGCCGTCTTCCTCGGTGATGATGCGATCGACCAGACCCTTGAACGCTTCCATGATTCCCCTGCTCCTCTCGAGCACTGTTCCCGGAAAGTCCGGGTGATTCCGCGCCAGGCGAGCCGGGCCGTCCCGGCATTCGCGGTCCGGTCCCGGTCGGCCCTTCGCGGTTCCCCGCCCCGTCCGTCCCGTCCGGCTTTCCTGACGAGCCCAGTGTGCGGCCCGGGGACATCCCGGGAATCCCATCAATGCATGATTTTCCGGTCGCCCGAATGCACTAGCGCATTTGAGGGAGGCCGAAAGGTCCTGCCGGTTAGCCCGGCCGGCGCGGCCGGTTTCCGCCTGTTCAGGGGCATCAGTTGGCCGTCTACCTCAGCCTTCATCGGTTCCGACTAGCGCAAATGCGGGATACCCGGCGCGCTTCCCGTTCGGTAGCGTTGTGTCGCGACCCGAACACTGCCCGCGCGGGCAATCGTGGCCGCCGCGCTCCGACGCCGAACGACCGGCCTCCGGGGCGAACCTACCGAAGGACGACCGTCGTGGCCCGACCGCCTCGCACACCCCGAATGCAAGGACTCGTCGCCGCAGCGCTCGCCGCGTTGCTCGTCGCGCCCATCGCCGCGCCGCCCGCGCCCGCAAAGGCGGCCGGCGGGCGCGTCATCACCATCGGCGAATCGGCCGACGCCCGGCAGCGGCTCGAGCTGCTGCGCTCCTTCGACGCGAGCGGGCCCGACGACGTGGCGATCGTCACCCTGGCCGACGCCTCGCCGCTGGACGACCTGTTCGGCGGCGCGGAGGGTGTCTGGTCCTCCACTGTCCTCGTTTGCGACGCGCCGGGCGCCGGGTTGAGCATCGACACCGGCAGCGCCGTCGGCCTGCCTCCGGCGCTGTTCGCGCTGCCGCTGGCGGCGGCCGGCGCCACCGATGCGACACTCCGGGTCGCGGTACCCGACGGCGCCCCGGCTGAACCGGTTTCCGCCCTTGCCGGGGTGCTCAAGACCTGGGGCGTCGCGCCGTGCGCCGCCCCGGACGCCGATGGGACCGGGCGCGAAATCGCGCTGGATGCCATCGCGCTCGCCGCCGACATCGGCGCGGCGATCTCGCCCGATGACCCGGCCGCCGGATTGGAACCGGCGGCGCTGCTCATCCTGAACGCCCAGGGCGCGGCCCTCGCCTCGCCCGACCGACTGGCCACGGTGGTCGCCGCCGGGGAGCGTGACGCCGGATTCGTCTTGCCGCACGCCGAACGAAAGCGACTCGGGGAGTTCCTCCGGCGCAGCATCGCCCACGATTGGGGCGCGCTCGCCGGCGGCTGGGCAATCGACACGGCGGACCCCGGAGACGGGTTCGCCCTGCGGTTCGTGCCCGTGGACGAAACCCGCAACGACGCCGATCCCGCCGCGATGGCGGCCCCGGCCCTCGATGCGATCGCGGCCGGCGAGGGCGTCGCGGAACGGTCCGGAACGGGATTGGTGAAGATCGCGGCAGCCGCGCTGGTCGGAGCCGCTGAAGCGGACGAGGAAGACGACGAGGAGGAGCGAATCCGCGCCATGTCGGCGTCGGTCACCCCGGCCGCGCTGCCTGCGCAGCCCGGCCCGGTGATCCGGTTCGCCCAGCCGCCCGCGACGAACGCGGCCACGACCGCACCGGCACCTGCCGCGAAGGCCGACGCCGACGTGGCGGCGTCTCCGGTCGCGGTTGCCGAGGACGCGGACGCGACGCCCGCGGCGGGCATCCCGGCCTCGCCAGCAACCATCGACGGCACGCTGATCGGCGCCGGCGGCGGGCGGGTGGCCATCGCCCAACCGGGGCAACCGCGCGCCGAGCATCGGCTGGCGGACGACGCCCCGGTCGCGCGCGACGGCGCCGAGAGCGCGCTCGCCGCCCTGATGGTCGGCGACCGGGTGCGGCTGACGGTCGATCCCGCAACCGGGCTGGTCATCGCGCTCGACGCGTCGCCGGCGAGCAGGCCGCTGCCGACCTTGCCGTTGGTGGCGCTGGCCCTCATCCCGCCGATCCTGGCCGCGCTGGTCCTCAATCGCCGCCGCGCGCCCGAACCCTTCGTCGTCGTCTACCGACCGGCCGTTTCCGGTTAAGGCCTTAGGACAGGAAATGGGTAAGCCAATGCACCAAAGCGCACACGACGGCCCAGCCGACACGGCAGCGCCCGCCAGCGAAGTAGGCGGTCCCGTCCGCTACGAGCGCGGCAGCCGCGTCTACGCCATCGACGGCCCGGTCGGGACGCTGCGGCAGGTCGTCGTCGATGAGGAGCAGGGCGAAGTGACCATGCTCGTCATCCAGCCCGCCGACGGGCCGGAACCGGCGATCGTGCCGGTTGACCTCGTGCGGGGCAGCGCGGGGGACGCGCTGCTGCTGGATGTCACGCAGGAGCAGTTTGCGCTCGGCGCGGCCCGCGCGCCACGCTACGAGCGGCGGCATTTTCCGGCGGCAAACCTCAAGCGGCTGGCGCGGATCGCGGCGGGCGGATTCGGCTCCGACCGGCTGCGGGCAATCTCGCGGGCCGAGCGCGACGCGGTCGTCACCGGGCCGATCGTCGCGGTGGACGGCGCGTCGGCCGTGCCGCGCCGAACCCGAGTCGCTGCCGTCCAGCGCCGGGTCGCGACGTCAACGGCCTCCCCGGTCCCCGCGCCCAGCGGGGACTGACGCAAGGGTTGCGCTCCACGAGCCCGCCGGCGTTCCTCAGCCCGTCCTCCCTTCGCTCATGCGCCCTGCGTCCCGCGCTCGCCATCGAACCTCAATCGGAATCATTCATGCCGCACCTCGGCCAACAGCCGGAGACGACCATGCCGGACCGCGCAACCGGAAATGCGCTGCGACTAGCGGCGCAGCCGGGATCTCGCGCGATCGACGCGCGGACGGGCGCGGTGGCGCTCGACAACGTGCGCCTCGCCAGCGGGCCGTGGGGAACCTTCAAGGGCCTCATGTTCGACGCCGCGCTCCCGGCGGGCGACGGCCTGTTGTTCCGCCCGTCGCGGGGCATCCACACTCACTTCATGCGCTTCCCGATCGACCTGATCTTCCTCGACGAAACGGGAGCCGTCGTCGGGATACGCGAGGCGATGCAGCCCTGGCGGTTCGATTTCACCTTCGCCGCCGCGGTCATCGAGGCAAACGCCGGCACGGCCCGCACCCGCGGCATCGCGGTTGGCGACCGCCTCCGGTTCGACCCGCCGCTGGACTCGCGGCCGGGATGACGGGAGGGCGTTCGGGATGACAGCCACCCGCGCTGGCCGACGGTAACTACGGCGCCGCACAGCGCCCGAAGCGCCCGGGTGACCCCTCAAGCGCCCTCGCCCAGGCTGCGGTGGACGTCGGCGACGGGCGAGCGCAGGGACGCGACCGGGTCACCGGTCGGGATGAACTCCATGCCGATCCAGCCGTCGAACCCGGTCGCGGCGATGGCCCGATAAATCGGCGGATAGTTGAGTTCCTGGCTCGCGTCCGGTTCGTTGCGGCCGGGGTTGCCCGCGACGTGGTAGTGCCCGATGCGTCCGGCGTACTCTGTCAGGGTGCGGATGACGTCGCCTTCCATGATCTGCATGTGGTAGACGTCGTAGAGCAACTTCACCCGAGGCGAGCCCACGGCGTCGATCACGCGCGCGCCCCATGCGGTCCGGTCGCATTGGTAATCTGGGTGATCCACCCGGCTGTTGAGCAGTTCCACCGCGAGCGTAACGCCCGCATCCTCGGCGGCCTTCGCGACCCGTCGCAGCCCGGCGATGGTGTGCTCGGCGCCTTCGTCGTCCGAAATCCCGTCCCGGTTGCCGCTGAAGCAGATGAGCGTGGAAACGCCCCACTCCCGTGCCTGCCGAAGGTTGGCCAGGATCTCGCGCTCGATGCGCTCGTGCTCCGCCGTGTGGTTCAGCCCGACTTCGAGCGACGCATGCCCGCGGTCGGCGGCGAGGGCCAGCCCAGCCTCGCGGATGCGAGGCCAGTGCTCCACCGGGGCCATCTCCACCCCGTCGCAGCCCGCGTCCACCGCTGCACGGACGATTCCATCCGCGTCCAAACCCAGCCCTTCGAGGCACCACCACGCCACCGATGTCCGCACCGCGCAGGTCCTTCCCGATGACCGACTCGCCAACGACAGGGCGCAGGATAGCCGCGGTCGCCGTCCGGCGCGCGGGCAGGGTCAATGGGCACACGGCTGCTTGTGCGCCCATGCCGATCGCCCGAGGCGCGCCACTGGCGATGGCCTCCCGCACGCTCGGGCATTCCACCCTGACGCTGACTTTGGACCCCTGCGGCCACCTGTCGGCAGCGGCGTTGCAGGGCGCCGCTGCCGCGATGGACGCGATTTTCGGCACGACCGCGACGGGCCACATCCCAGGAATGGGTAAGCGAATGGGTAAATCCGGCTGAGGCGACGAAACCGGCGGGCGATGGCGCCCGCCGGTTTTCGCTTGTTCATGCGGTTTCTTGAGGGGTGCCGGGAGCGGGATTCGAACCCGCACGGGGTTTCCCCCGGCGCATTTTGAGTGCGCTGCGTCTGCCATTTCGCCACCCCGGCGGGTGCGCCACGCAGTTTACCTCATCGCCCGGCGGTTGCGTCCGGCCGCCGTGCTATCCTCGCCGGCATCGTCGTTTCGCCCGCCGCGCCACGGAAAAGGACCCCTGCCATGTCGATCGACCACGCGCCCGCGACGGCGCTTCGCACCTGGAACCTGCTGATCGACGGCAAGGACGTGCCGTCCGCCTCCGGGGAGACGTTCGAAACCGTCAGCCCGACCACCAACAAGGCGATCGGCGTGGTCGCCAAGGCCGGCACGGAGGACGTCGATCGGGCGGTCGCCGCCGCCCGCCGCGCGTTCGACGACGGCCGGTGGCCGCGAATGACGCCGCTGGAGCGCTCGCGCATCCTGCACCGGATCGCGAACCTGCTGCGGGAGCGGATCGACGAGATAGCGCGCCTGGAGACGATGAACTGCGGCAAGATCATCGTCGAGTCGCGCGGCGACGTGACCGCCTCGGCCAACTGCTTCGAATACTACGCCGGTCTGGCGACCCAACTCTGGGGCGAGCAGATCCCGATGAACGGGCCGTTGCTCGACTACACCCTGCGCGAACCGGTCGGCGTCTGCGCGCAGATCGTGCCCTGGAACTTCCCGCTGCTGATGGCTTCGTGGAAACTCGCCCCGGCGCTGGCGGCGGGCAACACCCTCATCCTCAAGCCGGCCAGCGTCACCCCGCTGACCGCCATCCTGCTCGGCCAGATCTGCCGCGAGGCGGGTGTGCCGGACGGCGTGGTGAACGTGCTCACCGGGCCGGGCAAGCTGGTCGGCGAGGCGATGTGCGCCCACCCCGGCGTGGACAAGGTCGCTTTCACCGGCGAAACCGAAACCGGCAAGCGCATCATCCAGCTCGCCGCCGGCACCATCAAGAAGGTGTCGCTCGAACTCGGCGGCAAGAGCCCGAACATCGTCTTCCCGGACGCCACGTTCCCGGAAGCGGTGGACGGCTCCCTGTTCGCGATCTACACAAACGCCGGCCAGCGCTGCACGGCCCGCACGCGGCTGTTCCTGCACAAGGACATCCACGACACCTTCCTCGCCGATTTCGTGGCGAAGGCGCGGCAGATCCGCATCGGCGACCCGCTGGAGCACGAGACCCAGATGGGGCCGGTGATCTCGCCGTCGCAGCAGAACCGCATCCTCCAGTACTGCTCCTACGCGCGGGAGGACGGCGCCGAACTGGTGGCTGGCGGCAAGAAGGTCGATCTGGGCGAACTCGCGGCCGGCAACTTCGTCGAGCCGACCGTCTTCGACCGGGTCAGCGCCGACATGCGCCTCGCCCAGGAGGAGGTCTTCGGACCCGTGCTGGCCGTGATCCCGTTCTCCGACGAGGACGACCTGGTGCGGATGGCGAACTCGACCATCTACGGGCTCGCGGCCACGGTCTGGACGAACGACATCAAGCGGGCGCACAACCTCGCCCGCCGGTTGCAGGCCGGCAACGTCTCGATCAACTACCCGACGGTGAACCCGCCGGAGGCCCCGTTCGGCGGCTACAAGCAGTCCGGCCTTGGCCGCGAGTTGTCGCGCCACGTCATGGACCTGTACACCCAGGTGAAGAACGTGGTGGTCAACCTCAACCCCGAGCCGTTCGACTGGTACGGCCGCTGGCCGACCGCGCCGAAGCCGTAAGTACCTGCTCGCGTAACAGGAACGAGGGGCCGGGAAGTTTTCTTCCCGGCCCCTCGTTTCGTAGCACCCCGCGCCAGACGGGCTACGCCGCTTCGCACTCCTCGACGCCGAGGGCGCCACGGGCGGCGAGGATGACGAGCTGTTCGACGGAAAGACCCACCGCGCCGGTGAAGTCCGCGCCGTCCAGCGAGGCGGCGAGGTGGACGGTCGAGCCCCAGAGTTCGGCGTCGCGGAAGTCCGCGTCGGTCAGGTCGGCACGGTCGAAGCGGGCGCGGCGAAGCCCGGCCTCCACGAAATCGCAGCAGGCGAGGTTCGCGCCGACAAACGACGCGCCTTCGAGGCGGCCGTGGCACAGGTCCGCCTCGGTCAGTTCCGCGCCGTCGAAGACCGCGCCCTGCGCCTGCCGGATGACGGCGCGCTCCAGTTGCGCCCGGCGCAGGTCGGCGCCGTTGACCTCGGGCAGGATCGCGCCGATCAGAGTCGCCCCGGCCAGCTCCGCGCCGCAGAGGTCCTCGCCCTCCAGGTCGATGCCGGGCCACCACACGCCGGGCGCGGCCTCCGACCGCGCGTCGAAGCGGTGCCGGATCGCGGCGAACCGCTCCGGCGTGCCGCCGTTGCGCAGGAAGGTCTCGATCCCCCAGCAGTGGAGGATGTCCCCCTGCGGAGCGGCGGCGGGAGAAATATCGGCGGCGACCGGCGGAAGCGGGCGGAGTTCAGGCGAACTGGGCATGGACTCTGCTCTCCTAGCGAGCGGAAAACGGGCGGACGGACCTGCGACCGGCGTTCGCTTACGCGGCGGTATCCTCCGTTTGGACGTTGGCGCCGGCGATCCGGTTCCGCACCGCGACGGCGCCGAATCCGCGGCAGCTCGGACAGATCGCGGCATCCTCGCCGCCGACCGCGCCGCGCCCGCGGCAGGCGAGGCACACGGCAAGCACCCGGGTGGCGTCGGCCTGCGCCACCTCACCCGCACCGGCGCAGCAGGGGCACGGGCGCAACGTCTGCATCGGGGTCAGCCAGCGGCCCTTCCCCTCGCACGGGTCGCAGCGCACCAGTTCGCCGCTGAGTCGGGCGCGCACGACCCGCAGGTGGTCCCGAGGCGATAGCTGTTGGTTGTCGATGGGCAACGACTCCTCCTTCCGTCGAAGGACATTCGGCGGCGGGCGGCGAACGAAGGGGTTCGAGGGACCACGGCATCCGGCGTCGGATACCAAACGACCCCGCGGTCGAAGCAGGGTCACGCGACCCGTTTTCCCCCTTCAGGGGCCTATCTCCTCGGCTCGAGGATGGGCACCGTGGCGGTCGCCGCTCGGTTGCCGGGGACGCTCGGGAGCGTCCCGCTCCGGATAGCTTTCCTTCAACTGTTGATGCCAATGTAGCACATCTGTGCCAGATCCGCAACGTTTTCGGGCCATCCAGTCGCCGCGAATCGACCGTCCCAACCCTCCTCCGGCCAGCGGCCTGGGGCGTCCCGGCCGCACCGCGCCGCCCCCGAACCAGCCGCCGCTCCAATCGTTGGACGGAACCGGTTTTCGGCGCGTTGGAGCGCAAAACTCGTGACAGCGCGGGCGCTGCTGGCCGATACTTCACCCATTGGACGAAACCCGCTTCGCTTCGTCGATGGGAGCCCGATTGACCGCCACGACCGCCCCAGCAACGCGCACGTTCGATTCGGTGGACGAGCTCGCCGATGGATTGCGCGAGCAGTCCTACGTCGCCGACCGCGGCCTCGCGACCACGCTGTACCTGACCCTGAAGCTGCAGAAGCCGCTGCTGCTGGAGGGCGAGGCCGGCGTCGGCAAGACCGAGATCGCCAAGGTGCTCTCCGGGTTGCTCGAAGCTCCCCTCATCCGCCTCCAGTGCTACGAGGGGCTCGACGCCGCTACGGCTATCTACGAGTGGGACTACCCGCGGCAGATGCTCTACCTGCGCACGATCGAGGCGACCGGCGGCGTCGATCGCGAAGCCGTCCGCCACGACCTGTTCGGCGAGGAGTTCCTGCTCAAGCGGCCGTTGCTGCAGGCCATCGACGCCGCCCACAACCGCTCGCCGGTGCTGCTGATCGACGAGGTGGACCGCGCCGACCAGGAACTCGAAGCCTTCCTGCTCGAACTGCTCTCCGACTTCCAGGTCACGGTCCCGGAGTTGGGTACGATCCGCGCCGAGCACGTGCCGATCGTGATCCTGACCTCGAACCGCACCCGCGAGATCCACGATGCGCTCAAGCGGCGCTGCCTCTACCACTGGATCGACTTCCCGGACTTCGACAAGGAATACCGAATCCTGCTGGCGAAGGCGCCGGACCTGCCGGAGAAGCTGGCCCGCCAGATCGTCGCTTTCACCCAGGCGTTGCGCGAGACCGACCTCTTCAAGCCGCCGGGCATGGCCGAGACCCTCGACTGGGCGCGGGCGCTGCAAGCGCTTGGCACGGTCGATCTCTCGGAGCAGGTGGTGGGCGACTCGCTCGGCGTCATTCTCAAGTATCAGGAGGACGTCGATAACGTGAAGGGCGACCTCGCCCGAAACCTCGTCGGCCGGGCGCTGATGGCCGGCATCTAGGTCGTCGCGCCGATCGTCTGTCCCGTTCACCCGCGGAGGCCCAGCCTCCGGGAGCATCCATGACCGAACTTCCCGCCGAAACCGTCCGGACGCCGGGCGCCGTGTCCTCCGGACTGGTCGGGGCGAACCTCGTCGAATTCGGCCGCCGCTTGCGCCGGGCCGGCATCCCGGTCGGCCCCGGGCAGGTCGTGGCGATGGTGGAAGCCATCGCCGCAGTCGGGGTGGCCGACCCGGGCGACCTGCACCAGGCCGCGCGCATCTCCTGCGTCACCCGGCCGGAGCAGCGGGCGACGTTCGACGCCGAATTCCGGCAGTTCGTCCGCGAACTGCTCGGCGCGGAGCCGGTGGCGCTGGACGCCTTCGTCGCCTCCTCCGCCCCGTCGGAACCGCCGCTGCCGGAAGCGTCGAAGAAGAAGCAGGAAACGAAGGCCTCCGACGGCGAGGCCGAGGAAGAGAAGACCGTCCTCGCCGTCTCCGAAGCCGAGGCCGAGGCGAACGCCGACGACCTCGAGGAGATGGACGCGCCGCCCGAGGACGTGTTGCTGTTCAGCGCCCGCGAGATCCTGCGCAAGAAGGATTTCTCGCTCTGCTCCCCGGAGGAGATCGCCGAAGCGCGACGCATCATCGAAGGGATGGACTGGAACCTCGGCACGCGCCAGACCAGGCGGCGCGAAAAGGCGAACGTCGGCGATTCGTTCGATCCGCGCCGGACGATGCGCCACTCCCTGCGGCACGGCGGAGTGCCGCTGGACCTCAAGCGCCAGCGCCGGAAAATTCGCACCCGGCCGCTGGTCCTTATCTGCGACATCTCCGGCAGCATGGACCGCTACGCCCGGCTGCTGCTGCGGTTCGTGCACGCGCTCGGGCAGGGCCTGGACAGCACCGAAGTGTTCGTCTTCGGCACGCGGCTGACCCGGATCACCCGCGAACTGCGGCGGCGCGACATCGATACCGCGTTGACCGACGTCGTCAACTCGGTCGAGGACTGGTCGGGCGGCACGCGCATCGGCGAGGCGATCAAGGAATTCAACTTCAAGTGGTCCCGCCGCGTGCTCCGATCCGGGGCGACGGTGGTGATCATCAGCGACGGCTGGGACCGGGGCGACCCCGCCCTGCTCGGGCGGGAGATGGCGCGGCTGCAGCGGTCCTGCCGCCGGCTGATCTGGCTGAACCCGTTGCTGGGCGCGCCCGGGTACCAGCCGCTGACGCAGGGGATGCGCGCCGCGCTGCCCTACATCGACCACTTCCTGCCGATCCACAACCTGCAATCGATGGCGGCGCTGGCCGACCTGCTGGGGCGGATGGAGGACACGCCGCCCTTGCGCCGCTACGTCCCGCCGCCGGCGGCCTGAGCGGCGCAACCCGGCCCCGGCATTGGCGTTTGCCGCCGAAACGGACGATACTTCCCTTCAGATAGTGCCCGGCTGCCGCCGGGTCGCGAAGGAGCGACGAGGTGAAGGACGTCCTGCCACAGATCGAAACATGGCGCGCCGCCGGCAATCGGGTGGCGGTCGCCACGGTGGTGAAGGTCGAGGGGTCGGCCCCGCGCCCGGTCGGGGCGACACTCGCCGTCTCCGACGCCGGCGACCTGACCGGCTCGGTCAGCGGCGGCTGCGTCGAGACGGCGGTCTTCGACGAGGCGCAGGAGGTCCTGCGCACGGGGCAGCCGAAACTGCTGCGCTTCGGCATCACCGACGAGATGGCCTGGGACGTCGGGCTCGCCTGCGGCGGCACGATCGAGGTCTTCGTGGAGCCGGTCGCGGAATGAACGACCGCGCCGCCATCCACGAACGGTTCACGGCCGCCCTGGACGCGCGCACCCCGGTCGCGGTCGCCACGGTCGTGCGCGGCCCCGGCCTCGGCGGCAAACTGCTGCTGCTGCCGGATGAACGACTGGGCTCGCTCGGTGCGTCCGGGCTGGACGACCCGGTCGATGCCGACGCCCGCGCGCTGCTAGAAGCCGAGAAGTCGGAGACCCGGACCTACCCCGCCGGCGACGACGAGGTCGAGGTCTTCATCGAGACGTTTCCGACGCCGCCGACGCTGCTAATCATCGGCGCCGTTCACGTCGCGCAGGCGTTGAGCCGCTTCGGCAAGGCGCTCGGGTTCGACGTGATCGTCGTCGATGCGCGGGAGAAACTGGCCACCCGCGAGCGCTTCCCGGACGCCGACCGCATCGTCGTCGCCTGGCCGGACGAGGCGATGGCCGACCTCGACGTTCGGCCGAACTGGTGCATCGCCATCCTGACCCACGATCCGAAGTTCGACGAACCGGCGATCCTTGGCGCGCTGGACACCCCAGCGCGCTACATCGGGGCGATCGGGTCGCGCAAGACGAACGTGGATCGCCGCCGCCGCCTGACTGAAGCGGGGTTGTCGCCCGAGGACCTGGCGCGGGTGCGCGGCCCGATCGGGCTCGACATCGGCGCGGCGACGCCAGAAGAAATGGCGATCGCCATCCTCGGCGAGATCATCGCCGCGCGGAACGGCCGTTCGGGCGGCGCCCTGACCGCGGCAACTGGACGCATCCGGGGCGAAGCAGCCGAGCCGGCCGCCGCACGGGCGTGACCGGCGAACCGGTCGCCGGCATCATCCTCGCCGCCGGCCGCTCGTCCCGGCTCGGGCGGCCAAAGCAGTTGCTCGACCTCGGCGGCAAACCGCTGCTTCGCCGCACGCTCGACAACGCGCTGGCGTCGTCGCTCGATCCGGTGCTGCTGGTGCTCGGCCACCTCGCCGACGAGGTCGCGACGGCGCTCGGCGACCATCCCGCCCGCGTCGTCGTGAACCCCCGGTTCGCCGAGGGACAGGCGAGCAGCGTCGTCGCCGGCGTCGCCGCGCTGCCTGACGACGCCGCCGCCGCCATGCTGCTGCTCGGCGACCAGCCGGGCATCTGCCCGGGGATCATCGACGCCGTGCTGGCGGCGTGGCGCGCAAACCCCGTCCCAATTGCCGCGCCCGTGTACGGCGAGACCACGGGAAACCCCGTCCTCTTCCGCCGGGACCTGTTCCCGGACCTGCTCCGGCTTGCCGGAGATCGGGGCGCGCGGTCGCTCGTGCGGGCCCGCGCGGCCGACGTGCTGCGGGTTCCGGTCCCGCTCGATGCGCCGCCACCGGACGTGGACACGGACGCGGACTACGCGGCGTTGCTGGCGTCTTGGGATGCCGGCGCGAGGCGATAGATCGGGGCGCAATTGTCTCAACGACTCGGAGATGGATCCAGAGGGCGGCGACGTGCTTCTCCCCCGCCGCGGCGTAGTGCGCGGAGTCTGGTGGATTGCCCATCGCTCCGTCGGCGTCGGCCGCGGGCAAAGCGAAACGCTCTCCGCTCAAGCCGATGCGAACTCCGGTCGATCGACGCGGCGTTCCGTTCGTCGAGCGCGGGCGGTACGGCAGCGAACAACCGGATTTCGTAGGACGACCCTTCGCCTGCCGTTCGCATCGTTGCCCGGCGTTGATCAAGGCCGGACCGGTCGGTAATTTATTCGGCATTTGTTCGCTATTTATCCGGCACTTACTCGGCCACTGAATATTGCGTACGTACGCGGCCTCTCGGGCGAACCTCAATTATTTCGCACCCCCTTCCCCCTTAGCGGCCCAGAACACCGCACCGGCCGCGCCCCGAAGGGTGGCAGGGGGTACCGAAGAAATCCGGTTTCCGCATGGACATGGGAAAACCGCTGCCGAATAAATGGCGAACAAATACCGAATAAATACCGAAGAAACACGGCGCGGAGGGATCGCCGCGGCGCTCGCATGACGCGGAAAACTGATGGCGACCCGTCCGCGCGGTGGTCTTGCGTACCTCCGTCGATCAGGAAGGACGAGATCCCTCGACAGGCTCGGGAGGACGGTGGTTGGCGGCCGCACCGCACGGCGCAATCCGAGAACGTCGCAACGTTCAACCGGCGCCGGTTCCCGGTTCGACATCCTCGTCGTAGGGCGGGAAGCGCCAGCCCATGTCCTTCTCCAGCAGGCCGCCGTGGCCGAGGTCGGCCAACGTTTCCCGCGTGACGCGCTCGCCGGCCATCACCCACGGCAGGATGAGGTCGGCCGTCGTCGCCTGCGAATAGAGGCTGCACGACGCGAGGTTGATCACCGGCGTCTCCCCCGCCTCAGCGATCCAGAACATGCTGCCGGGGTGGGCCGGCGCTCCCAGACGGAGCAGTTCGCCGCCGACCGCCGGCAGGGCCAGCAGCGTCGGGTCCAGCGGGTCGATCGTGTTGCCGCCCGCGGCAAGCACCACGTCCGCACCGTCGGCGACCAGGGCGGAGATCGCGGCGGCGACCGCGTCCGGGTCGGCGGCCGGTTCCTCGAAGCGCAGGACGGAGCCGCCGAACCATGCGATCTTGCGCTGCACGATGGCGCGAAATCGCTCCCGCACGCCGGGCTTCATCGCCTCCGTCGTCACCACGCCCACCACGCGGGGCAGGAAGGGCTGCACTTCGACGATCGGACCGCCGTCGGCAACGATCTCCCGCGCCGCGTCGAGGGTGGACGCCGGGACGGCTATAGGCGTGACCTTGACGCCGGCCAACACCTTGCCGGGAAGCGTCACCATCCGGTCGGGCAGGGTGTAGACCGCGATGCCGGGCAGCAGATTGAGCGCGCGCAGCCGGTCGGCGTCGATCCGGAGCAGGCCCTTGCCGGTAGCGACGAGGTTGTAGCGGCTCTGCGCCGGGCCGCGTATTTCCATCCCGCGGCCGGCCACCACGCGCGCCAGTTGGCGGCCCGCCTCGTCCTCGTGCACATCACCGGGGTCGAGGCGCACCGCATGGACGGGCGCGTCCAGCCGGGACAGCGCGGCGACGTCGTCGGCGGTGAGCAGGTGGCCCTTGGCGAACGCGCGCCGCCCGTCGATGCGGGCCTCCTCGGCGAGCGCCACACCGATCAGCGCCGCCGGGTCGCCGAGCGCCTTCGGGTCGAGGACGAAACCGTGCATTACCGGCTCCTTCCGCTATGGTCCACGAACGCCCACCAAATACCGAACTCGCGATTCGCCTCTTGACATCGGAATTGCGCGCGGTGACGATTCACGCGGCCGGGGTTCCCCATCGCGAACGGGGGACAGCCATAGAAGCAATCGTCGGTTTCACGAAGCATGCCAGAGTTCGCATGGCGCAGCGCAATGTAACGGAGCGCGAGGTCCGGTACATCGTCCGCTACGGATCGAAGAGTTACGCCCGCAAGGCGGCGCACTTCGTCCTCCGCCGGTCCGACATCCCCGATCTCGACCGCGACCACCTCGACGCGCACCGCTTGACGAACCTCGTGGTCATCGTCGCGGACGGTCTAGTCGTCACGGTCCTCCGGAACGACAGGCCGTTCCGCTTCATCGGGAAGAAGACGAATTCGTGGTACTGCCCGAGCGGCGAGTCCGCCGCCTGAGGTAGTACCTCACCCTTCGGGCGTGGCCGGGTACGGTCGCGATCACGACACGAGGGGAACCCCGGCCACCTCCCCTACCCGATCAACGTCCGCACCTTCTCGGCCACCGCCTGCCCGAGTTTTTCGTGCTGGTCCGGGTCGAGGTGGATGCCGTCCTTGTCGCTGGAAACGACCACCGAACCGGCGTCAAGGAACTCGTGGCCGTACCATCCTGCGGCGCGCCGGTAGTACTCGCCGAACTGGCGGGACTTCTCGTCCGCGCCGGCGAACATCAGGTCGTAGCCCGTCAGCGTGGCGATCGGCGGCGGCGCCATCAGCAGGATCGTCGCGGCCGAACCGTCGGCGCGGCGGGCGTAGCGCTTCGCCATCACGCCCAGTTCGCCGGCGCTTTGGGCGATGTCGCCGGCGTTGAGCCCGAAGCGGGCCTTGAGGTCGTTCGTGCCCAGCATGATCGTCACGAGGTCGATCGGGTTGTGCGACTCGAGGACCGGCTGGAGGGTGACCAGCCCGTTGCGCCCAAGTTCGATCGGGTCGTCCCAGCGGGTCGTGCGGCCGTTGAGCCCCTCCTCGACGATCCGGTAGCCCTCGCCGAGCGTGCGCGCCAGCACGCCCGGCCACCGCACGTCCGGGCCGAAGCGCGCGCCGCCGGCCGGATCGGCGCCGTGGGTGTTGGAATCGCCGTAACACAGGATCGTCTTCACGCAGCCCTCCCGCTTGCCGTCCGCTCGATGCACGTCGCCGCATCATACGACCGCCGGGTCTCCGAGGCGACGGCGGACGCGAAACGGCCCCGCCCGGCGAACCGGGGCGGGGCCGCGAACTACGCGAGACGGCGTCAGGCGGTCTTCGCGTAGGGGATCTCCTCGTCGGAGACGCTCATCAGCAGCGGCCGGGTGCGGTTGGTAATGACGTTGCCGTCCACCACGCACTTGCGCACGTTATCGAGCGAGGGGATCTCGTACATCACCTCCAGCAGCACCTCCTCGATGGTGGTGCGCAGCCCGCGCGCGCCGGTGCCGCGGATCTCCGCCTGCCGCGCCGTGGCTTCCAGCGCCTCCTGGGTGAAGACGAGGTCCACGTCGTCCAGCGCGAAGAACTTCTGATACTGCTTGACGACGGCGTTGCGCGGCTCGACGAGGATGCGCATCAGGTCGTCGTTGGTCAGTTCGTCGAGCGCCACCGTCACCGGCAACCGGCCGACGAACTCGGGGATCAGGCCGTACTTGAGCAGATCGTCGTGGGTGGTGTGGCGCAGGATGTTGCGGTCGGGCGCCTTGGTCTCCTCGAAGGTGGTCGAGTCGAACCCGATCGGGGCCTGCTTTCCGATCCGCTTGGCGACGATCTCCTCCAGCCCCTCGAACGCCCCGCCGCAGATGAACAGGATGTTGCGGGTGTCGATCTGGATGTATTCCTGGTGGGGGTGCTTGCGCCCGCTCTGCGGCGGCACGTTGGCGACCGTGCCCTCGATGATCTTGAGCAATGCCTGCTGCACGCCCTCGCCGGACACGTCGCGGGTGATGCTCGGGTTGTCCGACTTGCGGGCGATCTTGTCGATCTCGTCGATGTAGATGATCCCGGTCTGGGCGCGGGCGACGTCCCCGGCCGACTGGATCAGGCGCAGCAGGATGTTCTCGACGTCCTCGCCAACGTAGCCCGCTTCGGTGAGCGCGGTGGCGTCGGCGATGGAAAACGGTACGTCCAGCAGCTTGGCGAGGGTCTGCGCCAGCAGCGTCTTGCCGCAGCCGGTCGGCCCGACGAGCAGGATGTTGCTCTTCTGGAGCTCCACGTCGTCGTCGGTTTCGAAGCCGGCGCTGATGCGCTTGTAGTGGTTGTAGACGGCGACGGAAAGGATCTTCTTGGCGCGATCCTGACCGACGACGTACTGGTTGAGCTGCTCGTAGAGGCGGCGCGGCGTCGGGATCTTGGCGAAGGAGGGCTCGGTGCGTGGCGCCGGCTGCTCCTCCTCCTCGATGATCTCCCGGCAGAGTTGCACGCACTCGTCGCAGATGTAGACCTGGTTCGGCCCCGCGATCAGTCGGCGGACCTCTTCCTGGCCCTTGTTGCAGAACGAGCACCGATAGTGCACCCGGCCACCTCGTGTCGTGTTCATGCCGCGCTCCCCCGTCGCCGGTCGCCGCCCTTCGGCTCCGGCGTACCCGGGTCCGGCCGCCTGCCGGACCCGGGCCGCTCCCGGTCGACGGCCGTCAGGCCTTGTCGCGCCCGTTGCCCGAAGCACCGGCCGCCGCCGCGTTGGCCGGCTCCAGCACTTCGTCGATGATGCCGTATTCCTTGGCTTCCTGCGCGGTCATGTAGTAGTCGCGCTCGGTGTCGCGCTTGACCTTGTCGAACGGCTGCCCGGAGTGGGCGGCCAGGATCTCGGTCAGCTTGGTCGTCAGGCTCAGCGTTTCGCGCGCCACCACCTCGATGTCGGGAACCGCGCCGCGGAAGCCGGCCGAGCCCTGGTGGATCATGACGCGGGCGTTCGGCAGCGCAAACCGCTTGCCCGGCGTCCCGCCGGCCAGCAGCACCGCCGCCATGCTCGCGCCCATGCCCATGCAGAAGGTGGCCACGTCCGGCTTGATCATCTGCATGGTGTCGTAGATGGCGAGGCCGGAATAGACGACGCCGCCCGGCGAGTTGATGTAGAGCCGAATGTCCTGCTCCGGGTCCTCGTGGGCCAGAAACAGCATCTGGGCGATGATGAGGTTGGCGATCTGGTCGTCCACCGGCGTGCCGAGGAAGATGATGCGGTCCTTGAGCAGCCGGGAAAAGATGTCGTAGCCGCGCTCGCCGCGGTTGGTGGTCTCCACCACCATCGGCACGAGGTTATCGATCTTCGGGATCTCCATGATGCAGGGGTCCTTCGCCGACGCGCCCCTTCGGCTACCGGTCCGCCCCGTCCTTTCGGCCGGGCGGTTGGGGCCGCGGGTCGCCTCCGATAGGTCTCCAATGATAGTCCCTGCCACGGCCGCGCCGGTAGCGCCGGGGCGGGGATGATCGTCCCGATACGCGCGGCCGGATCGGCAGGAAACGGCGCGGCCCCGGCGGGCGATGC
>JAFAEX010000193.1 GCA_023423795.1 Chloroflexota bacterium | reverse complement strand
TCGTGGCGGCGCTGGTTGCGCGCCGCGCGCACCGCGCCGTCGGCCACCTCGAAGGCGTCGGCCGCGCCGAGGAGGCGGGCCGCCGCGTCCGGCCGGCCCTCGTCGATGGCGAGCGCGGCCAGCCCGGTCAGGCAGCGGGAGATGCCGCGCCGGTTTCCCGCTTCGAGGTGCAGCGGCAGCGCTTCCCGGAAGAAGGCGGCCGCCCGCGCGCCGTCGCCCCGCTCCACGAACGTCCAGCCGAGGTTGCCGAGCGAGACCGCCACGCCGTTGCGGTCGCCGAAGCGCTTCCGCAGCGCCAGCCCGTCCTCGCCGAGGACGAGGGCGCGGCCGGTGTCGCCCCGGTGCCGCGCGACCTGCCCGGCGGCATCCAGCGAGCGGGCGCGGGCCACCTCGTCGCCGAGGCGCTCCCAGCGGACGAGGGCGTCGTCGAGCAATTCGGCGGCGCGGTCGTGGTCGTCCATCAGGTCGGCGGCGAGCCCGAGGTTGTGCAGCGCGCAGGCGATTTCCCATTCCGCGCCGAGTTCGCGGGAGATCGCCAGGCTCTCCTCGTAGAGGTCCACGGCGCGGGCGCTTTCGCCGCGCTCTCCGGCGATGTTGGCGAGGTCGTTCAGCGCCCACGACGTGCCCAGCCGGTCGCCGGCGGCGCGGAACAGCGCCAGAGCCTCTTCCTGGTAGGCCGCGCCCTTGGCGAGGTCGCCCTGCGTCCAGGTCAGGTTGGACACCCCGTTCAGCGCCCGCGCCCGCACGTCCGGCGGCGCGCCCCGGTCCGCGGCCAGGGCCGCTTCCAGCCACACCCGGCCTTCGCGCAGGTGGAAGCGCAGTTCCCAGAACCGCCACAGCGCCCCGGCCAGCCGCAGGAACAGGTCGCCGTCGCCGTGGTCGCGCGCCCAGCCGAGGGCGGCGCGAAGGTTGTCGTGCTCCTCGATCAGCCGGGCGAGCCAGCGGCCCTGCTCCGGCCCGGTCAGTTCCGGTTTCGCGGTTTCCGCCAGCGCCAGCGCCCATTCGGCGTGGGCTCCGCGGATGGCGTCCGCTTCGCCTCCGGCGTCCAGCCGCTCCCGGGCGTACTCCTGGATCGTTTCCAGCATCAGCAGCCGCGGTTCGCCGCCGACACCCTCTTCCTGCCGCAGCAAACTCTTGCCGACCAGCGATTCGACGCCTTCCAGCACGCCGTCGCCCAGCGCGCCGTCGGCGTTGCAGACCGCTTCGATGGCCTCCAGCGAGCGCCCGCCGACGAAAACGCCCAGCCGGGCGAACAACCGCTGCTCGTCCGGCGAAAGAAGGTCGTGGCTCCAGTCGATGGTGCGGCGCAGGGTTTGCTGCCGGGCCGGCAAATCGCGCTGGCCGCTGGTCACCACGTCCAGCCGCCGCGCCAGCCGCGCCAGCATGGCCTGCGGCGGCAGCAGCCGAATCCGGGCGGCGGCTAGTTCGATCGCCAGCGGCAGCCCGTCCAGCCGGGCGCAGATCTCGGCCACGACCGGTTTGGTGTCGCCGGAAAGGACGGAATCCGGCTTCACCGCGCGGGCGCGCTCGGCGAACAGCGCGACCGCGTCCTCCAGCGGCAACGGCGGCGCGGGGTATTCGCGCTCCCCGCGCAGGCGCAGCGGTTCGCGGCTGGTGGCCAGCACGCGCAGCCTCGGGCACGCGCCGAGCAGATCGACCACCAGCGGGGCAGCGCCCAGCACCTGCTCGAAGTTGTCGAGCAGCAGCAGCGCTTCCCGCCCGCGCAGGTGCTCGCGCACGCCGTCGGCCGCCGGCCCGGAGCCGCGTTCGCGGATGCCGAGCGCGTCGGCGATGCTGGACGCGACCAGGTCCGGGTCGGCGATCGGCGCCAGATCGACGAACCACGCGCCCTCGCGGAATCGGCCGGCGAGCGCGGCGGCGACAGCGAGCGCCAGCCGGGTCTTGCCCGCGCCGCCGGGTCCGGTCAGCGTGACCAGCCGCGCATCCTCCGTCTCCAGCAGGTCCACGATGGCGGCCAGTTCGCGTTGCCGGCCCACCAGCGGCGCGATCCACGTCGGCAGGTTGCCCAGTGGCGCATCGGGGCGGACTGCTCCCGGCGCCGGAGCCGGGGCGACCACCGTGGCGTGTTCGCTCGCCGCGCGTCGCAGGAGATCACGCAGCGCGCCGGCGTCGTGCGGGCGGCGCTCCGGGTCGAGGGCCAGCGCCAGCGCCAGCGCCAGCGAGACGCCGGCCGGTACGTCGGGGTTCAGGTCGCGCGCGGGGCGCAGCGGGTCGGGCTGTCCGTCCGCGACCACCGCGAAGCGGCGCAGGGCATCCGGCGGCGGCACGCCGGTCAGCAGGTCGTGCAGGGTGGCCGCCAGGGCGTAGAGGTCGCCCCGGCCGGTCGTCGCCTCGTCGCGGATCTGCTCCGGCGGCGCGTAGGTGAGGGTGTAGCCGGGCAGGCTGGTGCCCGTGCCGGCGCGGCTGCGGGCGAGCCCGAAATCGAGCAGCGCGATCCGGCCCTGCGCGGCGGGCTTCAGGTTGGCCGGCTTGATGTCGCGGTGCAGGACCGGCGGCTCCTGCCCGTGCAAATACGCCAGCGCGTCGAGCACCTGGTCGGCCCAGTCCAGCACCTGCGCGACCGGGAAGGGGCTGCCCCGGCGCGCCTGCAGCAACGACAGGTCGTCGCCGGCGACGTACTCCATGACGAGGAATTGGCCGCCGTCCTCGACGAAATGGTCGGTCACTTTCGGGAGGGCCGGGTGGCGCAGCGAGGCGAGCAGGCGCGCTTCCCGCTCGAAGGCGTCCTCCAGCCCGTCGCCCATGCCGAGCCGGTGCTTGATCGCCACGGGCGTGCCGAGACGAAGGTCGGTGGCGCGGTAGACGGCTCCCATGCCGCCCCGCCCCGCCGGGCCTTCGATGCGGTAGCGTCCCTGGAGCACCGCGCCTGCCGCCGGCGCCACCGGTCTCTCCCTTCCCGCGGCTCCCGGCGACGCCGCGCCGATGGCGCGCCCGGGCGGGGGCGTGACGTGGATCGTCGGCCCGAATGGTGCTGGACGTGGCGCGTGAAGGCAAGGGGATTCGCCGCCTCGGCCCCGGCGCAGCGGCGACCGGTCGGGCGCGATGATGGCGGTTGCGAAACTGATGCGGCCACCGGCGGCGCCCGCCAGGGGTTGAAACCCCTGGCTACGGGAACGAACCCCCTCCGGGGTTGAGCCCGACCGACGGCGTTTCGACCCTCGTCCTCAGTCCCGGAGGGACTTCGTTGGCGCAGCCCGGGGGTTATGGCGGTTGCCAAAATGGTTCGGGCATCGGCGGAGCGGGCGCGATGATGGCGGTTGCCAAAATAGGGCGGTGACTGCCCGTTCCCAGCCCCGGAGGGGCTTCGTTTTCGTAGCCCGGGGTTTCAACCCCCGGG
>JAFAEX010000182.1 GCA_023423795.1 Chloroflexota bacterium | reverse complement strand
CAGCGGGACAGGGCCGACGGCGGTTGTAGGGGCGCGATTCATCGCGCCCGCCCGTGGGAACCGGATGCTCACGAACACGTCATCGCATCCCGTTCCGTCATCCCGAGCCTGTCGAGGGAGCTCGTCGTTTCCCGCGGCGTGGCGACGGACGAGATCCCTCGACAGACTCGGGATGACGGGTGTGTGGCAAGCCCGGCGCGCGCAGATCCTCGAAAGGAGCACGCCATGACCGACGTGGAGATCCCGGCGGCGCAAGCACCGTCCTGGGTGATGGCGCGCGATTCGAGCGAAGAACTGGCGAAGGTGCGCGCCGAACTCGCAGCCGACGGGTGCGCCATGGCGGTCCTCGGCTCGATGGAAGGCGTCACCTACGCCACCGGCTGGGAGGTCCCCGTCCCGCTCGGGGCCGGGGCCGACCTCGCGTGGGGCCGGCCGACGCTCGTCGTTTCGACGGAAGGCGCGGTGCTGGTGGTGCCGGACGGGTTGGAGCGCGCCGCCCGCGGCATGGCCGAGGTGGACGAGTTCGTCCCCTTCGCCACCTTCGACGGCGTGACTCCGATCGACGGCCGGGCCGCCTACCTGGCCGCGCTGGAGCAGGCGCTGCGGCTGGCCTGCGGGCGCGGCGGTCGCGGCACGGTGGCGCTGGAAGGGCGCAGCCTAGCCGCGACAGCGGCCGAGGTGGTGACCGACGCCCTGTCCGGCTGGACCATCGCCGACGCCGAGAAACCGCTGGCGCGGGCGCGGCTGGTCAAGACGGCGCGGGAGATCGCCCGGCTGCGCCACTGCGCGGACCTGGCCGACGTCGCCCAGAAGACGCTGCTGGCGCAATGCCAAACGCCCGGAGCCGACGAGTACCGCCTCTGGGCCGAGGTCTCGGCGGCCGTCTTCGCCGCCCACGGGCGCGACATCCCGCTCACCGGCGAGATCGTCACCGGCCCGCGCACGGCAACGGTCGCCTACCCCAACGGGCCGCGAGCGCGCGTCACGGAAACGGGCGACCCGGTGCTGATGGACCTCAGCGGGCGCGCGGCGGGTTACTGGTTCGACTGCACCAACACGCTGCTGGTTGGCGGCGCCGAGCCGAACCCGGAGCAACTGCGCCTCGCCCGCGCCTCGCAGGCCGCCTGCGAAGCGGCGATGGACGCGCTGCGCCCGGGCGCGCTGGCCTGCGATGCGGCGGCGGCGGCGGCGGCGGCGTTCGCCAGTTTCGGCCTGCCGATGGCCCACTACGCCGGCCACCAGGTCGGCGTCTCGGTCAACGAACTGCCGCGCCTTGTTCCCTACGACCGCACGCCGATCCGGGCGGGCATGGTCTTCTCGGTCGAGCCCGGGGCCTACGCCGGGCCGGGCGGCTCCTTCGGGGCGCGCTCGGAAAAGATGGTGCTCGTGACGGACGCGGGCCCGGAAATCCTCTCTACGTTCGATTGGGGGATCTGATTCGATGGTCGAGACGCAGGTGGACGCGGGAACGGTGCGCGGAGCCGGGCGCGAGCGCGTCCTTTGGCTCTACCGCACGATGAACCTGATCCGCAAGGGCGAGGAGCAACTCGCCCGCGCCTACGCGCAGGGGCTCATCCCCGGCGCGTGCCACACCTACATCGGGCAGGAAGCGGTGGCGGCCGGCGTCTGCGCCAACCTGCGGCCGGACGACGTCGCCTTCAGCACCCACCGCGGCCACGGCCATGCCCTCGCCAAGGGCGTGCCGATCAAGGAGGTCGCCGCCGAACTGCTGGGCAAGGCAACGGGATGCTCGCGCGGGCGCGGCGGCAGCATGCACCTGTTCGCGCCGGAAACCGGCCTGCTGGGAACGACCGGCATCGTCGGCCCGAACATCCTGCAGGCCACCGGGGCGGGGTACTCGTTCGACCTGCTCGGCAGCGACCAGGTCAGCGTCGGCTTCTTCGGCGACGGCGCGGTAAACAACGGCGCGTTCCACGAAGGACTGAACCTGGCCGCGATCTGGTCCTTGCCGGTCATCTACGTCTGCGAAAACAACATGTACGCGACGGAAGTGCCCTTCGCCTACGCCACCCGCAACACCGACGTGTCCTCCCGCGCCGCGGCCTACGGCATGGTTGGCGTTTCGGTGGACGGGAACGACGCCCTCGCCGTCTCCGAAGCCGCCGCCGAGGCAGTGGCCCGCGCCCGCGCCGGCGAGGGTCCGACCCTGCTGGAATGCCGCACCTACCGCACCCGCCCGCACGCCGAGGGCATGCGCGACGCCGGCTACCGCACCGCCGACGAGATCGAATCCTGGAAGCAGCGCGACCCCATCGCCGCGCTGCGGGCTGAAGCGGTCGAGGCCGGCATCGTTTCGGATGCCGATCTAGACGAGATCGAGCGCGCCATCCAGGCCGAGGTCGAGGAGGCGATGGCCTTCGCCAAGGCCAGCCCGTTCCCGGAGCCGGAGACGGCGGCGCGCTACATCTACGCGGCGGGGTAGAGCGGGATCGTCTGCCCGGGAGACCCGGCCCTAAAGGGCCGGGCTAAGAACGGAAAGGACGCTCAAGCGCCCTGACGACGCCGGCGATTCGTAGCGTCCTTCAGTGTGCTTTCCTCGTCAGCCCGGCCCTTTAGGGCCGGGGCCGGGGCCGGATTCGCCACCCGCAACCACACCACACGCAGCCCTACGCACGTAGCACGTAGCACCCAGCACCTCGTCACCACCCGGAGGACCCCGATGACCGCAGCAACCGCCACCGCCGCCCCGGAATCCGCGACCACGCGCGAACTGACCTTCACCGCCGCCGCCCTCGAAGGCCTCGACGAAGAGATGGAGCGCGACCCGACCGTCTTCGTCGTCGGCGAGGGCATCGGCGAGCGGGGCGGCAACTTCAACACCACCCTCGGTCTCTACGCGAAGTACGGCCCGAAGCGGCTGCGCGACACACCCATCGCCGAGCGCGGCTTCGTCGGCATGTGCACCGGCGCGGCGATGACCGGCACCCGCCCCGTCGTCGATTTCATGTTCGCCGACTTCATCCTCGACGCCATGGGCGAACTCATCAACCAGACCGCCAAGATCCAGTACATGTCCAGCGGGCGCCTGCCGATGCCGATCGTGCTGCGCGGCGCGATCGGCATCGGCGGCTCCTCGGCCACCCACCACTCCGGCGACTACTACTCGATGTGGGGCCACGTGCCGGGGCTGCGCGTCGTCGTGCCGACGACCCCGCGCGACGCCAAGGGGCTGCTGAAGCAATCCATCCGCAGCGACGACCCGGTGCTCTTCCTCGAACACAAACTGCTGCTCAACGCGAAGGGTCTCGTGCCGGACCCGTCGGCCGACGAACTGATCCCGTTCGGCTCCGCCGCGGTCCGCCGCGAGGGGACCGACGCCACCGTCGTCGGCGTCGCCGTGACCGTCCCCCGTGCGCTGGAAGCGGCCGAAAAACTGGCCGCCGAGGGCGTCTCGGTCGAGGTCATCGACATCCGTTCCATCGCGCCGCTGGATGCCGAGACGATCCTCGAATCGGTCGCGAAGACCGGGCGGCTGCTGATCGCCGACGACGACTTCGCGCCGTTCGGGGTCGGGGCCGAGATCGCGGCGATCGTCGCCGATCGCGGGTTCGACCTGCTGGATGCCCCGATCCGGCGGCTGAACACCGTCCACACCCCGGTCCCGTACTCGCCGGCGCTGGAAGCGGCGATCGTGCCGGACCGGAGCCGGATCGAAGCGGCCATCCGCGACCTGCTGGCCGAATAAGGCGCGGGCACGAGGGCGCCGCACGGCGCGGGCAGGAGCGAATCGTGGCGAACGAGGTGGTGATGCCCCGGCTCGGCTGGACCATGGAGGTCGGCCGGGTGGTGGAGTGGTTGAAGGCGGACGGCGAGCCGGTCCAAGCCGGGGAGCCGATCTTCTCGGTGGAAAGCGACAAATCGGTCACCGAGGTCGAGGCGCTCGACGCCGGGGTGCTGCGCATCCCGCCCGACGACTCGGTCGGCGTGGAGCTGCCGGTCGGGGCGACGCTGGCCTACATCACGGCGCCCGGCGAGCAGGCTCCGTTCGAACTGGCCGGGGCGGCCCCGGCGGCAGCGGGGGTCACCGTCGCCGCCGAGGCGGTCAACGAAATGGCAGCCGAACCGGTTGCGGCTGCCGTGGCGAGTGGTGGCGCTGACGCCGCCGCGTCCCGCCGCGCCATCAGCCCGCGCGCCCGCAAACTGGCCCGCGACCTGGGGATCGACTGGGCGACCATCACCGGTGGCGGCATGACCGGCCGCATCCGCGAGCGGGATGTGCTCGCCGCGGCCGAGCGTCCGCGGGAGGCGGCCACAACCCCGCGCGCCACCCCGGTCGTGCGCCGGCTGGCCGAAGAGCGCGGCGTCGAACTGGCGGCAATCGACGCCAGCGGCCCGGCCGGCCGGGTCACCCGGGCCGACGTCGCCCGGGCGGCCGCCAATGGCTCGGCCAATGGCGCAGCCCATGGTTCAACCGCCCACCCGGCCCCGGTGAGCGCCGGATCGCTGGCCGGGCCGCGCCGCGTCGTCTTCGAGCGGATGGCCGAGGCGGCGCGCACCGTCGCCCCGGTGACCCTCCACCATCCGGTCGATGCAACCGACCTCTGCCGCCTGCGCGACCGGCTCAAGGCCGACATCGGCGACGACGGCCCGATCCCCACCTACGACGACCTGTTCATCCGCCTCGTCGCGCTGATGCTGAGGCGCCATCCGGCCCTCAACGCCTCGTTCCTCGATGGCGCGATCGCGACGCACGACCACGTCGCGGTTGCCTTCGCGGTCGATGCCGGGGACGCGCTCTACGCCCCGGTCGTGCGCGACGCCGATCGCAAATCGGTCCACGCCATCGCCGAGGAAACCGCCGCATTGGTCGCCGCATCCCGCGCCGGCACGCTCGCGCCGGACGATGCGCGCGGCGGCACCTTCACGATTACCAACCTCGGGATGCACGGCATCGACGCCTTCACGCCGATCGTGAATTTGCCGGACGCCGCCGTGCTCGGCATCGGGGCGATCCGCCCGACGCCGGTGGTGATCGACGAGGAGGCCGGTACGTTCGCCGTGCGCCGGATGATGACCCTGAGCCTCACCTTCGACCACCGCATCGTGGACGGCGCGCCGGCCGCCCGCTTCCTGCACGCCCTCGCCGGCGCCATCGAGCGCCCGCTGCGCTGGCTGACGATGTAGGTTCCGGCCGGCGAGCGACCCCGCGCCGCGTACCTCATCCGCCCCATCGCCCCCGTCAACCCGAGCC
>JAFAEX010000103.1 GCA_023423795.1 Chloroflexota bacterium | reverse complement strand
GCCCTCGGTGGCCGCGGTCGCGGACGCCGCGTTCGTGGCCTCGGACGCCGCGTTCGCGGCCTCGGCCTGGGCGGCGGCGAAGGCCTCGGCGGCCTGCGCTTCCGCCGCACGCTCGGCGGCCTGGGCCGCGGCGTACGCCTGGGCGGCGGCCTCCTCGGCGTCGATCTCGCGCTGCTCGATCTCCTTCGGATCGAGCGGCTTCTCCTCGTAGGAGGTGATCAGGTAGCGGATGACCTGGGTGTTGAGCTTCAGCTCGCGCTCCACCTCGACGATCTGCGCCGGGGCGAGCGAGAAGTGGAAGACCGTGTAGTAGCCGTCGCGCAGGTCCCGCCCGCCAAAGCGGATCGGATAGGCGAGGCGGCGGCGGCCCCACGGGGAATCGCGCAGGGTTTCGGTAACTTCTCCGCCCTCGGTGGTGATGTAGCCGGACACGCGGTCGAGCGCCGGCTGGAGTTCCTCCTCGGACACGTCCGGGTGGAGGATCATCATCATCTCGTAGGTTCGGGGCGCACGATTGAGATCGCGCAACGGGGCCTCCTCTCCCTGGG
Organism: Chloroflexota bacterium; assembly: GCA_023423795.1. Lineage (GTDB taxonomy): Bacteria > Chloroflexota > Chloroflexia > Thermomicrobiales > UBA6265 > CADCWF01. The sequence continues at coordinate 54,116 of JAFAEX010000103.1, read as the reverse complement.
GTTGCCCCGCGAAGCGCTCGGGCCGGGTTGCGCACCGGCCGGGCTCGCGGAGCAGAAAGGCATGTCTTCGCGTCCCAACACCGCGTTGGGCGACGGCGAAGCGTACCACAGGCGGACGTCCGGTCGATTTACCGTGCCGCCGTCCGGGTTGATACGACCATTATAGCACAAGTGTTCTCATACGGTGCGGGATTGGTTGCCGGTGCGGCCCGGGCGGACGGCACGACACATCGCGGCCACGACCCTTCGGGGTCGTGGCCGCGACGATCGGGCAACCTGGTCCATTTCCGTCACGCGGCGAACGAGCGTCAGCGTCGTCCCGGGCCGCGTCCCGACCGAGGGCCTCAGCCCTCGCCGTTCAGGCTCAGGCCGAGGATGTCGGCCATTTCGCGGAGTTCGCGCTGGGCGAGCCGGACGTCCTCCTCCTCCGGCGCTTCGAGGATCGCCTGGCCGATCTCGCGCAGGGCCTCGATGGCGACCGGGGTGTTGAGGTCGTCGTCCATCGCGTTCAGGAAGCGGTCGCGCAGCGGCGAAACATCGACCTCTTCCTCGACACCGAAGGCCGGGAAATCGGCGGCCTCGCGCAAATCGTCGGCGAGGGCGGCCCACTCCTCCATCTCGGCGTCGATGAACTCCCACGCGCCGCGGTAGTGGTGCGAGAACAGGTACAGGCGGATGGCGTCCGGGTGGTAGGTCTCCAGCAGATCGCGGGCGAGGACGAGGTTGCCGAGCGACTTGCTCATCTTCTCGCCCTGGTACTCGACCATGCCGACGTGCATCCAGAAGCGGGAGAACGGCTCCACGCCGAACGCCGCCTCGCTTTGGGCGATCTCGCACTCGTGGTGCGGGAAGACGAGGTCGTAGCCGCCGCCGTGGATGTCGATGGACGGGCCGAGGTAGTGGCTGGCCATCGCGCTGCACTCGATGTGCCAGCCGGGCCGCCCGGGGCCCCACGGCGATTCCCAGCTCGGCTCGCCGGGCGCGCTCGCCTGCCAGAGGACGAAGTCCAGCGGGTCGCGCTTGTTGGGATCGTTCGGGGTGTTGCCGCGCTCGTTGGCGATGGGCAGCATCTCCGGGCGCGGGATGCCGGAGAGTTTGCCGAAGTCGGGGTCCGAATCCACGCTGAAGTAGACGTTGCCGCCAACCTCGTAGGCGTGGCCCTGCTCGATCAGCGGGCCGATCATTGCCAGCATGTCGGCGATGTGGTCGGTGGCGCGCACGTAGTGGTCGAAGGGCACGGCGTTGAGGTCGGCCATGTCCCGGAGGTACTTGTCGGTCTCCCGCTGGCCGAGTTCCTTCCAGTCGAGGCCGACTTCCTTCGCCTTGCGCAGGATGTCGTCGTCGATGTCGGTGACGTTCTGGACATACGTGACATCCCAGCCCTTGTGGCGCATGTGGCGGGCGAGGATGTCGAACGTCAGGAAGGTGAAGGCGTGGCCGACATGGGTGGTGTCGTAGGGCGTCACCCCGCAGACGTACATCTTGACGGCGTTGTCGCGGGGCGCGAACCGCTCCAGTTGACCGGTCATCGTGTTGAAAATCTGCATGCCGCTCGCGCCTCACTCCCGACGCTGCCCTACGGATCAGGATTGGCAGTATATCCGGGCGTACCGAGTGCCGAGTGCCGAGTGCCGAGAATGGTAGGCCCGCTCGACGGCCGCTGTTTGCGTGCTTGCCGACCTGCCGACTTGCCGACCTGCCGACTTCGTCCACTCGGCACTCGGCACTCCGTGACCGTCCTATACTCCCGCCATGACCGTTGCGCGCGGCGTGGGGCCGCTCCTTGCCGCCGTTGCCGTCGCCGTGCTGCTCGCCGGATGCGGCGGGCTGGCATCGCCGCCGCCGGCGCCGACGGCCGAACCCGAAACGCCGACGCCGCAGCCGACGGTGGTTTCGGACGCATCAACGCCCCGGCCGCGCTGCGCCGACGGGCACCTCGTGGTCGGCGACATCCCGGCCATCGCCGGCGAGTGGGCGGCCGGCGTGCAGGACGCGCTGGAACGGGCGCGGGCCTGGCGGGGCGACGCCCGGATGGTCGCGCTCCAGGTCGGGTGCCGCCCGCTGGAGAACGTCTTCCGCTGGGAAGGGCGCTTCTACTCCGACAGCGCGCAGGCGTTCTTCTCGTCCGATACGGGGATGTCCACCCCGGCCGAAGTGGACCCGGCGGCGGTCGTGACGCTGCCGCTGGACCGGATCGACTTCGTCGGCTTCCACCGCTCGCTGGCGCGTGCGGGCTACGGGGACACGGCGGCGGTGTCGCCGACCGGCGGCGTCACCGTGCGGCTCAACGCGCCGACCGACCCATTCGGCCCGCCCGGCACGCCACCGGACATCGTCTACCACGCGGCGATCGAGGAGAACGGGCAAACGCGCGACCTCTTCGTAAGCGGGGCGAACTGGACGCTGTACGCCTACCAGGACCCGGTATAGACGTGGTGCTGGGTGCTGCGTGCTGTGAGGGGAGCATCAACCCCTTGACGCTACCGTCGCAGCACGGATCGGACACGGGAGACGGGCAATGGCCGATCTCGAACATGGACGGGCAGAACACGGGACCCAGCACCCAGCACCCGGCACCCAGCACCTCGACGACGTGCTGGCGCGCTGCCGGGAGGTGCTTGCCCACGAACCGGCGGCCCTGCTTTCGGACATCGACGGCACGCTGAGCGCGATCGCGCCGACGCCCGACGAGGCGTTCGTGGACCGGGCGATCTCGGAAAGCCTGCGGGCGCTCGTCGGCCGGGTGGCGCTGGTGGCGGCGGTGAGCGGACGCGCTGTCGCCTCCTGTTCCTCGATGGTCGGCGTCCCGGAACTGCTGTACATCGGCAACCACGGGCTCGAACGGCTGCGCGGCGGCTTATGGTCGGCGCACCCGGCGGCGCTGGACGCCGAAGACCGGGTCAACGCGGCGCTCTCGGACGTCGCGACCGCCATCACCGGCGACCCGCTCGCCGAGTTCGTCCTCGTCGAGCCGAAGCGGCTGACCGGCACCGTCCACTACCGGCTCGCGCCCGATCCCGACGCCGCCCGCGCGCGGTTGCACCCGCTGGTCGCCGAAGCGTGCCAGCGCCACGGGCTGCGTCTGACCGAAGGCCGGGCGATCCTCGAATTGCGCCCGCAGGTGGCGATCGACAAGGGCGCGGCGGTCGCCGAACTCGTCGAGGAGTTCGGTCTGCGCGGCGTCCTCTTCATCGGCGACGATCTGACGGACGTGGACGCGTTCCGGGCCGTCAAGCGGCTGCGCTCCGAGCACGGCATCGCCGGGCTGGCGGTCGGCGTGCTCGGCCCGGAAACGCCCGCGCTGGTGCGATCGGAAATGGACATCGGGGTAGACGGCGTGCCGGCGGTCGCGCTCCTGCTCGCGACGCTGGCGGCGGACCCCACCATCGGCTCGGCCAGCGAGGAATCGGCGCCCGAGTGATCGGGCGGGTCGATCTCTCCTACCCTTCAACCGGCACGAACCAGCGTGCATCGGCAACGAGCGAGGACGTTTCATGGACCAACGACGCCTTCCGCTGCCCGGGCAGTCCAGCGCGTGGGGCGTCGCCCTCGGCGCGCTCGCCGGGCTGATGCTCCTGCTGCAGGTGGCGGTGCGCCCGCCGTGGCAATCGCAGGTCCCGCCGCTGCAAACGGCGACGATCTCGGTAGGCGAGACGCCGCTGGAGGTCGAACTGGCGATCGCGCCGGAGGAACGTGCGCGCGGACTTGGCTACCGCGAAGGGCTCGCGCCGGGCACGGGGATGCTGTTCGTCGCCGCCGAACCGCGCATCGAGAACTTCTGGATGAAGGGCATGCGGTTCTGCCTCGACATCATCTGGATCGAGGGTGGGCAGATCGTCGGCGCGGCCGAATACGCCTGCCCCGACCCGGAAGGGACCCCGGACGAAGCCCGGGCGCGCTTCTCCTCCGGCCAGCCGGTGAGTCACGTGCTGGAAGTCCCCGCCGGGTGGCTCGCCGAGCACGGCTACGGCCCGGGAACTTCCGTCGACGGGTTGGACGGAATCGCCGTACCGGCTGACGCCTGAACGGGCAGGCATCCCTACCCGTCTTCCCGCCCACCGGTCATCCCGAGCCTGTCGAGGGGTCTCGTCATCCGCCCGTGCTCGTGGCGAACGAGATCCCTCGGCAGGCTCGGGATGACGACGGAAGCGGCGCTGAATCGCGCTCTTGAGCGCGGGAATGGCGACCGTTGCCAAGACGAGGCCAACGCCACCATCCCCGGGCGGGCGCAGGCGATGGGCGCACTATCCCGGCGATCGTTTCCGTTCCCTCGCCTACCGGGCGATCCAGCGCACGCCGGGCGACGGGGACGCAGGATCGAGGAGCGGCGCATCTTCGCCACGCAGGTGGGCGTCGAAGAAGGCGCGGACGTGGGCATCCACCGTGGCGAGCCCCGCGCGCGGGTCGAACCCCTGAGGAACGAGGACGGGCGACAGCAGTTCGGTGAACGTGAACGAGAGGTGCGAACTGTTCGGCAATTCGAGCCAGTAGAACGCATCCCCGGCGTTCTCGGCCAGACCGCGCCATTTCTCGTTGGCGGCCGCGTTCGCGCCGCTGTCTGCTGACGTCATCAGCATCAGCGGGCGCACGGCGGGCGTGGCAACGCTCTCCCCGTAGAGCCCGCCGTCCAGGTCGAGGGCCGCGCCGCACCGGGGGTCGGACAGGCAAACGTCCAGCGCGGTCGCGCCGCCGAACGAGTGGCCGAAGGAGCCGACGCGCGTCAGGTCGAGCCGGCCGGCGAGCACGGGGTCGTCCTCGTTCCACACGTCGAGTTCGTCGTAGACCGCGCGCTGGTCGGCCACCCAGACCGGGAACATGTGCTCCTCGACCATGACCGCGTCCGGGTTCTCGCCGGCGGGGATGCCGAAGCGTTCCGGGTCGTAGAAACGGGTTTCGCCGTCGGGGAAGACCGTCACGGCGGCGGCATCCGTGTGGTCGATGGCCACCACGACGTAGCCCCAACTTGCCAGATCCTGCAACGTCGGGCTGTTCTGCAACCGCACCCCGACCAGGCCGTGGGAGAAAACGAGCACCGGCAACGGCCCGCCCTCGGCCAGCGCCGGCACGCCGTCGCTGGCGGCTAGCGTGACGTAGCGCAGGTGCTGGAACACCGGCGCGGGCAGCCCGGTGAGGTTGCCGAGCGCCGCCGCGATCTCGTCCGGGTGGCGGGTCAGCGGGGCGGGCGGACCATCCGTCGCGGCGGGGTACCAAACCGAGGTCATCAGCCGCCGGCCGCTGCCGGCATCCACCTCGCGCTCGACGATCCCGACGTGGTGCGGGCCGGTCGGTTCGGGCAGGGAAATGACCGGCAGCAGCCACCCGGCAAGCAGGCCACCGAGGACGACCAGCACGGCCATCGCGGCGCTGACCAGCAGCGCGAGCCAGCGCGGAGCGGCGACGCGGCGACCCGCCAGCGCCGGCAACCGGACCGCGAGGACCACCAGCGCGAGCAGGTACAGCGGCGCCATCTGCGAGCGCCAGCCTTCGGCGACGACGTGGACGGCGCACGCCAGAACCGGCAGCGCGACGGTGACCGGGAGCCACTCGCCGCGCCAGCGGGCCGGAAGCAGCGGGGTCGCCAGCAACGGCACGAACGACAGCAGGACGAGCCACTCGAACAATCGCATCCGGCGCCCTCCCCAGCGCGCCCACGAGCCGGATGGATCTTCATCCGGGCTGTGCGCGGGACGAACCGGACCACGCGGTCAATCGTGGATTCCCGATGCCCGGCACGGACCACGCGCGGGCCTGCCGGCGGTCAGGCGTCGTCGCGGTCGCCGTCGTGCGCGGAACCGGGCAGCGCGGCGGCGAATTCGCTGCCGAGGGCGTCGCGCAGCGCCTTTTCGACGCGGCCCTGGGTGACGGCGATCGTGACGTCGCCGCGGGTGCGCTCCAGCACCGCGCGCAACTGATCGGTCGTGCGGCGCAGCCCGCCGGTGATGGCGTCCGGGAAATCCACCGTGACCAGCGCTGAGTAGATGTCGTCCATCGTTTCGAGCAACTGCTCGGCGCGGGGCAGGTCCCCCGCGCGCAGGCGGTCCAGCACCTGCCGGCGCAGTTCGCTGGCCGCTTCGGCGAGGGCGTTCAGCCAGGCGGCGTCCTCGACCCCCAGGTGCTCCGGCCCGGGCAGCGGCCGACCGGCGACGACGGCCAGGGTGATCGCCGCTTCGGCGACCTCCTTCATCGCGTCCTGCACGTACCCGGCCCAGTAGACGTTGGGGTGGTTGCGCAGGCCGTTGGCGAGCGTGGCAAGACGGCCGCGGGCTTCGGCCAGCAATTCCTCGGCGAGCACGAGGTCGCCGCGGTGGGTGGCGCGGACGCTGTTGGCCGCCAGCCTGACCAGTTGCCTCCCCTCCCCGACCGCACCGTCGCGGGCGGAGGCCACGCGCTCGAATCGGCGCACGATCTGCTCGGTGATTTGCGCGGCGGAGGGAGCGTCGCCCATCAACGGGGTCCTTCCATACGGTCGATCATCGCGGTCCGCTGCAACAGCGCGGGACGGCCGACCCCGCCGTCCACGCGACACGATACCCGCTGCCGCGTCCACCCGTCGGGTTCGCTCGCGGAACTCGGCGGCGCATTGACAAAAAGGAACATATGTTCTAGCGTGTACGTACGGACCAGCGCCACGGCGGACCGGCTCGGCCGGACGGTTCGTGATCAGGCGCTGCGGACGCGAAGGGCTCGTCGCTGGCGACGGGCCAGCGCGCAAACGAACGACGCGGGAGCCACCATGAAGTCGATCATCCCCAACCTGCGCGTCGCCGACGTGGCGGCATCGATCCGGTTCTACGAGGAGGTCCTCGGGTTCACGACGGTGATGACCCTGCCCGGTGAGGAAGGCGGGATGGTGCACGCGGCGCTGCAGCGCGGCGCGGTCTCCCTCATGTTCGGTCCGCTGGACAGCCCGTGGGGCACGATTTCGGCCGGCGACCTCGGCAAGGGCGTCGTGTTCTACGTATCCCTTGGCGACGACGAGGACCTCGATGCGCTCTTCGCGCACGCCCGCGCCGCCGGAGCCACCGTGGTCCAGGAGCCCACCGACCAGTTCTGGGGCGACCGGGATTGGGGCATCGCCGACCCGGACGGCTACCAGATCTTCGTCTCGAAGCAGACGCGGGAAATGAGCGGCGAGCAGATGCTCGACGCGATGATGACCGGCGCCGCCGGATAGGCGCGGCAACCGGGAGCCCGGCCGCAACGATCCGTGGCCGGGCTCCGTCACCCTGCCGGCGTAACCGCGTCCGGGAGCACCCCGGGATGATGGCGATTACTTTGGCCGTGCATGTCGGAACCTCGCCGGCGTCAACCAACCCGTCATCCCGAGCATGTCGAGGGATCTCGTCGCTCCTCGACTTCCCGACTTCTCGACTCGTGCACGAGATCCCTCGACAAGCTCGGGATGACGACGAAGGCGGTCCCGAAACGCGCTCTTGTTGGCCTGGTCATCCCCGCACGCCCGGGACTGAAGGCCCGGGCGTCGCCGGTGGCCCGGTTTCCGGTAGCCGGCAGTGGGAGAGCGGTACGCACGCGGCGCGAGCCGATCCCGTTTGACAGGCGGTCCCCCGGTTGGTAGACTTCCCGCGCTCCGAGAACGAAGCGTTGTGCGGAGTGCGGGTCCGGTCGTCGCAGGCATCAAGCCCACGCGGGATCGGAGCCGCCGAAGTCACCCGGGGCTGTAGCTCATCCGGGAGAGCGCAACACTGGCAGTGTTGAGGTAAGGGGTTCGAGTCCCCTCAGCTCCACCAAAAACCCGGCGTCGATCGACCAAGGGCGGCGCCGCGCAGGTCGAGCCCCTGTCCCGAACCGGGACGGGGGTTTTTCGTTTTGGCCGTGCTGTTCCCCGCCGCGGGCGGGTCCTGGAGGCAGGGTTCGTGACCGACACCACCGAGCGCACCGACCGCTACGACGCCGGCGTCATCGAATCGAAGTGGCGCGACCGCTGGGAGGCCGACCGCCTCTACGAAACGCGCGACGACGCGCCGGGCGAGAAGTGGTACTCGCTGACGATGTACCCCTACCCCTCCGGCATCCTCCACATCGGCCACTGGTACGCCTTCGCGGTACCGGACGTGTTCGCCCGGCTCCAGAAGATGCGCGGGTACAACGTGCTGTTCCCGATGGGCTTCGACGCCTTCGGGCTGCCGGCGGAAAACGCCGCCATCCGCAACAACATCCACCCCGCGGCGTGGACGTTCGACAACATCCGCGTGATGCAGGACCAGTACCGCCAGATGGGCGGGATGTTCGACTGGTCGCGCGAGGTCATCACCTGCACCCCGGAGTACTACCGCTGGAACCAATGGCTGTTCCTGCGCATGCTGGAACGCGGGCTCGCCTACCGAGCGAACGGGCCGGTCTGGTGGTGCCCGAAGGACCAGACCGTACTCGCCAACGAGCAGGTGCTGGAGGGCAACGTCTGCGAGCGGTGCGGCTCCCCGGTGGCCCGGCGCGACCTGGAGCAGTGGTACTTCCGCATCACCGACTACGCCGAGGAACTGCTGCACGATGCCGACGGGCTGGACTGGCCGGATCGCGTCAAGACGATGCAGCGCAACTGGATCGGCCGCTCCGAGGGCGCCCTGCTGACCTTTCGGCTGGAGACGGGCGACGCGCTGGAGGTCTTCACCACCCGGCCCGACACCGTCTGGGGCGCCACATTCATGGTGCTGGCGCCGGAGCACCCGCTGGTCGAGAAGATCACCACCGACGACCAGCGCGCCGAGGTGACCGCCTACGTCGAGCGGGCGCGCAAGCAAAGCGACATCGAGCGCCAGTCGAACGACGAGGACAAGCCGAAGACGGGCGTCTTCACCGGCGGCTACGCGATCAACCCGGTGACCGACGAGCGCATCCCGGTCTGGATCGCCGACTACGTGCTGATGGGTTACGGCACCGGCGCGATCATGGCGGTGCCGAGCGGCGACCAGCGCGACTTCGCGTTCGCGCGGCAGTTCGGCCTGCCGATCCGCGTCGTCGTCCAGCCGGAGGGCGAACCGGACCTCGACCCGGCGACGATGACCGAGGCCTACGCCGGCGACGGCGTGCTGGTCAACTCCGGCCCCTTCACCGGCAAGCCCGTCCCCGAAGCGGTGCCGGAGATCATCGGCTGGCTGGAGGAGAGCGGGCGCGGCAAGGCCGAGGTCCAGTACCGCCTGCGCGACTGGCTGATCTCGCGGCAGCGCTACTGGGGCACGCCGATCCCGGTGGTCTACTGCGACGCCTGCGGGATGCAGGCGGTGCCGGACGACCAGTTGCCGGTGGAACTGCCGCTGGACGCCGAATTCACCCCCACCGGGCAGAGCCCGCTGGTGACGCACGCGGGATTCCTCAACACGACCTGCCCGAAATGCGGCGGCCACGCGCGGCGCGAAACCGACACGATGGACACCTTCGTGGATTCCTCGTGGTACTGGTTCCGCTACACCTCGCCGCACGACACGAACGGGCCGTTCGACCCGGCGAAGGTCGCCCAGTGGTGCCCGGTGGATCTCTACTGCGGGGGGATCGAACATGCCATCCTGCACCTGCTCTACGCCCGGTTCTTCACCAAGGTCTGCCGCGACCTTGGCCTGATCGACCACGGCGAGCCGTACCTGCGCCTGCGCAACCAGGGGATGATCCTGGCCGAGGAAGGCACCAAGATGAGCAAGAGCCGGGGCACGCAGGTGGCCCCGGACGAACTGGTGAAGCTGCACGGTGCGGACGCCCTCCGGCTGCACCTGATGTACCTCGGGCCGTGGGAGCAGGGCGGCCCGTGGAACAGCCGCGGCCTGCAGGGGATGGAGCGCTTCATCCGCCGCGCCTGGACGGTGGTGACGGAGACGGCAGCCCGCGACGGTGCTGGGGACGACGCAATCTCGCCCGAGGACGCGGCGGCGCTGCGGCGACTCATCCACCGCACGATCCGGCGGGTGACGACCGACCTCGACGAGTTCCAGTTCAACACGATGGTCGCCGCACTGATCGAGTTCGTGAACGACCTGATGCGGCAGAAGGACGGCCCGGCGGCCCAGACCGCCGCCTGGCGCGAGGCGGTCGAGACGCTGGTGCTGCTGATGGCGCCCTCGACGCCATACGTCGCCGAGGAGATGTGGGAGCGGCTGGGCAAGCCCTACTCCGTCCACCAGCAGCGCTGGCCCGCCTACGACGAGTCGCTGACGGTGGAGGCGCTGGTCGAGGTCGTGGTCCAGGTCAACGGCAAGGTGCGCGAGCGGCTGATGCTGCCCGCGGACGCGCCGGAAACCGACGCCGTCGCCACCGCCCTGGCCGCGCCGAAGGTGGCCGAAGCACTAGCCGGGGCCGAGCCGCGCAAGGTGGTCTACGTGCCGGGCCGGCTGATCAACGTGGTCCGGTAGGGACCGGCGCTCGCCGCCAGCCCGCCGACAAATCCCCGCCATCCCGAGCCCGTCGAGGGATCTCGTCGAAGCCCATGAATAGGGGCGGACGAGATCCCTCGACGGGCTCGGGACCACCCGTTTCTCCCGCGCAGCACGATCCCTGGGCGCGCCCGTTGTTATGCTTGGAACGTGCGACGCGCCGGGGGCTTCCCATGAGCACCACCACCGTCATCCCGGTCAGCGACGACGTGCTTGACATCCTGCACTCCCTCGGCGAGGAGCCGGAGCGCGTGGTGCTGGAGACGATGGTCTACGACCTGTTCCGGCGCGGCGAACTCTCGCGCGGGCGCGGAGCACAGATCCTGGGCATCGACCTGCTGACCTTCATGCGGGAGGCAAGCGCGCGGGGAATCCCGGTCATCGGCCTCCACCCTGCCGACTTCGACGCCGATCTCGACCGCGCGCGCAACCGGTTTTCCATCCTGACGGAGGAGCGTTCCCTATGAGAACCTCGGCCGTTCTCGTCAACGACGAGTTGCTGGCAATCCTCGAAGGCGAAGGGCGCGATCCGGCGCGAGCGCTCCAGGAGGCGGCGGTGCTGGATCTCTACCGCGACGCGGTCGTCTCGGCGGGGCGGGTAGCCGACCTGCTCGGCATGGCGACGTGGGATTTCGTGCGCTGGGCAGGCGAACGGGGCGTGCCGGCAATCCGGATGTCCGATGCCGAGTTCGAGGCCGAGATCGCAGCCGCTCGGGCCGACGCGCCGACTACCACTGCGCGGTGACAGTTGCCGACGCCGGCCCACTCATCACCTTCACCCGGATCGGCAGAATCGACCTGCCGGTGTCGCTGTTCTCCACGATCGACATCCCCGATGTGGTCGCTGCCGAAATCGCGCCCACACTGCCAGGCCTTCCGCGCTGGATCGTGACGCGTCGGATCGGCGCGGATGTCGTGCTCCCGAACGGTCTGGGTGCCCTGCATCCCGGAGAGCGAGCGGCAATCGCCCTGGCGCTTGCATTGGGTCCCGAATGGTTCCTTGCCGACGACCTTCGCGCTCGGCGGGCGGCAGCGAAGATCGGTCTTGCCGTTCTTGGCTCAGTCGGGATCGTACTGAGGGCGAAGGAATACGGCCTGATCGAGGCGGCACGATCGACGCTGGATGCGCTCGTCTCCGTTGGTCTCTACATCGATGCCCGGATCTACTGGCGAGCGCTGGAGGCGGCAAGCGAAGAACCGGCCGATACGAAATCCGATTGATTGGTTCGAGATCGCGTTCGTCGGTGGTTAGGAGAGCCTGTCCCCTCCCGAGACCCACACTGCCAACGAACGCAGGCAGAGACCGCCGAGAGTTTGGGCGGTGCCGGGCAGGCCATCACCCCGGAGCTGCGGGACAAGCGCTCCTGCTCCTGATCCACGGCATACGTTCCGGTCATGTATGCGAACACATTGAACCCGCCGGAGCGCACCCTCAATCAGCGAACAAGTCGGCGACCGGGAGCGAGAACCAGGGCAGCACGTCGCCGCCGTCGAGGACCGCGCCGGGAACGAGTGTGACGGGCGCGGCGTCCGGGGTGAAGACGGTGACGGTCTGCCGCTCGGGGTGGACCAGCCAGGCGAGACGCACGCCGGCGTCGAGGTACATCCCCATCTTCGCCAGCGCCTCGCCGAGGCGGTCGCTCGGGGACAGGACCTCGACGACGAAATCGGGCGCGAACGGGACGAAGGCGGGATCTGCGAGGCCGACGGCGCGGTCCTTCACCACGAAGGCGGCGTCCGGACCGCGGACGGTGCGGTGGTCGGGGAACAGGACGAAGCCGGCGTCGTCCGGGTACGCGATGCCGTGTCCCTTGTCCTCGCCTTGATCGGCGAGGGCACGGTACGCGCGTCCACCGATCCGGCTGGCGCGATTACCCGACCACGGAACGGCGACGATCACGCCATCGATCAGTTCCCAGCGGTCGGGCAGCCTCATGCCGTCGAGGTCATCGACCGTCAGTCGTCGTTCGAGCGCCACGGCGGGCCTTCTGGTTGGCGTCGGGCGGGGATGCCGGCTGCGGCGAGTGCAGGACGACGGAATCGGCGTTCGCTGCCGGCAGCGTCGCTCTGGGCGCGGGAGCCAGCGTGGCGCGGTTGCATCCGTCGCGGGCGACGAGATCCTTCGACAGGCTCAGGATGACGGAGGGCTGGTGCGAACCCACGGGCGGTCAGGCGCCCTGCCACTCGCCGTCTTCCCAGCGGCGGGGACGGAAGTCGCGCTTGAGGCGGTGGTACCGCCAACTCATCGCGAGCACGTCCGATGGGGCTGCCGTGAGGGTGCGCTTGAGTTCGGCGCAGCCCTCGTCCAGGGTGATCTCCCCCGAGAGGGTGCGGCGCACGAGGTCGTCGTAGGTCGCTTCGAGGTCGCGCACCCGGTCCCAGGTGGCGTCGGGGTTGTCCATCGGCGCTGGCGCTCCTCCGGAAACGGGTGCGGCCTCCGGCGATGGGCGTCGCCGGAGGCCGCGGGAACCAATCGGTCTGTTCAGTCCGCGGCGACGGGCTCGCGGGAAGGCTCCGGCGCGCGCCAGACGAGGTTGAGGTTGCGGTTCGCGCCGACCTCGTCGAGCCGCTTGTACTCCGTTTCGTGCGGGGCGGAGGTGACGATCTCCGGGTTGGTCTCCGCCTCGTCGGCGATCTGGAGCATGGCGTCGATGAAGTAATCGAGCGATTCGATGGACTCGGTTTCGGTCGGCTCCATCATCATCGCTTCGGGCACGACCAGCGGGAAATAGACGGTCGGCGGGTGGATGCCGAAGTCAAGGATGCGCTTGGCGATGTCGAGCGCCTTGACGCCGTGCGCCTTCTGCCGGTTGGCGGTGAAGACGCACTCGTGCATGCAGGTGCGGTCGTAGGCGATCTGGTAGCGCTCCTCCAGGCGGGTCCGGAGGTAATTCGCGGAAAGGACCGCGTCCTCGCTGATCTGCCGCAGCCCCTCGGCGCCGTGCATCCGGATGTAGCACCAGGCGCGGACCATCATCCCGAAGTTGCCGTGGAACCCGTGAACGCGGCCGATCGACTCCTCGGGAATGAAGAGTTCGAAGCGGGCCGCGCCGTCCTCGCCCTCGGCGCGGCGCACGCGCGGGCCGGGCAGGTACTTCGCCAGTTCGGAGCGCACGCCGACCGGGCCGGAGCCGGGGCCGCCGCCGCCGTGGGGTGTCGAGAACGTCTTGTGCAGGTTGAAGTGCATGATGTCGAAGCCGAGGTCGCCCGGCCGGACGATGCCGAGGATGGCGTTGAAGTTCGCACCGTCGTTGTAGACCAGCCCGCCGCAGCCGTGGACCAGTTCGACGATCTCCTCGATGTGCTCGTCCCAGAGGCCGAGGGTGTTCGGGTTGGTGATCATCAGGCCGGCGACATCCGGCCCGACGGCGGCGCGCACGGCCTCCACCGAGCAGTTGCCGCGCTCGTCGGAGGGCAGGGTCACCACCTCGAACCCGGCCATGATCGCGGTGGCCGGGTTGGTGCCGTGGGCCGAATCCGGCACGAGGATCTTCCGGCGCTGGGCGCCCTCGCCGTTGGCCTCGTGGACCGCGCGCATGATGAGGACGCCGGTGAACTCGCCGTGAGCGCCCGCGGCTGGCTGCAAGCCGACCGCGCCGAATCCCGAGATCTCGGCCAGCATCTCCTGCAGATCGTGCATGACCTCCAGCGCGCCCTGCACCGTCGATTCGTCCTGCCACGGGTGGATGCCGGCGAAGCCGGGCAGGCGGGCGACGACCTCGTTGATCTTCGGGTTGTACTTCATCGTGCAGGAGCCGAGCGGGTAGAACCCGGTGTCGATGGCGTGGTTCTTCTGGCTCAGCCGCGTGAAGTGCCGGATGACGTCGATCTCGCTCACCTCCGGCCACGGGAGGGTGTCGCGGGTCATGCCGGCCGGGAGCGGGGTCTCGGGCACGTCCGGCGAGGGAAAGCGGACGCCCCGCCGGCCGGGCTTGGCAAGTTCGAAAATCAGCGGTTCGACCGCCATTGCGCGCACCTCTCCCACCGGGATCGATCGGACGTTTCGATGGCCGGAAGATAGCACAGGCGGTGAAAGCGGCCGGGTTGCGCCGGAACCGGGCTACACCACCTCCGCCTCGACGTTGGTCCCCACCGGCGACGTCAGGACATGCGCGTCCTTCGCGCGGGCGAGCAGTTCGCCGATGGCGCGCTGGTTGAGCAGCAGGACCGGCACGAGGGCGACGGCAAGCGCCATCGACGCCATCATCGGCAGGCTTGGGCGCACTTCGTAGAGGAAGCCGGAAACGATCGGGGCCGAGAAGAACGCCGTGCCGCCGACCATCTCGCTCAGGGTAAACGCGCGCGGTCGGTGGCGCTCGGAGTGGACGACCTCGCCAAGCGCGGCGATGAACAAGCCCCAGGCAGACCACAGCCCGCCACGGCCGAGGAAGGCGACGACGATGGCGGGCACGAACGAGGTCGCCAGCGACACCGAAAGGGTCACGCAGACAAGCAGCGCGCCGACCACGACGCCGACCATCGGCAAGGATTGCAGGCGCTTGCTGCGGGCGATGATCAGCCCGTAAACCACGGAACCTGCGGAGCCGATGCCGGCGAGCACGGCGACGACCGAAGCGGGGATGCCGCGCTCGTCGGCCAGGAAGTTGGGCAGCAAGGAGATGCCGAGCGACAGGGTGAAGATCGTCGCGAATTGCAGCATCAGCAAGCGGGCGACGCCCGGCTGCCCCAGCGCCTCGCGGTAGGTGACGCGCGCGGCCCCCGGTTCGGGCGCCGCAGGTGGCGCCGGGCTCAGGCCGGCGAAGAAGACGATCGACAGGATGCCGAAAACGACGCCGAGGAAGAGCGCTGCCTGCATGCCGGAGCGGGCGATGAGCACGCCGGCGATCAGCGGGGCGAACCCGAAGGCGACCGCCGGGCCGACGTTGAACACGAGGGTGAACGCGCGCACCCGGTTCTGCCCGGCGCGGCTGGCGAGGTGGGCCTGGGTGAGCGGGAACGCGACCTCGCCGATGGCGGTGGCGATCACCATGAACCAGAGTTGGGTCCAGTTCGTGGCCAGCGCGGCACTGACCAACCCGGCCACGGCGAAGCAGCGGGCGACGATGATGATCCGCCGTGGGTCGATGCGCTCCGCCAGCGACGCCGACGGCGCGAGCGTGATGAGGCGCATCAGACCGGCCGCGCCGAGCACGAGGCCGACGACGCTGACCGGCGCGCCGAGGTGCTGGATCCACAGCGGCCAGATGCCGGAATACGACCCGTAGGCGGCTTCCAGCGAGACCATCGCCCAGAACAGGAAGCCGATCTCCCGGCCCAGTCCCAGGTGCCAGGTCAAGTTGGAAAGCCGCCGCATCGTCCCCGCATCCCTTCGTCGCGCAACCGGGGCATTGTACGGCTAGCGGCGGTCCCGCCGTCGGGCTTGGCCACGGCGCGGGCACGGGGCAGGGATTGGGTGGCATCCTTGGCGCTGCACGCGTCCGCAAGCGCCGGAGGAACCCGACCGCCGTGAACCCTTATCTCCAGTTCGGTCTCGCCATGTGCCTCGTCGTCGGCCTGTCGCTGGCCGGCACTGCCTGGCTGGCCGCCCATTTCAACAAGAAGGCGAAGGCCGACATGACGGAGCGGCTGGAACCGCTGGCCGCCGCGATCGGCGGCGAGGCCGACGTCGAGGAAGCGACGGTGAAAGGCCGCTGGGGCGACGCCCTCGCCTTCGGGCGGGTGGCGAACGCGCCGGGCGGCTTCGGGCGGCTGTTCCACGCCGAACTGGTCGATGCCGCCGGCGGCGAAAAATGGGAATGGTCCAACCTTCCCGAAAAAGGACAGCCCGAACCGAAACGGTTCTTCGACGGCGACCCGGACCTCGAACGCCGGCTCGGGCTGGATTGGGAAGCGCTGGCCACCGTCGTGCCGGAGGCGAAGCGGCAGCGCTGGGGCTGGGTCTACGACCCCGACGCCGGCATGGTCCGCCTGACGCGCGAGATGCGGACGCGGATCGACATCCCGAACGCCGAAGAATTCTCCGCCCAGTTGCGGACGCTGGCCGAGATCGGGCTGGCGAACCGGCGGGCCCAGGGCGCGCCGGTTTCGCCCGCGTCCGGGAATCAGGCTGGCGGCGCACCCACCACGGACATGGCCAATGCCTGAGCAGCAGCCCATCGAGGAGCCGCGAGGCGAACAGGAAACCGGGGCATCCGCGAACCGGGAGGCGTCGGCCGCAAACTCGCCGTTCCCGCCGCGCACCTTGCCGACGGCTCGGGTCGATAGCGCCGGCGAGGCCGCCGCGCTACTCGGCGCGTGGCCCGCGCCGTCGGGTCCGTGGCGGGTCGCCGGCGAAATCCCCTTCAGCGGCCCGGCCGGGCGGGAGAACCACCTGCGGCTTTCCGCGCCGGGCGGCGAGGCGGGCATGCTGCGGCTCTCGGTCGATGCCGTGCGCGAAACGACCGAGGAACCCGGCGCGGCGCTCGACGCCCTGATGAAGGCGGCGCTCGACTGGGCGAAGGAGAACGAACCCACCCATCCCGGGGCGCTGCCGCGCTTCCCGGTTCCGGCCGAAGGCTACCCGGGACGGGTGGCCGTGCCGCTGGCGCTGGTCGCGGTGGACGACCGCCGCCGGGCCGGACTCTACGGCTTCACCCGATCGGTGATCCTCTCATTCCCCGACGGCGCGGTGACCGGCGCGACCGATGCACCCGGCTTCGACCCCGACCGCTGGCCGCCGCCCCGCCTCGGGGCGTGGCCGCCGCCGGGGCTGGACGGCATGGGTCGCGAGCGGCTGACTGCCACCATCACCCGCTTCGCCGCGCTCTGGACCCGGTTGCTTTCGGCGCGGCTGGCCGAGGCGGACTACCGGCACCGCACCGACGAGGCCGTGGAAGCGCTCGCCCTGCTGGCGCGCCTCGACCCGCCGGGCACGATCGCCGCCTACCGGGCGCTCAACCCGGAATTCTGGGCATGGCTGGAGGAGCCTGGTTCGGCGCACTAGCGCGGCAGCACGTCTCGAACCGGTGGCGTATGCGGTTTCGACCAGGTCCCGTCATCCCGAACGCGTCGAGGGTTCTCGGTTTTTCTCGACTCCGCTCCTGTTCGGCTTGGACACGAGATCCCTCGACGCGCTCGGGATGACGGAGAGAACGCCCCAGGACACGGGTGGATTGGGTCGTTCTGACCCGGCAGCGGGAGCCGCGTTGCACCGGCAGCACCGAGCAACGCACGAGAAACAGGCGAATGCGCCAGCGGTTCGACCCCTCGACTGCTCGACTCTCCCGATTGCCGACTTGCCGCCTTGCCGGCTTGCCGACTCATTGCCCAACGCCGTCGTTCCCGAGCGCGTCCTCGTAGGCGTGCGGCGCGAGGACGCAGAGGAACGGCAGGTTCCGGTACAGCTCGCGGTAGTCGAGGCCGTAGCCGACGACCCACGCGTTGGGAATGCCGAACCCGGTGTAGCGGACCGGCACGTCCACGAGCCGGCGCGCCCGCTTGTCGAAGAGCAGGCACGTTTCGAGGCTGGCCGGTTCGCGGGCGCGCAGGTCCCGCAGCACGAAATCCAGCGTCAAACCCGTATTGGCGATGTCCTCGATGAGCAGGACGTGCTGGCCGCGCACGTCGATGTCGAGGTCGCGGACGATGTGGGCGACCGCCCCCTCGCCGCCATCCGCGCCGGGCCGGGAAACCGACAGGAAATCGACCGCCAGCGGCCGGGTGATCTCGCGGGCAAGGTCGGCCATGAAGAACGTCACGCCCTTCAGCAGCCCGACCAGCAGCAGCGAGCGCCCGGCGTAGTCGGCGGAAATCTGCGCGCCGAGCTCGGCGACGCGGGCGGCGATTTCGGCCGGGCTGTACAGGATGCGGTCGATGTCCGACTCCGGCAGCGCCGCGATCTCGACCGCGCCGTAGCCGAAGCGCCCGAGCAGTCCCGAGAAATCCTGCCGGGACAGCAGCACGACGTCGATGTTGGGGTACAGCTCGCGAAAATGGCGCAGCTTGCGGTGCTTGCGGTCGATGAGCCGCTGCCGCATGGTCGTCAACTCGACGTAGAGGTCCTGTTCCGGCAGGTAGAAATCGGGCCGGAACGCTTCGGTGACCCGGTTGCCTTGCCGTGCCAGCGGGAATGCCGTCGGTTCGTAGCGCCAGGCGATGCGGTAGAAGTCGAGCAGGCGGGCGAACTCGGCCTCGACCGGGTGGGCGAACGCCGTCTGGCCCTCGGACGCGGGGCGGCTGCCCGCCCGTGGCGAGGACGCTGGCGGTTGCGTTCCGATGGCGCGCCGGTCGGTCATCCGGTGCATCGTGCCCCGGCCGCTCCGCCGATGCAACCTCGCCGCGCGGGAGATGCCCCACGTCCCGTTCGCCGTGGCCCCGCATCGGCGGAGCGACCACCGCGCTGGAGGAACCGCCCTCCCCTCCGCTGGTTGGCCCGGTTTCGCACCGGGATCGGGCTGGCGTGGCGTCGGTGCGGGCGCCATCCGACCTCTTACGCGAGACAGGCGTGCCCGCTAGATCAGGCCAGCCCGGCGGCCTGCGATCCAGAGGCCGATGCCGAGGACCGCGTTGACGACGACCTTGGCGTAGAAATCCCACTCGCTGAGGCCGAGCAGGGGGATGTAGACGAGGTCGGTCACGGTCCAGAGGATATTGAGGAAGATCATCATCAGCAGCGCGGAGCGCGCCTGCCACGGCGAACGCCAGACGAGCACGGCGCCGAACACGAGCATCATGTGGGCCGCGCCCTCGAGGGCAATCTTCTCGATGTGGGGTCCCGATGGCTCGCTGAGTACGATCTGGCGGGCGAAGAAGAGCATCGAAACGCCCCAGAGCAGCCCGAGGGCGATCTGGAGTCCCAGCATGACCCGGAGGAACCCGATGCCGGCGCGGGGCGCCTCGCCCGTGCCCGGCTCGACCGTTCCGGCGGCAACCGCCATGTCGCACCTCCTTCGTCGAGGTTCGCAGGTCCGATCCTCACGCGGGCAGCGTCTGCTCGCGGATGCCTGCCGGACGACCGCGTAGCCCGGCAGCGGCGTTGCTGCCGGGATGAACTCCGGAGGGGCCAGAGGTGAGCAACGACGGAACCGGACGGCCCGCCCCCGGTGATGGAACCACGGTATACCCGACGCCGTGCCAACGCAAGACTATCCGTGGGAAACCCGGTGACTGGGCGTACGGCGGTGGCTGCCCGCCGAGAGAACGGATGTCGGCGAGTCGCGACCGGGCGATCGAGGCGGCGCTACACCCCGTACCGGTCGCGGGCCTTCTTGGTCGGGTTCACCGTCTCGGAGCCACCGTCCGCGCCGGGTTTGCGGGCGATGAAGCCGCGGCGCTGCTGCTCGCCCACCCAATCGTCATCGAATCCGTGGGCCGCCACCAACTCGGCGAAGCGATCGGCAGGAAGCGTCCCGCCCTCGGCGACCACCGCAGCGTAGAAGTCGTGCCGGGCCTTCTCGGCCTCGGTATCGGGACTCAGCCGCAGCCGATCGACCGTGCGACCCTCGGCGATGGCATCGACGAGTTCCTTGATGTCCTTCGCCTTGACGCCGGAATAGATCGTGCCCTCCGGGTACACCACGATGTTCGGCCCGATGTCGCACAGGTCGATGGTGCCGCAGGTGTTGACCAGGATACGCGCATCCAGCCCGCGCCGCAGCACCTCCCGGCGCAACGCCATCACCGTGTCGTTCGCGCCCTTGCTCGCGCAATGCGACGCCGTACAGCACAGGACATGGTGCTCCGTCCAGTACATGGGGCCTCCGAGTCGAGGAGCCGAGAAGGCGAGGAGGAGAAAAACGACGTTCGTCGGTCTTCTCGACTCCTCGCCTTCTCGACTCATCCGTACTGATACTGAATCCCGAATCCCCCCCGCGGGTAGGTCCACTCGATGTTGTCGTAGACGTGGCACACGATGCGGCAGGTGCCGCATTCGACGCAGCCCTCGTAGGAGAAGATCACGCGCCCGTCGTCGGCCGGGGCGTAGCAGTTGGCCGGGCAGCAGTTGATGCACTGCTGGCGCTCGCACTGCAGGCACACGTCGTGGTCGATGATGCGGATGTGGGCGCGCGCGGCGTCCACGTTGTAGGTGTTGAGCGCCAGTTTCCGCTCGATCGCGGCGGGATCGAGGATTCCCCTCTGCTCGGGCGCCTGCGCATCGGCAACGGTCATACGCGGTGCTCCCTTCGGTCGTGCGTCGTGCTATGTGCTGCGTGCCGCGTGCGGCGAACCGGTGGTTGGCGGGATGCCGAATCTGGTTCGCTGGTCGAAATCCACGCGGGGCCAGCCGCCGTCCGGTCCGGGCGGATCGTCGTCCGGGTCCGGTTCGAGCGCGCGGGATCGGCGCCAGGCCCGCCAGCCGGCGACGACCGCAACGACGGCGAACAGGCCCATGACGATGCTGCCGCTCGCCAGCAACCATGCCTGCCCGTCGGAAAGGACGAAGCCGGCGGCGGCGTCGCGGTCCTCGCCGGCGAGTTCGGCCAGCGCCCGGTTGGCCTGCTCCACCGCGCCCGGTCGCCAGGCGGCGTCCAGTTCGTCGGTGGTGACGCCGAGCGCCTGCTGGAGCGCGTCGTCGTAGGTGACGCCCTCGCGGAACGCGGCGATCAACGTCGAGAGGCCGGTCTCGCCGTAGGTGTCGATGACGTAGGAAACGACGGCCATGCTCTGGGCATAGGCCAGCAACGCGCCCTCGGAGTCGTAGGGAAACTGGCCGTTGAGCGTCCGCAGCGGCGGCAACTGGCCGGCATCGGCCGCCGCCCGCAGCCGCAGCCAAAGGGGTTCCTTGCCGGTCTGCTGCGCCAGTGAGGCGAGTCCTTCGTCCAGCCACGCCGGCGGGCCGTTGAACGGGTTCTCGGTCGCCTGATAGAGGACGAGGTGGCTGACCTCGTGGGGTACGATGCGCGCCACCTCGGCGCGGTCGCCCGGCGCGAGCACCGCCTGCACCAACCCGTACCACGGGTAGGCCGCCCCGGCCGTCCACTGCTCGCTGTTCGGCGCCTGCGCGGAAAGGTAGTCGCCGCGGTCCGGGTACACCCAGATCCGCAGCGGCTGGGTCAATTCGGCGTCGAAGCGCTGGCTCAGTTGCTCGACGGTTGCGACGGCGGTGCCTAACACCTCGCCGATGAACGACGCATCGTTGTTGTAATAGAAGACCGTCACCGGCCCTTCGCTGACCGATTCCCACGCGAAGCGGGAGTCGCGCCAGGTCAGCAATTGCTCCTCGGATTCGGCGACGTCGCCGTCGGCCTCGGTCACCCGCCAGCGCCAGCCGAACTCCAACCCGGCCGGCAGGGAGCCGTCGCGCAGGTCCAGCACATACGTAATGTCCACGCTCGTGCCGGGGTCGAAGTCGGCCGCGGTGAGGGTCAGCGTTTCGTCGCCGACGGCGTGGTAGAGCAGGTCGATCTCGGCGATCGGGTCGGTGGACGTGACCGACACCGGGAACGAGATGCCGTTCGGGAAATCGACGACCGGCTCGCCGGTCACGATCTCGACCGTCGTCGCCGTCCAGGCCGGCGTCGCCACGGCCTCCTGCCCGCGCGCCGGCGCGGGGGCCAGCGGCGCGAGCAGGACGCCGAGCAGGAGCACCAGCGCCAGCAACCGGCGCGCGGCGGGCGAGACCGACGTTCCGGGCGGCGTCCTGCGCCGCGCCGGGGCCACCTAGGATTCCTGGTCGGCGCCGAGCTGCTGGTGCAGCCAGGCGTCGATAAAGGGGTCGATCTCGCCGTCCAGCACCGCCTGCGCGTCGCCGATGGAAACGTCGGTGCGGTGGTCCGTCACCATCGTGTAGGGCTGGAGGACGTAGGAGCGGATGCGGTTGCCGAAGCCGGCCCCGGTGTGCGTGCCCTTGAGCCGAGCGCGCTCCTCGTCCTCTTCCTTCATCTTCCGTTCCAGCAGCCGGGCGCGCAGGATCTTGTACGCGGATTCGCGGTTCTGCCCCTGCGAGCGCTCGTTCTGGCAGGTGACGACGATGCCGGTCGGGATGTGGGTCAGCCGCACCGCCGACGACGTCTTGTTGACGTGCTGCCCGCCCGCCCCGGAGGCGCGGTAGGTATCGACGCGCACGTCGTCGTCCTTGATCTCGATGGTGTGGTCGCCGTCCATCTGCGGCAGCACCTCGACCAGCGCGAACGCCGTGTGCCGCCGGTGCGCGGCGTCGAACGGCGAAAGGCGCACGAGGCGGTGGGAGCCGCGCTCGGCCTTGGCGTAGCCGTAGGCGCGCGAACCGCGGATCTCGATGGTCGCGTTCTTGACGCCCGCTTCCTCGCCGTCGGTGGTGTCGAGGATCTCGGCCTTCAACCCGCGCCGGTCGGCCCAGCGGACGTACATACGGGAGAGCATCTGCGCCCAATCCTGGGCATCGATGCCGCCCTCGCCGGAGTGCACCACGAGGATGGCGTCGGAATCATCGTAGGGGCCGCTGAGCGTCGCTTCGAGTTCGAGTTGGTCCACCTGCGCCGCGAGCGTGGTGGCCTCGGCGGCGATCTCGGCGGCCATCTCGGGATCGTCGGCCAGTTCGTCGAGCGCCGCGAGGTCATCGACGGCGCGGCTCAGGCGACTCCACTCGCCCACGCGGTTGCGGAGGTCACCGAGGCGGCGCATGGTCGCCTGGGCGGTGCGGGCGTCATCCCAGAAACCCGGTTCGGCGCTGGCGGCTTCGAGGTCGGCCGCCTGCGCTTCGAGGCCGGGCAAGTCAAAGACGCCTCCCGAGGCTTTCCAGCCTCTGCCGCAGGTCGGCAATGGTGTTGGTGGCTGTATCGGTCATGGGCGTACGGAATCTCCGGGGCGCGCCAAAGGGCTCGGCGACGCGGTTGCGTTCGGACCGCGCGATGCGGCCGTATGGCCCAATTATAGGCGGGGAACCGCACCGGAGGCGGCTTTTTCGCGCCGATACGGCCGTCGGAAACCGCATCACCCCGAATCGGGACCTGCAAACTCCGCTGTCTTCCTGCCGCGCCCGCGGTCATCCCGAGCCGCCCGCGCCGTCATCCCGGGCCCTCTTCACCGTCATCCCGAGCCTGTCGAGAGCTCTCGTCCTTTTCTCGACTCCTCGCCTCCTCGCCTCGCCCAGCAACCAGCCACGGTCACGCCGGGGATTGCGCGCCACGCCGTTCTCGGCCATCGTCCCGCGCAGCAACCGGCCCGAAACGGGGGACACCATGCGCGACGACCACGGCGATCGCGACGACGACTACGACCACGACCACGCCGCAGCGGAACCGGCCGCCGCCGAGCGGGTGAACCGCCGCCCGCTGGCGATCGCGCTGGGCATCACGCTCACCTTCCTCGTCGTCGAGATCATCGGCGGCCTGCTGACCAACTCGCTGGCACTGCTGGCGGACGCCGGTCACATGGCGACCGACGCCGCCGCGCTGGCGCTGGCCCTGTTTGCGACCTGGCTGGCCCGGCGGCCGGCGACGGCGCAGCGATCCTTCGGGTTCTACCGCGCCGAGATCCTCGCCGCGCTGGTCAACGCCACGACGCTGGTTGTCGTCTCGATCTACATCTTCTGGGAGGCGGCGCAGCGGCTCGGCGACCCGCCGCACGTCGAGGGCGGCCTGATGCTGGCCGTGGCGGTCGCCGGGCTGGCCGCGAATGCGGCCTCGGCCTGGGTGCTTTCGCGCGGCGGCGGCCACCAGCACGACCTCAACACCCGCGGCGCGCTCCTACACGTCCTCGGCGACATGCTCGGCTCGGCCGGGGCGATCCTCGCGGCCGTCATCATCCTGCTCACCGGCTGGAACCTGGCCGACCCGATCCTGTCGGCCGGCATCGGGCTGCTGGTGCTCTGGGGCGCGTGGCGGTTGCTCCGTGAATCGGTGGACGTGCTGCTGGAGGCCACGCCGC
Organism: Chloroflexota bacterium; assembly: GCA_023423795.1. GTDB lineage: Bacteria > Chloroflexota > Chloroflexia > Thermomicrobiales > UBA6265 > CADCWF01. The sequence continues at coordinate 29,952 of JAFAEX010000103.1, read as the reverse complement.
CGAACATCGACCCGGACGAACTCAAGCGCGCCATGACCGAAACCCCGGGCGTCGCCGGCGTCCACGACCTCCACGTCTGGACCGTCACCTCGGGGCTGGTCGCCATGAGCGCCCACGTCGAGGTGAACGACGCGGCGTGGCTCCCCGTGCTGCGGGAGACGACCACCCTGCTCCGCGAGCGTTTCGGGATCGCCCACGCCACGCTGCAACCGGAGCCGGCCGGCGATACGGACGACCCCTACCGCGGCTGCACGCTGGAAACGCCCGTCGGCCGCCAGGCCTGCCTCGTCCCGGCCGCGCCCGTCGTCGCCAGCGCCCACGCCGGGCACCGGCACTGAGCGTCCTCACCGCGGCTCACTGTCATCCCGAACGTGTCCAGGGGGCTCATCCCTTTGGCTCCGGATGCCGGTGCTTGCCGCCAGATACGACGAAGACATGCCGGGGGAGGGCCGATAGCGACGGGCCCGCACCAGGGACCCGGCCTTGCAGGACCGGGCTAACGAGGAAAGCACCCTGAAGGGCGCTACGAATACCCGTCGTCGTCAGGGCGCTTCAGCGTCCTTTCCGTCCTCAGCGCGGTCCTTCAGGGCCGGGACCACCCTCGGCCCGCGCCCGCGTGCGATCATTCCAACCGGCGAAAAGCAGGTGTGCCGGGAGTCGTCTCGTGTCCTCGTTCCAGCGGGCCTTGAAGAACCCGGCGTTGCTCGTGCTCATGCTCGGGCACTTCACCAACGACCTGTTTGGTGGCGTGCTCGCCATCATGTACCCCGTCCTCAAACTGAAATTCGGCCTCTCCAACGCCGAGATCGGCTTTGTCACCCTCGTCTACACCGGGATGTCGTCGCTTACCCAGCCGGCCTTCGGGCACCTCGTGGACCGGCACAGCCGCGTCTGGTACGCGCCGCTGGCGATCCTGTGGGGCTCCGTCTTCGTCTCCTTCTACGGTCTGGCCCCGACGTTCCCGCTCCTGCTCGGCTGCGCCGCCATGGCCGGCGCGGCGTCCGGCGCGTTCCACCCGGTCGGGGCGACGAACGCCGCCGCCGTGACGGACCCCGCCTACCGCAACGGCGCGATGAGCCTCTACACCGTCTCCGGGACCACCGGCTACGCCATCGGGCCGCTGGTGGCCGCCGCCATCCTCGCCATCGTCGGGCCGCAGGGAACGTGGTTCCTCGCCATCCCCGGGGCCATCGTCGCCGGCCTCATCCTCAAGCAGATGGGCGTCGTGGAGCGCGCCCGCAACCTGCGCGCACAACTCAGCGGCGGCCCGCTGGCGCGGCCTGCCTGGGGTCCGGTGTCGCGCATCATCGGCGTCACGATGCTGCGCTCGTGGATCTTCCTGTCGGTGCTCCAGTTCACCCCCATCTGGTACGCCGACCTCGGGTTCTCCAGCGCCTTCTATGGGCCGCTGACCTCGATCATCATCCTCTCCGGCGCGGTCGGCACCCTGATCGGCGGCGGGCTGGCCGACCGGATCGGGCAGAAAGCCGTCCTGATCTGGACCATGGCCGCCACGATTCCCGCGCTGCTGATCTACGCCGGCTTCCCCGGCCCGTGGGCGCTGGCGACCGGGTTCCTGTTCGGGCTGGCCTGCGACGCCAGCCTCTCGGTCACGCTGGTGATGGCGCAGCAACTGGTGCCGGGCCGGGTCGGCGTGGCGACCGGCGTGATCCTCGGGTTGGGCTTCGTCACCGGCGGCATCGGCGTGCCGATCACCGGGCGCATCGCCGACACCTACGGCATCCAGACCGCCCTGCTGAGCCTCTCCGTGCTGGCGGTGCTGGCGATCCTGCTGGCGACGACCATCCCCAGCGACTCCGCCCTCGCCGCCCGCGTGCGCGCCGCCGAGGACGACGTTGCCGCCGCGCCGCCTGGCGCCGCCGGTTCCTCGGCCCGGCGCTGACCGGCGGGCTGCCCCGCCTGCCTTCTCCAACGAGCACCCCGCGAAAGGACGGCCATGCAATTCGGGCGGGTAGAGGGCTACGTCGCGCCGCCAAACGACGCGGACAACGGCCGGCTGCGCCTGACGGTGACGTTGGAGACTGGTCGCGCCCGGATCGAGGTCATCCGCGAAGAATTGGTGGCCGCCCTGCGCCCGATCACGGGCCCGGACGACCTCGCCTGGCACGCCGACCAGTACGCGCAGGAAACGATCGGCGTGCACCTCGCCGAGGCCGGCTGGGAAGCAATCGGCGCAGGCGATCTGCCGGTTCCGGAACCGAACGCCCCGGCCCGCTCGGCTACCTACGCGGTGCGCCGGCTGGGCTAGGCGACCCCATGGTTGCTGGTCATCCTCGATCGAGCCTGCCTCGAACGCGGCGCGCACGACGATCTCGGTGGCTCGCTCGACGCGTACACCACCCGCTTTCAGCCCCGGAGGAACGTCGTTGGCGTAGTCCGGGTGGCCGGATCAATTGGGCGACCGCCATCATCCCCAGGGCCGGATCTCGCACCGGATGAACCCGGCCAGCCTGCCTGCGAACGACGAACGCGACCCGGTATCGAGCGTCGGGGGGCCGACTACCGGCCGCCGGCGTTGGCGACGACCGCCGAGCACCCCGGCTGCAGCGTGCCGGCGAATGCGCCGCTGATGAACCGCTCGAGCGGGGAACCGGCGAAGCGCGGGTCATCGGTGCCCGCGGCAGCCACGAGGCCCGTGATGTCGCTGTGGTCGGCGGCGGTGATGCCCTCTTCGGGACGCCAGACCATGAACGCGAGGTAGCCGCCATCGCCATCCGCCGGGCAGTACTCCGGCCGCAGGGCGTCGTAGAGGGCGGCCGGCGCGCAATCCCTGGCCGACGGGACGCTGGCAGTATCCGGATCGGGCGCGACGCAATGAACCACCTCGTCGCCGGCCCCGGCGGCGATCAGCACCGGGGCGAGCCGACCGTCCCGCGTCGGCAACTTGGCTAGCGGATGGTCGCCATACGGGCCGGGGATGTTGTACCGGAGCCAGGCGCACCAGGCGGCCAGACCCGGCGGTGGATCGCCGGCGCAGGTGCGGTCGAAATTGCCGTGCCGCGCGCCGTCCAGCACCGGGCCGTCGCTCAGGTCCGGCACGAGGAACGGCGTCGTCGCGAAGGGCGTGGTCAACTCCGCGATCGGGGCGCCGTCGGCCCAGCACACTCCCGCCATCTTGCCGACGGTGTCCATTCCCTGCGGCGCGACCGCGTCGGCGACATCGAGGACGCCGACAGCGGGGAAGGCCGGCATTTCCGCGGGATCGGGCGCGGGCGCGTCGGAGAATTGCGCCCACGCCGCGAACGCATAGGAGAAGAAGAACGGCGCCACCGGGATCGGCGTCGGAACCCCGGTCAGGTTCAGTTCGGCGTGGGTGATCCAGTCGAACAACCCGTAGCCGAGTCCATCCTCGCCCTGCAACGCCGGCTGGGTGATGAAATTGCTGCCCGGAGCCTCAGCCGCCACGCCGGCGAGGGCAAGCAGCGGACCGCCCGGGGTCGCGGTCGCCGCCGCGTACGGTTCGAGCAGTTGGCCGGTCCAGACCGCCGCGTGGCCGCCCTGCGAGTGGCCCCACGACACGACGTCGTACCCTTCGGCCGGCGGCGCGCCGTTCACGGCAGCGAGCAGGTGGTGGGCCGCGCGCACGCTATCGACCGCGTTCGCCGCCTGCACCTTGCCGACGATCCACGGCTGCAGGCCGTCGCCGCCGGACAGGTCGGCGATGTAGTCGGTCGCGGCCACGATCCAGCCGTTGCCGATCATGCCCGCGAGGATGCCGTCCTCCACCGCACCCTCGTGGCGGTCGCCGCCAGCATCGCTCCCCCACGCCACGCGGCCGATGCCGTACGGCGGTTCACCCCAGATTTCGAGTTCCGGTTGCGCCGACGGCTGGCAGCGACGGGTCAGCCCCAACGTACCGTGGCACCAGGCGACGACGCGGCCGGTCGGCGCGCCATCGACATCCTCGATGGCGATCCGGGCCTGGTCGGCGGGGGCGACGACGATGCCGCAGACCAGCCGCCGGTCGGTGTTGTCGCGCCCGGTGGATACATAGAGGACGCGCCAGGCGCGGGCGCCGGCGGGGAAGGATTCGTCCCCATCGGCGGTGATCTCCTCGAAGCCGATCAGCTCGCCTGCCGCTCGTTCCGGCAAGTCCGGCACCGACGGGTTGTCGCACACGGAGGCGGCCGCGGCAGGTGTAGCCTGCGCCGCTTCCGGTACCGACCGCGGTGTTTCCGCCGCGCTGGCGCCTCCGGCGCCGGCCAGCCTGACGAACGACCCGCCGACGGCGAGGCCGACCAGCGCCCTGCGCGACGGCGCGACGGCGAACGCGCGGGCGAGTTCATCGAATCGGGAATGAAGCACGGCGACCTCCTCGAGCGAGGAACAAGGACCGCAGCGGCCATCCCCGGGGCGATGCCGACGCGAGCGTCAGCCATCCATCATGCTGGGCGCGGCGCGGTGACGTTCGCGCCGCATTGTCACCGAAACGTCGGGACGATGCGGCATCGCTGTGTCGTGTTCCCGGTGACTTGTGGCACCATGCCGGCATGCTCGCCAATGGCCGCCACGACGACCGCCGACGAGGTTGCGTTTCCCCGCTGCCGGGTACGGTCACGCGGCCATGAGCGCCGACGACACCGTGACGCCCTGCGGCACGGTACCGCCGGACGCCGAGCGACAACCGTCCGCGCCGGGCCATCCACCGAGCGGTTCGGTCCCGTCCGCGGCCGAAGCAGCGAGCACCCACGGCATCCCGGACGGCTCGCCCGGACCGTCGCCGGATGCATCGCTCCATGCTTCAGGCAACGCCGGCAAGGCCTCGGCAGCCAACTCGCGGCCCCTGGAACATGCGGTGTCCGCCACCCCCAACGGGCGCACATCGCGCATCCTCGCCGGCCTGCTGATCGCCAGCGCGATCCTGTCGATCGCCGGCCTGCTTTGGTGGCGGCTCGTGCCAGATGCGCCGCCCCCGCCGCCGCTGCCCACGCCAGGCCCGGCGGAAGCGCGGGCGACGAGTTACGAGGACGCCGTCGCTATCGCGCAGGCGCAGGCCGACCGCTGGCTGCCCGGCGCGCGCCTGCTCAACGCCACCATGCAGGTGGACTGGCCGTGGCAGGTCGCGGGCGGCCGCATTACCGACCTGCCGGCCACCGGCTGGGTGACGGCGGTCTTTCTCGCGCCGTGGGACGCGCCGCCGGGCCGCGACGAAACCGCCGCGTCGCTCAGCGTGGTGCTGGAACGGCTATCGCGCCAGATCGTGTTGCAGGAGACCCTGGGCTGGGAGACCGCCGCGCTGCCGGCGGCAACCCCGACGCCGGGGCTGGATTCGACCGTCGCCAGCATCCTAGCCGAGCGCGCCGGCGGCGCCGAATTCCGCCGGGCCTGCCCCGCCGTGCGGCACCTGTCGCGCATCGGGCTCGTCTCGGACGCCCCGGGCTTTCCGCAGCACTGGCTGGTGACCTACGAGGACCGCCGCCGCCCGGACCTGCACGGCCTGCTCCTGCGCATCGACGCAACGACCGGAGACGTGCTGGCGCGCGCCCAGGACGCCCCGCCCTGCCCGGCCTCCGAACCGAGCGAATGACGCGACGGAACCGACCGCGGCTCGATCCTCCCCCGTCACCCCGCGCTGCCCACCGCCATCCCGAACCTGTCGAAGGATCTCGGCGTAGAACGGAGCACAGAGCACCGGACACCCGGCGCCCGGTCTGCGAAACGGGATTCGGGACGATGATGGTGAGTAGTACGATGCAGCTACCACGATCGTCGCACGCTCCCCAACCCCGCGAGGACGCCGCATGACCGCCACGTCGCCCCGATCAACCAACACCAACCGCGACTACCGCACCTACAGTTACTGGCTCGAAACGGCGGGCGACCTGACGCCCCGGCCCCGGCTCGACGGCTCGACGACCGCCGACGTCGCCATCCTCGGCGCGGGCTTCACCGGGCTGTGGACCGCCTACGCCCTGCTGGAGCGGGAGCCATCGCTGCGGGTCGTCGTGCTGGAGTCGGACATCGCCGGTTTCGGCGCGTCCGGGCGCAACGGCGGCTGGTGCTACCCCGGCTTCCCGGTCACGCCCTCGATGCTGCGGGACCGATTCGGGCTGGCCGCCGCGAAGGCGCAGGCGAAGGCCATGCACGGCGCGGTGGACGACGTCGCGCGCGTGGTCGTCGCCGAGGGCATCGACTGCGGCTTCCTGATGAGCGGCACGCTGCGGCTGGCCCGCGGCACGCACCAGATCGCGGCGATCGAGGGTTCCTACCGCGCCGCCGAAGCGATGGGGATGGCCGAGGGGTACCAGGTGCTCTCGGCCGAGGAGGTCGCCCAGCGGGTCCGCGTCACCAACGCGCTGGCCGGCATCTACCACCCGCACGGTGCGGTGGTTCACCCAGGGCGGCTCGTGCGCGGGCTGGCGCGCGCGGTCGAGGGCAAGGGCGGGATCATCCACGAACAAACCCCCGTCTCGGCCTACCATCCCGGGCGCGACCCACGGTTCGACACGCCCTACGGGACGGTGCGGGCGAAGACGCTGGTGCTCGCCGGAGAGGCCTACCTCACCCGGCTGGAGGCCATGAAGCGGGCGCTCATCCCCGTCTATTCGCTGATCGTGCTGACCGAGCCGATCCCGGACGACCGATGGGTCGAGATCGGCTGGGCGGGGCGCGAGTTGCTGTCATCCTCCCGCTTCACGGTGGACTACCTGCAGCGCACCGAGGACGGGCGCATCCTGTTCGGCGGCCGCGGCGCTCCCTACCGGATGGGCTCGAAGATCACCGACGAGATGGACCGCCACGATCCCACGCACGCGAAACTGCGCGAGATGGTGCTGGAGTGGTTCCCGGCCCTGCGCGGCATCGGTTTCAGCCATGCCTGGGGCGGGCCGCTCGGCATGCCGCGCGACTGGATGCCGACGACGAGTTTCGACGCCGCCAACGGCATCGCCGGCGCGTGGGGCTACACCGGGTCCGGCGTCTCGACCGCCAACCTGTCGGGCCGGGTGCTGGCCGACCTGATCACCGGCCGGGCCACGGAATTGACGGAGTTGCCGACGGTCAACCACCGCTCCAAGGCGTGGGAACCGGAACCGCTGCGCTGGCTCGGCATCCGTTACGTACAGGAAGGGTTCTCTCGCATCGACGCCGAGGCCGAACGGACCGGCCAGGCCCCGAGCGGGCGGTCGCTGGTCGAGCGGCTCGGACAGCACTGATCCCGAAGCGGATCGGCACCGGCTCCGCGATGGCGCCGCGGACCCTCCCCGGGTAGTCATTCCCTGCGGCGTCCGAGGCTGCCCGGATGCAGTCTGGCACCGCTGATGCGTTGACTCCCGGCAACGGCCGCGGAACGTCCGCCGCCGCACCGGGGAGCGCCCGCATGACCGACCAACCGGACACGATCACCAGCGACGACGGGGACGAGGGCAACACCGCCTCCATCGGCGGCGCGGCCATCTCCTCGGGCGGCGGTGTCGGCGTGCTCTTCGGCCGCCCGCCGGCGACCAGCGGCGAGCGCTCCGACAGCCTGCTCGTTCCCGACGTCGAGCCGCCGGCGGCCTCGCCGACCCACGCCGCGCCGGCGCAGGTTGGGGACGACACCGGCGGCACGCTGCTCGCGCCGGACGCCGGCGACGGGGTGAGCCCGGTCTAGCGATCGAAGGAGGTCCGACGATGCCCCTGCACGAAGCGATGCCCAACAAGGACCGGGAAACGATCCCCGGCGGCTCCAACCCGAAGGACATCGGCGGCCAGAACCCCGGCAACGACCCGGATGCCGGCGTCGTCTTCGCCGCCACCCCACCGCCCGGCGCGCCCCTCGGCGCGGCATCGGGTGTGGAAACCGAGGGAACCGCGAACCAGCCGGCCCCGGTGACCGAGATGGACTGGGGCGGCGGCGGCAGCGGCATGGGCGCATCCGGGCAAGCCGACTACGCCCTCGGCGGCCACGACGCCCACCCGATCCCGCGCCCGCACGCGGGCGGCCCGACCCACCCGGCCACGGGCTACGACACGACCCGCACCACCGGCGGTCTGGTCCAGCACCCGCGGCCTTCCAACCTGACGAAGGGGGACGCCTCCGGCGGCTCCGGCGAGCCGTCCGGCAACGCCGACGGGCTGGAGAACCCGGGCGCGGGCGAGCGGCAAGGCATGGTCGGCGCCGGGCAGGGCAACGGCACCAGTCCGCAGGGCGGCGGGCAGGACCAGTCGCCGCTGGTCGATCTTTCCGGCAGCGATACCAGCCGGGACCAGTCGATGTCGTCGGCGACCTGATCGGAGGTCGCGGCGCCCCCATCCGGCAGGAGGAACGCGCGCGGGCCGGGCCAGGATAGCGACCGGCGGTTCGGGTACCCTATGCCAGTTTCCACCCGCCTCCGGCCCGTGCCGCCGGTCGTCCCCAAGACCGCATGCTGCCGCGCCGCGCCCGCGTCGTCCACCGGATCGCCCTCGCCGGGTTCGTGGCTGCGCTGGCGGTCGCGGCGCTGCTGGCGTGGCGGATCCATGTGACGTTCGGAACGCTCACGCCGACCAACGGCGGCCGGATGCATGCCGCGGCCACGGTGGCCGCGGTCGCGGCGCTGTTGGTGCTGGCGGTCGTCCTGTTCCGGCCGGAGAAGGTCACGCCGGCCGCCCTCCGGCGGACCTCCGCGATGTGGGCGCTATCGCTGGCGCTGGGAACAGTCGCGCTGTGGGCCCTGTCGTTCAACGTGCGCGACCTCGACGCCATCCACGGCACGCTGGTGACGAGCGAGGCCGAAGCACACGCCGCCCTCGACGCGCACCCGATGGCGTTCGACGAACCCGTTTACCGAATTCCGACCGGGGTGTTCCTCCAGTCGTTCGAGTTCCTGTCCGACGACACCGTGCAGGTGTCCGGGTTCGTCTGGCAGCGTTTCGGGCCGGAGATCCCGGCCAGCGTCGAGCGCGGCGTGATCCTGCCCGAGGCCGGCGATACCTACGCCATGACGGAGGCCTACCGGGAGCGCGAAGGCGATGTCGAGATCGTCGGCTGGTACTTCAACGCGCCGCTGCGGCAGCCCTTCGACTACACCCACTACCCGCTCGACCGGCAGGACATCTGGCTCCGGTTGTGGCCGGTCGATTTCGATGGCCCGGTGGAGTTGGTCCCCGATTTCGCGTCGTACCGGGACGTCTCGCCGTTCACCTCGACCGGGATCGACGAGCAGTTCGTCTATTCGGGCTGGACCTTCGTCGCCTCCGGGTTCTCCTACGTCCTGCACACCTACGACGCGCGGTTCGGGCTACACGACGCGGCGTTCCTGACCCGCGCACCGGAGCTGTATTACAACCTCGAAGTGAAGCGGGATTTCGTGCCGGCGCTGATCAAGCACCTGCCGTTCGTGCTGGCGATCGCGGCGCTGGTGTTCGGCGCCATGCTGCTCAACACCAACGACCCGGAACTGCGCCAACGGTTCGGGCTGGCGACGCTGGGCGTGCTTGGCGCGAACGGCGCGCTGCTGCTGGCGGTCGTGGTCGAGCATTCCAACATGCGGGCCACCTTTTCGTCGCAGCAGGTGTCCTACATCGAGGTGCTGCCGTTCACGCTGTACGCGATGATCCTGCTGGCGACGACCAACGCGATCGCGCTCGACGCGCCGAGTTCGCCCCGGTTCTTCGACTACCGCAACAACATCTGGCCGCTGGCGCTCTACTGGCCGATCTTCACCGGGGTGATCTTCGTCGTCACCTGCGCCGTCTTCTTCTAGACTCTTCCACGCGCGCCGCGACCGCAACCTACTGGAGGAAGCAGCCAACCCATGTCCGTCGCCCAAACCGCAACCACCACCACCACCTATCTCGTCCTCGCCACGCCCCGCAGCGGCAGCACGCTGCTCGGGCAGGCGCTGAATGCCACCGACCTCGCCGGGGACCCGCGCGAGCACTTCGGGCACAAGATGGGGTTCTGGGCGCGCAAGTGGGGCACCGAAGGCATCCGCCCCTTCGTGGCGCGGCTGATGGCCGAACGCAGCACCGACAACGGCGTCTTTGGCAGCAAGCTGCTCTACGCCCACCTGCTCCACCTCGAACGGGTGGCCCGCCGTGAACCGGAATTCGCCGAGATGCCGCTCGGCGAGATCCTGCGCGAGCTGTTCCCGGACGTGCGCTACTTCCGGATCACCCGCGACGACACGGTGCGGCAGGCGATCTCCTACTGGAAGGCGAAGGAGACCGGCGTCTGGGGCCAGGAAGAAGCCCGCGCCGGGCGCACCGGGCAAGGCCGCCGCAAGATCGTGAAGGGATCGCGGCGGACCGGACGGGACCCGGTCTACGACTACGACGGCATCGCCGCGCTGCTGGCCGAGATCGAGCAGGGCGAAGCCGGGATCGCGCGCTTCTTCGCGGAGAGCGGCATCGAGCCGATGCACGTCGTCTACGAACGGTTCGTGCGCGACTACGAGGGAACCACGCGGCGGATGCTGACCCACCTCGGGGTCGAGCCGCCGCCGGACTTCGAGATCGGCCGCCCGCGCACCGTCAAGCTCGCCGACGACACCAGCGAGGCGTGGGCGGAACGCTTCCGCGCCGAACGGGCGGAACGGGCAGCGGCGGGCGTTCACTAAGCGGGGATCGCGCGGGGCCTATTCGAAGATCTCGGCGACCCGGACCGAGAAGCCGGGCAGGACATCGACGCCGTCAATGGTCTCGCCCGCGTGCAGGGTAGCGAGTACGGTACTCGGTGTGAGCACCGTAACCGTGCGGTTGATTGGGTCGATCAGCCAAACGAGCCGCACGCCGGCCTCGAGGTAGATTGCCGCCTTCGCCAGCAAAGGCGCCCAGTTGTCCGATGGAGATCGAACTTCGACGACGAAATCCGGGACCAACCGGAGGATCTTCCGCTCTTCCTCCAGGGGTGGCACTCGCTCGGCGCGGACGAAGGCAACATCGGGCACGAGCATCGTCTCGCGGCCGGGAAAGAGTTTGAAGCCGCCATCCGGGCCATAGAGTTTGCCGAGGCGGTTTGGGTAGATCACGCTTCCGAGCAGAAACCCCATCTTCATGGGGATGCCACTCGCCTCTCCGCCGGTCGGCGTGACGACCACCAGCTCGCCATCGACCAACTCCCAGGAGTTGACGGACCAATCGCCGTCGGGTGGGGTACGTTCGAGTTCATCGACCGTGTAGGTCCGCGTCGCGACCATGGCAGTCCTCCGGGGCGGGGCGCACCAGGCGAGCCCGACGCTCACCCTGAGTGTACAGCCAGCCCGGCGGGGATCAGCGGCGGCGGGCGCGGGGGTCGAAGACGTCGCGCAGGCCGTCGCCGAGGAGGTTGAAGGCGAACACCGTCAGCAGGATGGCGATGCCGGGGAAGGTGGAGAACCACCAGGCTTCGCGCAGGTACTTGCGGCCGTCGGCGATCATCACGCCCCAGTCCGGCGTGGGCGGCTGGGTGCCGAGGCCGATGAACCCGAGCGCCGCCGTCGTCAGCACCGCGAAGCCGATGTCCATCGACGCCTTGACCAGGATGGTCGGCATCGCGTTCGGCAGCACGTGGCCGAATAGGACCCTGCCCCGGCTGGCTCCGAGCGAGGTCGCCGCTTCGGCGAATTGGGCGTCGCGCAGCGCGACCACGTTGGCCCGCGCCAGCCGGCAGTAGCCCGGCCACCAGACCAGCGAGACGGCGATCATCACGTTGGTGAGACCGGGACCGAGCGCGGCGGCGAAGGCCATCGCCAGGATCAGGTCGGGGATTGTCAGGAAGATGTCGGTGACGCGCATGATCGCCTCGCCGACCCAGCCGCCGACGAAACCGGCGATGGCGCCGAGCAGTGTGCCGATCGTGAGCGCCAGCGCGATGACGGTGATGCCCGCCATCAGCGACACCCGCGCCCCGACGATCACGCGGGTGAAGACGTCGCGCCCGACCTGATCCGTTCCGAACGGGTGCTCCCACGTCGGCGGCTTCAGCCGCTGGGTGATGTGGACGGCGCCCGATGCGTCCTCCGGGTACGGCACGAAGAACGGGCCGATGACGGCAACGACCAACAGCAGCAGGATGATGACCAGCCCGACCATCGAAAGCGGGCTCTGCCGGAACCGCCGGATCGCCCGCCGCTGCCCGTCGGAGAGCTTGAAGCGGCGGCCCGCGTCCGCCGGTTGCGCCGCGCCGGCCAGCGCGCCGCCCATCCCCTGCGCGCTCACGACCGGCTGATCCGGGGGTCGAGCACACCGTAGGTCAAGTCCACCACGATATTGATCAGGCTGAAGACGACGCCGTAGAGCAACGCGATTCCCATGATCGGCATGAAGTCCAGCGTGAGCGCGGACTTCGTCGCATAGAGGCCGATGCCCGGCCAGTCGAACACCGTTTCGACCAGCACCGAGCTGCCCATCGACCAACCGAACGAGAGACCGATCATGGTGATGGTCGGAATCAGCGCGTTGCGCAGCGCGTGGCGGACGACGACGCGGCGCTCGCCGGCGCCCTTGGCGCGGGCCGTCCGCACGTAGTCCTGGCCGAGGGTTTCGAGCAGGCTGGCGCGGGTGAAGCGCATGATCGTGGCGAGCGCTGGGAACGAAAGCGTCACCGCCGGCAGGATGATCTGCCGCAACGCCGCGCCGAACGTGTCCCATTGCCCGGCGGCGGCGCTGTCGAAGAGGTAGAGCCCGGTGAGGTTCGGGGGAGGGCTGACCGAGGTCGGCAGCCGGCCGGAAACGGGCAGCCAGCCCAGGCGCAGCGCGAAGAACAGTTGCAGCAGCACGGCCAGCCAGAACGCCGGCACGCTCACCCCGAGCAGGGCGACGACGCGCGACGCCTGATCGACCGGGCGGTCGGCGCGGACGGCGGCGAGTACGCCGAGCGGCACCCCGACCAGCACGGCGATGGTCATCGCCACCAGCACCAGCTCGAACGTCGCCGGCCAGAACGACGCGAGGTCCTCGGCCACCGGGCGGCGGGACAGGATGGAGTTGCCCCAGTCGCCCTGGAGCATGCCCGTCAGGTAGTTCCAGTACTGGACCGGCAGCGGCTGGTCCAGCCCGAACTCCCGCCGGATCTGCTCGTACATCTCCGGGGTAGCCTGCGCTCCGGCCGCCAGCCGCGCCGGGTCGCCGGGAACGATCCGGGACAGCGCGAACGTCAGCAGGCTGACCCCGAACAAGGTCGGGATCAGCAGCAGCAGGCGGCGGAGTCCGTAGCTGGCGAGGCTCATGGCGGGATTGGGCGCTTCCTGCCGGCCGGCGCGGGCGACGTTGAAGGTCGATGCCGAATCTCGTCGGTCGTAGGGGAGGGCCCGGCGCCCTCCCCTGCGACGAACGGGCCGCGCCGGGATCCGTCATCCAGATCCCGGCGCGTTGCGCTACGACTGCTGATAGGAGAACGAGCGGACATCACCGCCCAGGATCGGATCGTAGGGGTTGCCGAGCGAAGCGTCCCAGATTTCGCTTTCGATTTCGGTGTAGACCCAGATCTCGACGGCGTCCTCGACCAGCTTGAGCTGGGCGGCGTCGTAGAGCTCCTTGCGCGTCGCCTGGTCGGTCGAGGCCCGCGCGTCCTCCAGCATCTTGTCCAGGTCGGGATTGATGTAGTGGCTCGCCGCCGCCCAGAATCCGGCCTGGCTGGAATGGTAGGACTGCCAAAGGAAGTTGTCCGGGTCAACGTAGTCGGTGCCGGCGTAGACCGCCATCGCGGCCGGGGACGTTTCGGCGTTCGCGGCGCGGGCGACCATGTCCGGCCAGACGAGCGGGACCATGTTCAGGGTGATGCCCAGTTCGGCCAGCCGCTCCAGCCAGATCAGCCCGAAGATCTCTTCCTCGGTCAGGCCGGTGACGTAGACGTATTCCAGTTCGAAACCGCCCGCGTGCGCGCTGGCGTCGAGGGCGGCCCGGGCGGCGTCCATGTCGAAGCCGAGCACCGGCAGGTCCGTCTTGTGCCACGGCACGAGCGCTGTCGCCAGCGGGCCCTGCATGATCACGCCGCGGCCTGAGACCGACTCGATGGCGGCCTCGTAGTCGAAGGCATGGGCGAGGGCCTTGCGGACGTTGATGTCGCTGGTAGGACCGACCTGGTTGTTGAGCTTGATGGCGAACGGGGTCAGCGACGGTGCGTCGTTGATGACGATGTTGGGGATGGCGCGCAGTGCCTCGGTGTCATCCGGGGTCATGCGGTCGGCGTACTGGATCTCGCCGGTCTCCAGCGCGATCCGCTTGGTGGAGGATTCGCGCATGATCCGCCAGACGAGGCCGTCGAGCGGGGCGCGGCCATCTTCCGGCGACCACCAGTAGTCCGGGAAGCGCTCGAACTCGTAGACGGTGCCGATTTCCCAGGTCTTGATGGTCATCGGACCGCCGCCGGCCTCGTGCTCGCGCAGCCAGTTCTCGCCTTCGTCGCCGTCAACCGCGTTGGCCTCGACGACGGCCGGGTTGGCGACGAACAGCCACGGCAGCACCGCGTCGAACGGCGCGAAGGGCCGGAGCAGCGTGACCTTGAGGGTCCGCGGATCGACGACCTCGACCGAGTCCTCGTCCATCACCGTGGCGAACATCCAGGCGACGCCGAGGTTCTTGCGAAGCATCCGGCCGAAGTTCCACTTGACCGCTTCGGCATCGACCTTGGAGCCATCGTGGAACGTCGCCCGCTCGTCGAGCACGATCGTCCACTCGGTGGCGTCGTCGTTGCCGGTGACCTCGGTGGCGAGCAGCGGCTTGAGTTCGGCCGGGTCGCCCTCGTAGCGCAGCAGGCTGTCGTAGACCGCGCGCTGGCCCCAGGTGATGGAGTAGTCGTGGCCGGTGTGCGGGTCGAGGTTGGAGATGTCCTGGTTCGCGCCGTAGATGAGGATGTTGGCGTCGGCCTGGCGGCGCGCGATGCGGGCCCGGCCGCCGGCGGGAGCCGGGGCGGCTCCGGCGGCCGTGCGCGTCAGCCCGGTGGCGAGGGCCGCCGCGCCGGCGACCTTGAGGAATCCGCGGCGGTCGAGCGCGTGGTCGTGCATCGCCCGGCGCAAATCGTTCATCGCCCGTCCGCTTCGATCGAGGTGGGACACCGTAGCCTCCTCCTGGCGTTCAGGTTTCGCGTATCACGGCTCGGCCGAACCCCCGGCGAACGCGGCGCATGCCGCGACCGGGCGACGCTTACCCCCTGCGCTTCGTCGGGCCGGAGTTGGAGCGCGAGTATACTGCACGCCCTTTCGGCACGGCCTTAGTTGTGCTTGTGCGGGGGGCACGTGACCGGAAGAGCCTGCCCTCGCGTCCAACACGGTTTACGGGATTGCGACCGATTGGTCCGCCATGTCATACACCGGGTTCGGCGGACCCCGCCGCGACGACCCTGGAGGCGTCCGAACATCGTGCAACCAGCGCTCGCATTTCATTATCGGCATTGCGTGCGGCGGAAACGAGCTGCACAACGTTGGTTGACACCTCGTCTCTCGAAGCAATCAACCAATCGGGGATCGGTAGCGACTCAAGTGTTGCCTGATTGAACCTTGGATGATGACCACCTTCTTGAGACGCGGCAAGCACCGATTGAATGGGATCACTCAGCAAGAACGGAACAAGAAAAGCCACACTCCGGTCGTCCAAGCTGCGTAGAACAAAAAACTCGGTGCTGCAAACAAGGAGAACGCTGCCCTGCTGATTCTCTGCGATCTTGTCGTCTACATACGCCACCTGCCGCAAGTACGGCCTAAGCCGCGACACGATGACATCTCCGGGCTTCACGACCTTCTTTGCGCTGCCGATCTCGTCCAAGTCGATGGGTGGCCGGCGAGGGAACAGCACTCCTTCGCGTGCGTCGCTTGTATCGACGACGCGACAGCGAGGAGCACGTGAACCGTTCGCGGGCGACACCTGCTCTCGGACCACCGTGGCAACGCTGGAAAGCACGTGGGCACCGGTTCGCGTGGTCCGCCGCGGATCGTAGCGTTCGGGGGCTAGGATCAAAATGCGATCGAGATTGCTCAACCTTACGATGCTACTGCGTGCCATCATCGTTCCTCCAAGGGATATTCGACGCTGCAACGAAGTCGTGAAACATCGTGACGATGTCGCCCAAGTCGTGATCGGCCCGGCTCCACGCCGGATCCTCTGGACTGGATCCGATACGCGGAATCACCTGCCCTCTTGAATCCTTGCCGTCTCGCTCGCTGATCAAAAATAGGATCTCCTCGGATTCGAGTCGCTGGACAGGTCGAGCTCGCTTGACACCAAACAAGACGCTCGCCTTCTGATGGGTATGGGGCAGAAAGGTATGTCTACCCAGCCCAAGCACCGCCACCACGCGAACGTGGCGCACGAGCCATTCGCGTACATACGCCCAATTCACCCCTCCAAACTTGTTGTGGGGGAGAACGACCGCAAACCGGCCGCCCGGCCTGAGCAGATCGACGATCCGTTCAAGAAAAAGGACATCACGCTCCACTCGCCGCCCTCGGCGGTAAAGGCCATACGTTTGCAGAATGTGCTGTTCGCGGACCTCGCCAGCAAATGGAGGATTCGTCACCACGATGTCGAATCCCCTGAACCCACGCACCCTGGCCCGTACGACGTCCTCAATGGTTAGCCATGGCGTACCCTCGTCCGTCCCACCGTTTGTAAAGAGCGTTTGATTGGCTGCCGGCGTGAGAAGGCTGTTCGCACGGAACAGGTTTGCCCGTCCATCGCCGGCCATCAACATCAGGGTCTTGGCTACCCGAATCGCCCGATGGTCGAAATCGAACCCCCAGAGTTGCAACTCCGAGTACGACGAGCGATCGAACGTGCCGCGTTCGGCAACGTGGTTCATCGCGTGGATCAGGAAGCCTGCCGATCCACAGGCTGGGTCGAGCACCGTTTCCGTCGGATTCGGATCGATCATCCTGATGCAGCAGTCGATGACGTGTCGCGGCGTAAAAAACTGGCCCTTTGCACTCTTGGCGACTCGCGAGACGAGGTACTCGAAGGCGCCGTCCAGAACCTCTAGGCTCCCATCTCGCAACGAGACTCCCTGAAGTGCCTGTACACAGACGGAAAGGTGCTCATCCGTGAGCCGACTGGTCGGGGGTTGGGGAAGCACCCCCGGCCAGCGCCTACTCGCCTCCCAGAGCAGCGCGTTCACGGCTCTGGACGTTTCTTCCGGAGACGCATGCTGCTTGAATGCCGTGCTTCCTGGAGCGCGTTCTTCATTCAACAACTTGGCGACCAAAAGCTTGAAGATCTCCTCGAATTCATCCTCTCCCGAGTTGGCCAACACGAGCTCTTGCATTCGGCCGAACACCGACTCCAGGTCCCCCGCTCGGATCACATGCCTCTTCGCCACGTTCACCCCTCCGGCGGGCAGGCCCTCAACTGGGTCAGAAAATCCGAATTCCAAAGACCCCGTTGAACTTGATGGACTAGCCGACAACTGGCTCCTGCCGATGTTCGGCCACGGCTAGGACCGCGACACATGCGACTCGAAGTCGGCCGTAGCACCACTCCCACGCTAGCACGCGGCATCGGCGGTAGCAAGATGCCGTCGGGCAAGAAGCAAACTCCCGATTTTGGGGATTTTCCAGAGTGCGTCTAGCTTCGGATCGATCGTCAGCTTGGTAGCCGTGGTCGAAAGTAGGTGAAGTGCCAAAGTCCATACACGATCCCCGCTACATAGAGATTGTTGGCCGTTTGCGGGCAGCACGCAAGAGCCAAGGATTGTCTCAAGCCGAGCTCGCGAACAGCGTTGGCATGCCGTCAAGCTACATATCAAAGGTCGAAACTTTTGAGCGTCGAATTGATCTACTGGAATTGCTTTCATTATGCGAAGTACTTCAGATCGGGCTGGAAGAGCTAATACCTACTGATATGCGTCACCTCGTACCGAGCAAGGGTCGAATCGCGTCCCCGCCCAGTGCAGGAAAGGAGAGAAGGTGACCGGCCAGACGCCAGAGATCACACCCGAGGAACTCGAAGCACTACGCGTTGCCCTCACCCCGTTGATCAATACACAGTTTGACGTACTCAAACTCCCGCGGCTAATCCTTCCTGGTTTTGAGCCGGGACAAATCGGGAGCTTGGCCGGGTTGCTCATGGACGCATGTATTCCGCAACTTGCCGAGATATTGCCGCCGGACGAGGCCGCCAAGGTTCGGCAAGTCGGCCTCAATCGCCATGCAGGTGATCTTGGTGATCGCGAGGTCTACCCGGACTACATACACCAATCTGGAAAGCGGTTGGAACTCAAGGCGCTGTACGTCGATCCGGAAGACGTCGAGATGAAAAAGCCCCCGACGCCGCGGGAACCGTCGGCGCGACTCACCCAGAAAGTGACACTCAACAACGTGAACCCCACGACCGATGTCCTGCTGGTGATCGCACACCAGCTCCGTCCCGACAAGCACGATCCGGATCTCTTCTCCATTACGATCATCGATCTGGGACTATTCTCGATGATCGAGTGCGTGCGATCCCGTGACCAACGCCTCCTGAACGGAGGGGGAATGTGGTTCGGCAATTATCTTACGCCGACCGTATTGAGCAAGACGGGGAAGATCAAGAAGAAGCTAGGTGAGGCGCTTGACACGACCACCTACGGCCGAAAAGCAGAGGAGGGCAGAGATTTCAATGAAGACACCAACTTTGGCAAGTTGTCGCGGATACCATACCCTCCGTTGAGAGCATTCCTCAAACTACACGGCGCTAAGACACAGTAGATCGCCAAGGCGAGCGGTCGGACCCCATTCGCGAAACCGGCGCCCTCGTCGATGGGATGCCGAAGTGGTGGGAGATTCGAGATGGCGGGAATCACCTGGGAGCACGACTGGGACCGCGCGTTCGCCCGCGCCCGCGCCGAACGCAAGCCGGTGCTCATCGACGTCGAAAAGGACCACTGAATCGGCTGCGAATTGCTGGATACCGTGGTGTATCCCGTCGCCGCCGTGATCGACGCCGTCGAGGAGCGCTTCGTTGCGCTGCGCCTCGACCACAAGGACCCGCGCGTGCGCGAACTGCACGTCGCGTGGCTGCCGACCATCCTCGTGACCGACCGGCGCGGGGTCGTCCACGAGCGCAACGTCAACAGCGTGCCGCCCGCCGAGTTCCTCGATTTCCTCGACCTCGGCGAGGCGAAGGCGCGGATGCGCGAAGCCGGGTACGACACCGCCGTGGAACGGCTGGAAGCGGCCCTTGCCCGCCGCTGGGACGGCCCGCTCCACCCGGAATTGCTCTACTGGCTGGGCATCGCGGACTACTACCGCGGCGGCAACGACGGCGACGCCCGCGACCGCGCCTGGGCGGACCTGACCGCGCGCTACCCGGGGTCGATCTGGGCCCTGCGGGTGCCGTCCGCGCTGGACGGGCTGCCGGACGCCATTGCGGAATGATGGCGGTTGCCCGACCGATCCGGACCTGGATCACGGCCGCCCGGGGCTGATCCGGGTCCGGCCGATCGGTCTGGACCGGCCATCGCCGGTGGACGGGCTGGCTGCGCGATCGCGCCTGAGTTTTTTCGGTGTTTATTCGGTATTGATTCGGCGTTTATTCGGCGGCGGTTTTCCCATAACCACGCGGAGACCGGGTTTCTTCGGCACCCCCCTGCCAGCCACGCGAGCGCACCGGGGCGGGCGCATCCGGAAGCGGGTGCCGAGCGCTGAGTGCGGGAGGGGCGAGCGAATAAACTCCAATCCGGCCGCAATAACGCGTACATACGCGACGTTACGTGGTCAAGCCGATGCCGAATAAACGGCGAATAAATACCGAATAAATACCGAACAAACGGACATCGCGGGGCCTCCCCGGGCGACGCCGTTTGCGGACGGGGGAGGACGCCGGGTGGCCGCCCGCGGCCAGCGCCGGCAGCGGGACAACCGCCCGGATGCCGTACGACCCGGCGGCCGCCCATCCGGCGTCCCTCGGTCGCGAGGACCGGCGAGGGAGGGCAGGGTCCATTCCCGACGACGACGAACGGACCCCGGTTCGGTCGGCCGGATCTCGGTCGAAGGCCCGGGCGAGCGGCGAGGATCGCCGTGTGCGAGGAATCTCCGGGTCAACGCCTGACGACGCGATCAAACCGCCTCGCCGGTCGCACCCTGCGCCTCCTCCGCGACCGGCGGCGGCAAGCCCAGTTTGTGGGCGACGACGGTCTCGACTTCCAGCGGTTCGGGGAAGCGGTCGGTGGCGAACTTCGAGTAGATCAGTTCCCCGTTCCACGTCACCTCGAACGACCCGGTGCGGCCGGGGACGATGGCGACGCCGCCGGGGATGGCGGTCTTGAAATCGTGCAACAGGTTTTCCGCCAGACCGGCGGCACGAGGCAGATAGCCTCAGGACGGGCAGTATTCGACCTTGACGTGGTTGACCACGTCCTCGGCGACCTCGGTCATGCGAGCACCCCTTCGCGAAACTCCCGGGCGGCGGACGGTTCCACCATGATCTTCACGTTCGCACATCCCTTGCCCGGCCCGCCACCCGACCTGGAGAGCCCCGCCGGCGGGGTTCTGGAACAGCCTCCCGGGGCGTGCCGAACCGGCGTGGCGCGTAGACTTCGCGCATGGCGAACGTCAGGGTCCCACCGACGATCCGACCCGCGCTGAGCCGCCGCGCGGTGCTGGCCGCCGCCGGCGGGCTCGCGCTCGCGCCGCGGTTCGCCGCGTCGTTCCCGTTTCGGCAGGCCGCGACGCCCGTACCGGACGGCGGGACGCCCACGACCCCGGGCGAGCGCCACGAAGGCGGCACGCTCGTCGTCGGGGCGCTGGCCGAACCATTTACGCTGCACCCGTGGTTAGCCGATGCCGCCGGGCTCGACGTGCTGGACGGCGTCGTCGAGGGGCTGCTGCGCTACAACGCGGCCGGGCGGCTGCAACCGGTCCTCGCCGACGACTTCGCCATCGCCTCCGACGACATGACCTACGCCTTCACGCTGCGCGAGGGCGTCCGCTTCCACGATGGAACGGAGCTGACCAGCGCCGACGTGGCGGCGAGCTGGCAAGGGCAGCGCGAAGCGGGCGCGTTCGGGCAAGGCTCGCTGGCGTGGGCCAAGATCACCAGTATCGACGCGCCGGACCCGCGCACCGTGGTGGTCCGCACCAGCGAGCCGTACGCGCCGTTCCTTTCGACCGTTGCCGTGGCGCCGGTGCTGCCGGCCGATTTACTGGCGAGCGCGGACGCCGAGGCGCTGCTGGCCAGCGCACCTATTGGCACCGGGCCGTTCCGCATCGCGGGCTGGGCACCGGGCCAGGCGATCGAACTCGTGCGCTTCGACGACTACTGGGGCGAATCCGCGAACCTCGACGGCATCGAGATCCGGTTCGCACCCGGCGCGGACGCGATCCTCGGCGGGCTGGCAGCGGGCGAGGTGCATCTCTCCGGCGGCGCGCTGGGACTGCCGGCGATCGACGGGCAGGCGGCAACAGACATCCCCGGCGTGGTGGTGACGGAGCACCCGACGCCGAATTGGCTCCACCTCGACCTCAAGCAGGTCGGCTTCCTGCGCGAGCGGGCGGTGCGGCAGGCGCTGGATTTCGCTACCCCGCGCGAGGGGATCGTGGCCGACATCCTCGGCGGGCGGGCGATCCCCGCCTTCGCCGACCAGATGCCGGAAAGTTGGGCATACCACCCGACCCTGCGCCCGCGCGATTTCGACCCGGAGCGGGCGGCCGGCCTCCTCGCCGACGCCGGGCTGCGCCCCGGGCGCGACGGCGCGCTGGCGCGCGGCGGCGTCCCCTTCCGGCTCGAACTGTGGGGAGTGGCCGGCGACCCGCAGGCGGAGGCGATCCTGACGGTAATCGCCTCGGCGTGGTCGGCGCTGGGCATCGCGATCCGGCTGCGCTTCGCGGAACCGGAGCAACTCTGGGGTCCGCTCGGCTACCAGTTCTCCGACGCGATGACCGCCTGCCTGTTCGCCTGGACCAACGGCAACGACCCGGACGACCTGTTCTATTGGCACTCCTCCCAGATCCCGACCAGCCCGACCGCGCCCGGCGGCAACCTGCCGGCGTTCTTCCACCCCTACGCCTTCCAGGACGAGATCGACGCCCTGACCGCGCGGGGCGCTTCCACCCTCGACCTCGACGAGCGGCGGGACGCCTACCACCAGATCCAGGAACTGCTGGCGCGGGAGGTCCCGGTCATCTTCCTCGCCTGGGAGAAGGCATACCCCGCCAGCCGGACCGAGGTCGGCGGCTTCGACCCCTCGCCGTGGACTGGACTGCTGTGGAACGCGGGGGAGTGGGCGTTGTACGAAAAACCGGAACCCGGGAACATGGCCACGCCGGTTGCCGAGGCGAGCGCCCGATCAAACTGATGATCCCTGCCACGGCGCGCGAGACGGCTCGTTGCTATGATGTCGATTGAATCGACAAGCACCTCGCCCTGATCACGCGATATGGCCGGAGGCCAGTATGCTGGTTGCCCGTTGCGTGCTGCTGGTCGCCGCCCTCATCCTTTCCAATGTCAACGGCGTGCTGACGCCTCGAGCCTCGGCCGACATGGCGAACGACGCGGCGCTCGCGGCGGCGGTTCGCGCCCAGATCGACCCCGGCGTGCGCGACGCCGCGGTGGCCGCCGCGGTCCAGGTGGCCATCGCCGCCGAATGGGTCGAGAACGACTTCTCGATGCCGCTGCCGCTGCCGATCGGCAGCGGCACGGTCGTCTCGGCGGACGGGCTGGTCCTGACCAACGCCCACGTCGTCGACCGCGCCGGCATCGCCCGGCAGGTCGCCGAGATCGAGGCTTTCGTCCAGAAAGACCAGCCCGGCGTGGAGATCACCTACCGAAACGACCGCTTCGTCATCCTCGTCTCCGACGGCGTGCGCCCGCCGGAACCGGCCTACCTTGCCGAAGTCGCCGAAATCGACCGGGGTCTCGACCTGGCGGTGCTGCGGATCACCGCACGCGACGGCGGCTCGCGGCTGCCAACAGGGTTCACGTTTCCCTTCCTGCCGCTCGGGGACTCCGACGCGCTCGGGCTGGGCGACCCCCTCCACATCTTCGGCTTTCCGGCCAGCGGAGGGGACGCGCTGACCTACACCACCGGCGTCGTCAGCGGGTTCAACTTCGCGGCGGGCATCGACGGCCCGGCCTGGATCAACACCGACGCGGTCGTCTCCGGCGGCAGCAGCGGCGGCACCGCGGTCGACGCCCGGGGCGAGCTGGTCGGCGTCCCGACGCAGGGCAGCAGGCTGGACTGCCGCCCCGGCGACACCGACGGCGACGGGGAGGTCACCCCCGAGGACGTCGGCTGCATCCCCACCGGCGGCTCGATCGGGCAGCTGCGGCCGGTCAACCTCGCCAAACCGCTGCTGGCCGAGGCCGGCACGAGTCTTCAGGTAGCAGCCACAGCCACGCCTACGCTAACGCCGGTCCCTACGGCCACAGCGACGCCAACCTCCAAAGCCACTCCTCGGCCGACTGCCACTCCTCGGCCGACTGCCACTCCTCGGCCGAGTCCAACACCCCGGCACGCTACGGCTACGTCAGATCAGTTAAGCAGCAACCTGCGCGACCTTCCGGCATTGACACTCTCCCCGATGGATCTCGCTAACGAAGGTCTCACAGACTTCACGATCGGAGCCGGGCAGTTTGCTGCTTCGGAGAACATTGACGAGCTGCGGCTCGGCCCAATCACAGATGGGTTGGTTGCGTACTATCTCGCCGACACAGATCTGCTCCAGGTCTACGCCGTTGGCCTTGTTCCCCCTGCGGACCCGGATGCCAACATCTGGGACAACGGCGCGGTCGTGATGCTCCTATTGGAGTTCGCTAGTGAAGCGGGATCCAAGGCGGGATTCGAGTTGCTCTCGCCCGGATGGGCGGGTAGTACTCCTCAACCAGGGATGCACACCGTTGGCGACGAGTCGCTCCTTACGACGAGCGTCTACACGACCAGCGATGGACGAGAGTTCCGCGACACCACAATGACGTATCGTCAAGGCACCATCGTCGCTGTCGTGGATGCCTATGGGCCGGCATCGAGCGCACCCTCCGCAGCGGTCGTACAGCGGCTTGCCGCGGCTTCGTCGGAGAAGCTCAACGCGAGCCCGGCGAACGGCGATGAGACTTCTACGTCGGTTGCTCGATTTTCTGAATTCGGGGCATTAGGCACATTCGACGCTTACGTCTTGCGCAACGGCGCAATACAACCTCCTTATTGGTACAATGCAGCGGATAGTGAATATTGGCAGCGCCGCTGGCGTTCTCATGGAATTGACGAAATCTACCAATACACGATCTGGATGCCTGCGGCTGGCAGCGCTTCGACAACCATGATTGATGTCCAGATTGCCCAAGCTGACTCGATTAGCAGCGCACACACGTGGTTCCTTTGGCAACCATCGGGTATTCGGGCATCCAACGCAACAGACGTGCAATCCATCGGAGGTCTTCCCGACTGGGGAGATGATCGTGCTGCGTACAGCTATGTCACTGACTGGTGGCCAAACGATGGCGCCGAAAAGCGTATCAAAATCCTGATCCGCGAAGGGGACTCGGTCGTTGATTTCACATTTGCGTCGATCAACGACTTCTCCCTTGAGGAGATCTACCCCTTGGTCGAAGCTCAGGCAGCGTGCCTAGCAGAAGGCTGCCCAGCTATGGTCGCACCCATGCCGGTGGCGATCGCTCGGATCGCCAGAAACGACGTAAAACCCGTCTCGTCATCAACTGTCACGCCGACGGCTACCCCGACACCAATTTCGTCGGCAAGCGCTACACCTTTCAACCTCACCCATGCTTTTGCGATAACGTCGCACGACATCTATTTCGAACCGAACGAGTTGACGATTCCGGCGGATACCGAAGTCGTCATCCATCTGCCGAACGAGGGTGCCGCGCCGCACAGTTTCGTGATCCCAAATCTTGGCATCCGTGTCGAGCAGGCTTCGGGCACCGAAGAGGAGATCACCCTCAACGCGCCGGTCGGCGAGTACGACTTCATCTGCGACATCCCCGGCCACAAGGAGGCCGGCATGGTGGGCACGCTAACCGTCACGGCCGCTGAAACTCCTCGCCCCACTCCTTTCGGCAGCGTCAGCACCGGAAGCGGATCGACATTGATTGAAGCTGCCATCGTTAACGGGAAACTGGAGCCTTCAGAACTTTGGGCTCTAACAGGCGACAGCGTTTACCTGACGATCCTCGGCGACGACGAGCGCCGGGAACTCGTCATCGAATCCGTGACGTCTGGAATGTCGATTCCGCCAGATGCCGAATCGCGCCTGTATTTCACAGCGACAACGAAACCGGCGGCGTACCGTGTCCTGATCGATGGCGTGCCATCCGGGACTTTCAGCGTACGCGAAGCCACAACGATAGAGATTGGACCAAAGGAGATCCTGATCCAGGCCGACATGAAGTTCTATGGAATCACGACCCTGTCGTTCAAACTTGATGTCCATGGAGATGTCTTTGTCGATCCAAGTCAATCTATCCGTCTCCTTTCGGCCGAAGGCCATTTGGAACGGCCGAACAGATTGGCCACCCGCTTGTGGCTCGAAACGTCCGGTCGCTCGATTTCCGTCGATCTCGTGGCGATCGGAAACGAAATCTGGCTAACCGACGGACTGACGGGTGCATGGGAACCGGCTCCTATCGATTTCCCTATCTTTCGACCCATTAATGTCTTCGGTGCCGGTCATAATTTTGAGCTCGTAAGGCCCTTCCTTGAAGAGGCTGTGTTGCTGCCCGACGACGAACTGCAAGGACGCCCTGTCTATCGATTGCGCTCGCATACCCAAACCCACCTCGAAGGTCCGTTGAACATGTTGCCACTTGCAGGACCGGCATCCGTGGATCTTTGGATAGATCAAGATACATTTGATGTACTCAGAATTGAGATTTCGGGACAGTCAACAAGCAACACAAACGCCAAAGTGACATGGACAATTGACATCGCTGAACACGATCAGCCGCTGCGAATAGATCATCCAGACGACTCTGGCTCTCTCGCCATTGAACTCGCCGACGAGGTCGTGACCGGTGGCGCCGGCAACCCGAGCAACCCGACGCCGGAACTGCGCGCCATCGACACCGAGGGCACCAAGGTCGGTATCAGGGACGGCAAGATGGACCCAGAGCGGATCGAGGGCAACGTCGGAGAACCATTCGTCATCACCGTCACCGGCGACGGCACGGCCCACACGCTGGCCATCGAGAGCGTGGTGGACGCGCAGGACGTCGCCTCCGACGGGCATACCGACGTCTAGTTCACCGTTCCCGAGGAGTCGGGCGAGTTCGCGATCATGCTCGACGGCGCGGAAGTCGGCACCTTCGTGGCCGAGGGAGCCGGCGGCATCGTCGAAGGGAAATAGCACAAACCCTGGTTCAGCGGTATGGCCGCTTTTCCTTCTCTTAGAACTGGGAATCAATGCGTTGTCCAGTGGATCCAACGCCAGAAACGCCGTGGAATTTGGGCAGGAGCACCGCACCCTGGCTGCCGTAGCCGTTTGGCCCGCGCGCCGACGAACGCCCGGTTGACGGGCGCGGCGAAGGCCACGAATATGGCGCGGCGAGTCCCGAGGCGGGCGCGGGCGACGATGCCCGAACACCCGGCCGAACCGGATTGCGGGACCCATCGCGCCGACGCCGGCGCGCCCAAGGAGGGGCACACCCATGCACGATTCCATCCAGGCACTCCTCGCCGACGAGGCGAGCGGGCGGCACTCCCGGCGCGAGATCATGCGCCGGGGCGCGGCGCTCGGCTTGTCCTTGCCGGCGATGGCGATGCTGTTCGGCGGGGCCCGCCCGCTGCGCGCCTTCGCGCAGGACGCCGCCAACCCGCTCGGGGTCGATCCCGCCGCGCCGCTGGACGTGGTCATCTTCAAGGGCGGGTTCGGCGACGACTACGCCATCCACGTCAACGGCATGTACACCGAGCGCTTCCCCGACGCCCAGATCACCTACGCCGGCATCCAGCGCCTCGGCGAGCAACTGCAGCCGCGCTTCGTCGCCGGCAGCCCGCCGGACGTCATCGACAACTCCGGCGCCGGCAACCTCGACAACGCCGCGCTCGTGGCCGAAGGGCAACTGGCCGACCTCGCCGACCTGCTCGCCGCGCCGTCGCTCGACACCGAGGGCAAGACCGTCGGCGAGACCCTCGTTCCCGGCTCGCAGGACAGCGGCGTCTTCAACGGCACCCAGTACCTGCTGAACTGGGCGCTGACCGTGCTCGGGATGTGGTACTCCGAGTCGAAGATGGCCGAACTCGGGTTCTCCTACCCGGAGACGTGGGACGACTTCCTCGCCATTGGCGAGGAACTGAAGGGCAGCGACATGGCGCTCTTCGGCACCACCGGCGTCCACCCGCAGTACATCACCGGGTTCGTCTTCAACCAGATGCTCTGGAAGCACGACCCGGCGGCGATGATCGCCATCGACAACCTCGAACCGGACGCGTGGAAGTCCCAGGCCGTCACCGACGTGCTCACGGCGATGTACCAACTCGCCGAGCGCGACCTGATGCTGCCGGGCTGGGAAGGGCTCGACCACGTCCAGTCCCAGAACGAGTGGCTGCAGGGCAAGTGCCTCTTCCTCCCCTGCGGCACCTGGCTCGAAAACGAGATGAAGGACTCCATCCCCGAAGGGTTCGACATGGCGATCGGGCCGACCCCCTCGCTGCCGGGCGACCAGATCCCGTTCACCGGCATCTTCGCCGGCGCGGGCGAGCCGTTCATCGTGCCGTCCCAGGGCAAGAACGTCCAGGGCGGCAAGGAGTGGTTGCGCCTGCTCTTCTCGCAGGAAGGCGGCCGCTTCTTCGCCGAGTCTACCCGCTCGCTTTCGACGGTGATCGGCTCCGGCGAAGGGTTGGACCTCGGCTCGGCGTTCGCCTCGACGCAGGAGGCGATCACCGCCGCCGGCGACAACACCTTCACCGCCATGTGGGCGGACTGGTACCCCGGCATGATGGACGAGGTGAAGGCCAGCATGGCCTCGCTGATGACGAAGCAAATCTCCATCGAGGAGTTCCAGGACGAGGCGCAGTCCGCCGCCGACGAGACGAAGGACGACCCCGGCATCACCAAGTACACCCGCTCGTAACCGGGCGGCGGGCGGCCCCGGCGCGTGCGCCGGGGCCGCATCGGGGGTCCACCGGATGAACCACGGCAAGTACCGGCTGATCGTGCCGTTCCTGCTGCCGGCCCTGCTGCTGTACGGCGTGTTCGTGGTCTGGCCCTACATCCAGGCCATCTACGTCTCGTTCACCTCGTGGCGCGGCGTGTCGGCGAACCGGCCGTGGGTCGGGTTCGCCAACTTCCAGGCGCTCCTGAAGGACGACAGCTTCGTCGAGGCGCTGGGCCGCAACGGGCAGTTGCTGCTGGTGCTGCCGCTGGTGACGATCGCCATCGCGCTGACCTTCGCCGCCCTGTTCGCGCAGGGCGGGCAGGCGGTGCGCGGCGCGGGCTTCTACCGCATCGTCTTCTTCTTCCCGCAGGTGATCCCGGCCGTCATCGTCGGCATCCTCTGGAGCTACGTCTACACCCCGAACATCGGGCTGCTCAACGGCGTGCTGGACCGGCTCGGCCTCGGCGCGCTGCAACGCTCGTGGCTGACCGACCCGAAGACCGTCCTCTGGGCGATCGCCGCCGTGGCGATCTGGTCCAGCGTCGGCTTCTACATGGTGATCTTCCTGGCCTCGATGCAGAACATCCCGACCTCGTTCTACGAGGCCGCCCTGCTCGACGGCGCCAGCCGCTGGACCAGTTTCCGCGACATCACCTTCCCGCTGATCTGGGAATCGGTGCGGACCTCGATGGTCTACCTCGCCATCGCGGCGCTGGACTTCTTCATCCTGGTCGTCGTCGTCTCCGGCGGCAGCACCACGATGGGCGCCCAGCGGGCCGAGGTCGCCGCCGTGTTCATGTACAACGAGGCGTTCGTCAAGAGCAAGTGGGGCTATGCCTCGGCGGTCGGCGTCGTGCTGCTGATCCTCACCCTGCTGCTTTCCGTCGTCGTCATGCGGCTGACCCGGCGGGAAACGTACGAGTTTTGACGAGTCGAGGAGTCGAGGAGTCGAGAAGAAAAGCGCGTCCTCGTTCTTCTGCTCGACTCCTCGACTACGGGGGACTGACATGAGCGTCGATGCCGCGCGGGCGCAGGAGATGGCCGCGCCGCCGGAGAGCGCGGTCGGCGGCGCGGCGACCGTGGGGCAGCGGATCGGGGCCGCGGTCGGGTTCGTGCTGCTCGCGCTGTGGGCGCTGATCGTCATCTTCCCGTTCGCCTGGATGATCGTCACGTCGCTCAAGGCGGACCCGGAGATCATCTCCTCGCCGTGGACGCTGCCGGCGACGCTGCAATGGGACAACTTTGCCCGCGCGTGGTCGGAGGCACGGATCGGGCGGTTCTTCCTCAACACGCTGATCGTGCTGGCCGGATCGCTGACCGGGACGCTGCTCGTCTCGGCGATGGCGTCCTACGTGCTGGCCCGCTTCGAGTTTCCCGGAAAGCAGGTCATCTTCTACGCGATCATCGCCGGGCTGATGTTCCCGGTCTTCCTCGCGCTGGTGCCGCTGTACTTCCTCGTAAACAGCTTCGGGATGCTTGGCACCTACCACGGGCTGATCCTCGTCTACATCGCCTACTCGCTGCCGTTCACGATCTTCTTCCTGACCGGGTTCTTCAAATCCCTCCCCGGCGACCTCGCCGAGGCGGCGGTGCTGGACGGCGCGAACCAGTACCAGGTGTTTTTCCAGGTCATGCTGCCGCTGGCGAAGTCCGGCTTGATCGCCATGGGGATCTTCAACTTCCTCGGCCAGTGGAACCAGTTCCTGCTGCCGCTGGTGCTGCTGCCGGACGAGAACAAGTACCTGCTCTCGCAAGGGCTGTACTTCCTGTCGGTCCAGCAGGGGTACCAGAACGACTACGGGGCGCTCTTCGCGGCGATGGTGATCACGATGGTGCCGACGCTGATCGTCTACGTCCTCTTCCAGCGCAAACTGGAAGCGGGGCTGACGGCGGGCGCACTGAAGGGGTAGCGGGGTTGTTTGTGATACGCGGCGCGGTGATCCGGAATCGATGACGGGCGCGGACATGAAGCGGCCACCGGCCACGCCCGCCCGGGGGATGATGCCGTCGGCGCATTTGACGCGGGTACCGGCC
>JAFAEX010000063.1 GCA_023423795.1 Chloroflexota bacterium | reverse complement strand
GGCAACCGCCATCAACCCCGGGCGGGCGTGGACGGTGGTCGGATCAATTTCGCAACCGCCATAAACCCCGCGCTACGGGAACGAACCCCCTCCGGGGTTGAGACCGACGGACGACGTTCCGGTTTTCGTTCTCAGTCCCGGAGGGACGTCGTTCCCGTAGCCCGGGCCTTCAGCCCCGAGCGAGCGGCCGTGGTGGCCCGTGCAACCGGGCATACCTCATCTGAACCCTGCGCGACCGGCAAGCGGCGAAACGCGCAATTTCGTACCCTGCCCGCATCCTGATTGCCGTTCGCGCCAAGGAGCGCCCGATGACCGCCACGGTTCCGGCGACCGCGTTCGCCCCGTCGTCCGATTTCCCGATCGTCGCCGCCGAGGAGGTGCTCGACACCCCCTGCATGGTGGTGGACGAGACGATCCTGCACCGCAACATCGCCGAGATGCAGGCGTTCGCCACCTCGGTTGGGGTGGCGCTGCGGCCGCACATTAAGACCCACAAGACGCCGCAGATCGCCCGGCTGCAAATCCAGGCAGGGGCCGTGGGCGCGACCTGCGCCAAGCTCGGCGAGGCCGAGGTGATGGCCGACGAGGCCGGGGTCACCGACCTGCTGCTGGCCTACCCCGTCGTCGGCGAGCCGAAGATCCGGCGGCTGCTGGCGCTGATGGAGCGCGCCCACGTCACCGTGGCGGTCGATACGCGCGAGGCGGCCGAGGCGCTCTCCCGGGCGATGGCGGCCAACGAGCGGGTGCTGGACCTCTACATCGAGGTCAACACCGGCCAGGACCGCGCGGGCGCGAAGGCCGGCGACGAAGCCCTGGCGCTTGCGCTCGACGTGGCGCGCATGCCGGGGGTCAACGTGGTCGGGGTCATGACCCACGAAGGCCACGCCGGGGCGAGCAGCCCGGAGGAGATCGAGCGCAACGCGCTGGCGGCGGGCCGGGCGCTGGTCGAGACGGCGGACGCGATCCGCGCCGCGGGCGTGGACATCCGTGCGGTGAGCGTCGGTTCCACCCCGTCGTCGCCGTACACGCCGACGGTGCCGGGGGTGACCGAGATGCGCCCGGGCACCTACGTGTTCAACGACAACATGGCGTTCCGGCACGGCCGCATGGGGCCGGACCGCTGCGCGGCGCGGATCGCAACGACGGTCGTTTCCCGCCCCGCTCCGGACCGCGCGATCCTCGACGCGGGGTCGAAAGCGCTGGCGTTCGACCCGAGCCTGAGCCGGCCGGGGCACGGCTACATCGTGGGGCACCCCGGCGCGGTGATCGCCCGGATTTCCGAGGAGCACGGGGTCGTGATCCTGCCGGAGGACGAACCGGGCTTCGCCGTCGGCGACCGCCACGAGGTCATCCCGAACCACGTCTGCCCGACGATCAACCTGACCGACGAACTGCTCGTCGTGCGCGACGGGCGGGTGATCGACCGCTGGACGGTCGCCGCGCGGGGCATGGTGCGCTAGCAACGCGTCTCCTCGCCCCGAGTTCGTCGAAGGATCGCGGCTCGACTCCTCGACTCGCACACGAGATCCCTCGACGACCTCGGGGCAACGAAAATTCGCGGCACGAACCGATCGCGCAAGGGCGGACGACGCCGATGACCGGAGCATCGCAAATGGAGCGCGGGCAATCCGAACCGTCCGTCGTGGCCGTGATCGGCGCGGGGCTGATGGGCCACGCGATCGCGCAGGAGTTCGCGCTGGGCGGTCTCGAGGTGCGGCTGTGCGACCGCAACGAGGAGATCCTTGCCAAAGCGAAGCAGGCGGTCGCGGTCGATCTCGACGCGCTGGTGCGGGCGGGAATCGTCCCGAACGAGCGGGTCGCGCCGGCGCTGGCGGCGATCCGGGCGACGCCGAACCTGCCGGACGCAATCGGTGGGGCCGACTTCGTGGTGGAGGCGGTCAGCGAGGACCTGCCGCTGAAGCAGCGGATGTTCGCGGAGATGGACGCGCTCTGCCCGCCGGAGGTGATCCTCGCCAGCAACACGTCGTCGTACATGCCGAGCCTGCTCGCCAGCGCGGTGGAGCGCCCGGAGCGGGTGCTGGTGACGCACTACTTCAACCCTGCCCACCTCTTGCCGCTGGTGGAGGTCGTCCCGAACCCGCAAACGGCGCCGGAGGTGGTCGAGCGCGTCGTGCGGCTGCTGACCCGGATCGGCAAGACGCCGGTCGTCGTGCGCCGCGAGGTGCCGGGGTTCATCGGCAATCGCCTGCAAATGGCCATCCTGCGGGAGGCGATGGCGCTCGTCGAAGACGGCGTCGCCTCACCCGAAGATGTCGATTCCGTGGTGACCGCCGGGTTCGGGCGGCGGCTCGGTGTCGCCGGGCCGTTCGCGATCGCCGACATGGCGGGGCTCGACGTCAACATCCGGGTGATGGAAGAACTGCTGCCGTCGATGGCGGCCGGAAGCGAACCGCCGCGCATGCTGCGGGAAGCCGTCGCGGCCGGGCGGCTGGGGACCAAATCGCTGGCGGGCGTGTACGACTGGACGGAGGAGTCCGTTCGCGCCGCCCGCGAGCAGGTGGGCAAGGCGCTGCTGGCGACGCCCGACCCGGTGCGGGGCCGGCGCGACGAAGCGGCCGCCGCTGCCGCGTCCGGGATGGAGGCGTAGCCCGCCCCTGCGGGAGAATCGGGGATTGGAGGAGGTCTCTGGCCTGCCAAACCGGCCTGTTCGAGGACCGCGCCCGCCGCTCGTTTATTCGGTATTTATTCGGCGTTTATTCGTAGTTTGTTCGGTCGCACCACACTGCGTACGTACGCGCCATTGCGGGCGAAACCGGGTTTGTTCGCCGCCCCTCCCTTGCCCGTAATACCAGACGGCCATGTCAAGCGCATCCGGCCTGCCCGGATTCCGCAGCGGTCGTGTGCACCGGACGAATCCTGGCGGGGAACATGCCCAATGCAAAACCGATCAGTCGGGTGAGGCTGGGACCAGGTGCGAACAAACCCGGTTTCCGCATGGTTGCGGGAAAACCGCCAGCGAAACAATTACGAATAAATACCGAATAAACACCGAATAAACTCGGGGCCGGCGGTCGTCCGGATCGCGGGTCAGGGTGCGGGAGCAACCGGGTACCGATGCGACCGGGCTGGAGCGAGATCCCTCGACAGGCTCGGGATGACGGTGGGTGATACGGAATCCGGCTGTTTGCTGCCGGTTCGCCCGCCGATGACGCCGCGCGTTCGCAGGGGAGGGCCCGGCGCCCTCCCCGATGAACGACGAACGGAATGTCGCACCCATCACCCGGATTCCGTATGAGTCATCATGATGGTAGGTGATCCGGGATGACCGTTAGCAGCGCGTGATGACGGTCGAGAGCACGGGGCGGCAGCGGATCTGGAGGCCGGGCCGCCCGATCTACGGCGCCGTGTCCCCTACCCTGCTGGCGGGTCGGCGGCGCGGGCGGGGCGAGCGAGCGGACTGACGCCGTCCTTCGCACCGCGGGCAACCCGCGCGATGCGGTCGGTGCGGGTGCGCGGGCGCCGGGCGTCGGAGATCCAGGCCAGGAGGTGCTTGCGGGTGGAGGGCGGCCAGCGCTCCCAGCCGGACGCGGACGCCGGGTCACGCTCCAGCGCCCGCACGAGGTCGATCGGCAACTCCAGCGCGTCGGACGAGTCGAGTGCCGACCATGAGCGGTCACGCTTCGCCCGCTCGATGGCGGCGAGACCGGCGGGAGCCATCAGGCCGGACGCGATCAACCGCTCGACCCGGCCCTTGTTGACCTTCGACCAGACGCTGCCGGGGCGGCGCGGCGTGAACTGGAGCATCCAGCGGGCGTCGTCGATCTTCGCGGGGCGGCTGTCGATCCAGCCGAAGCAGAGCGCCTCCTCGACCGCGTCGGGCTCGCCAATTCCCGTGAGCGGACTGCCCTTCTTCGTCAGCACGAGCCAGACGCGGGGCGCGGCGGCGTGGTTCGTTTCCAGCCAGGCGCGCCAAGTCGCGCGGTCGGGCGGGAAGACGTAGGGCACGCCGTCGTCCCAGTCGCCGGAGTCGCCCGGTTCGGGAATGGTTGGCACGGACTCCTCGCGATCGGTTGGGCCGGCAGGACGATGCCGGCGGGCCGGGCTGGATACGGGACGAACCGGGTGTCCCTCGGTGGGGCTCAGTCGTCGCACGCGACCGGGGCAACGCCGGGGATGCGGTGCGCGGCGACGGACCGCGCCCACGCGAGCACGGCCGCTTCCTGACCGGCCGGGGCGGCCAGGTCGATGTCGGCGACGGTCAGTTCGCCCGGCCGCGGACCGTTGGCGACCCAATCCGGCATCGCAGTCCCGGTGGCGGCCTTGCGCTCGTTGAGCGCGCGCTCCCACCCCTTCTGCGGGCCCGCCTGCCGCCAGCGCTCACCAACGCGGTCGTAGCCGCCGGGGCGTTCGCTCACCTCCTCCAGCGCCGAGCGCCAATCGCCGCCGCCGGCAAACGCGCGGCGAAGCACGTCGGCGGCGAACGCCTGGTACCACGGTTTGGTGCGCCTCGGGTGCTGGACGTGCCAGACCAGCACGGTCAACCCGTGCACCCGGCGCAACTCGGCGTTGTGGACTTCGGCGGCGAGCAGCGCGTGGAAACGATCGGCGCACGATTCGCCCTTGCCGAGGGGAGCGCCGCATTCCGGGCACGTCATGGGTTTACCAGATCGGCGGCAAGCCCGTCACTCGGCTTGCGCCGCCCTCGCCGCCCGTCGCTCCTCGCGGCGGGCCTTGCGCGCGGCGCGATCCTGTCCGCCCTTCCCGGCCGACCGCGCCGGGAGCAGCAGGTAGAAGGTGTAGTCCTGCCGGTGCGGCGGGCGCATCTGGAGCATCTTGGTGTAGCCGCAATCCATGACCAGACGCAGAAGCGACTCCTCGGTGTGCTGGAACGAGGTCGGGTTGCCCCACGAGGCCTGGGGCACCGAGTCGCGTTCCTCGCGGGTGTCGCCGTGTTCGCGGATGATCATGCCTTCGTAATCGTCGATCCGGTCCACGTTCGACTTGGCGATGCGGGTGTCGAGCAGGGTCGGCGTGCCAGCGCAGCGCTTCAGGAGCGCGACCTGGTCCGGTACTTCCAGGTGGTGCAACAGGCCGAGGATGCAGATGAGGTCGTAGTCGCCGGTCTCGATCGGGAACTCGCGGACGTCGGACTGCACCCAGGTGATGGCGCGGATGAGGGCCGCGGTCTCGGGGTCGGCGGTCGCCTCCTCCGGCCAGCGGACGGTGCGGGCATCGACGGCGGCGACCTGCCAGCCCAATTCGGCGGCGGAAAGGGAGAAGTTGCCCTTGCCCGCGCCGAGGTCGAGCATCTTTCCCGGCTTCAGCAACCCGACGAGCGAGCGGAAGATGTTGCCCTTGTGGATGGACGGGTCCGGGTCGGGCAGGCCGTGGGTGCGGGTGACGACGGTGCGGGTGACGCCCTTCTTGAACCGGGTGGTTCCCGCCTGACCGGCGAGGGTCGCGGCGGTCGCAAACGCCGTCTTCAGGTCGTCGTCGGTGACGTTGGGGAACGCGGCGCGCACGGCGCCGAGGTCCGGGTTGTCGGCAAGGAAGGCGAGGATCTTGTCCGCCGACACTTGCCCATTGTTGACGTGGCGGGTCATGCGTGCCCGCACGTCCTCCGCGCCCTCGTTGTCTCGTCCCACGATCGACTCCTCGGTGTGCGTCGTCAGCGCGTCGCGGCCAGGATTGCACGGGCGTCCGCCAGCAGCATCGCCGCCCGGTCGGTTTGCCTGTCCCGGCGGTTGCGGCCGGCCTGGTCCCGTACCTTGCGGTCCAGTTTCGACGCATCCGCCAGCAGCGCGGCAGCGTAGTTTGGCCCAAGCCGTGCCCGCCAGTCGATAGGGACGCGGGCGAAATAGGCTTCGACGAACGCATCGGCGAGCCCGCCGCCGTCCGGGGCAAGACCTTTCGGGCGGTTGTTTCCGATGCCGCGGGCCATGCTGACGACGTCGAGCATCGGGTCGCCGGCGGCGAACTTGTCGAAGTCGAGGAAGACGACGCGGTCGCCATCGAGCAGCGCGTGGGCCGGTTTGAGGTCGCCGTGCACGGGCCGTTCGGGCGGGTCGCCGAGGACGGCGAAGCGGGAGAGGATCGCCTCCTCGACGTCATCGACCTGCGGCGCGAGGTCGGGGCGCGCCCGGCGGATGCGCTGGGCGCTGCGGCGCGCACGGTCGGCGCCCGAGCGCTCCAGTTCGTGCGACTGCGGTGGCGCGGCGACCGGGAGCAGGTGGAGCGCGGCGAGGGCGCGGGCGACCTGCTGGACCGCGGCGACGTTCGACCGGTCGTCGTCCACGACGTCGGCGAGGCTCGCGCCGGCGACTTCGCCCTGGACGAGGACGCTGTGTTCGGGCAGCCAGGCCAGCACCGGCGCGATGCCGAGCGAACCGTCGCCGGACGCCATCGCCGCCGCAAGGTCGCGCTGGACCTGGCATGCGCGCTCGGCGAGGGATGCGTTGCCGTAAATCTTGGCGTAGGCGCGCCGTTCGGCAATCCGGCCGGCAGCCGCGTCCTCGGCGCGCAGCCGAAGGTGGACGGTAGCGCGGAGATCGACCCGGTAGCGCACGATCTCGGCGTTCCAGCCGGCAACGTGCCAGTCGCCGGGGCCGAAACTCGCGAGCAGCGGCTCCGCGACCGGTGGCCACGGCTGGGCCACCATGCGGGACAGTGCCGGCATCTGGTGATCGAACGGAAACACCTGCACCAGCAAGTCGAGGTCGGGCACGTAGGCAGCCGGGACGAGGTCCGAGGGATCGGTGGCCCGTTCGGCGAGCCGGCGGCGAACGCGATCCCAGGCGCGTGGGCCGCGCTTCGGTCCGTAGGCCACGGCGGTGATCTCGAGCGCGCGGGCCGGGCCGCCGGCGGGATCGCGCAGGTCCACGCGGTACTGGAACAGGCTGCGCGATTCTCCCTGGCGCGCGAACGCGACCTCGCACGCGTCGATCCGCACCGGCGAGCCGTCGCCCATCCGCAGGTGCCGTTCGAGGATGGCTTTCATCAGTTCAGGATCGGATGCGGTGGCGTAGGCCGCGGCCGCGCCGGCGTCCTCCACTCCCGTCGTCATGGGTCCCCCTGCGATCGGGAGCTGGCCGATCGTTAACGGTATGGTAGTGCGTCCGGACGCCTTGGTGCTGCCAAGGCGATCCGTCATTGGCTTGTGTATCGATACCGCATCGATATCGATCCGGAGCGCCGTGGCCCCGGCCCGACGACGCCGGCAGGGGTCGCAACGGCGAAGGGCCGGGCTCGATGCCCGGCCCCGCGCCGTTCGTGGAAGCAGAACCAGCGGTCAGGCGGGCCGGACGGGACGGCGGTCGCTGGGAACGATCAGGTTGCCCCGGTTGTCGTCATCGTCGGCGTCGGCGTCGGCCAGGTCGGCGGCGGCGTAGTCGAGTTCGTCCTCGTCACCCTCGTCGCCGGATTCGTCCTCGTACTCGTCGTCGTATTCCTCGTCCTCGTCGTCGTAGCTGCCGTCATCGTCGGCGGGGTCGTCGAAGCGGGACACGACCGGCACCGGACTGCGGTAGCCGGGCAGGATCTCCTGCACGAGCGGGTTGAGCGGGTTGAGCTCGGTGGTGACCAGTTCCTGGCCCTGCCCGTTGATCGTCTGCCGCTTGGTGAGGATGCCCTTGCGGAGGAACTCCATCACCTTCGCCTCGATGTGCTCCGAAGGCAGGACGGAGCGGTCGAGGAAGCGCCAGAGGGTCCGGCTCATGTGGCTCTGGGTGGGCACGAAGCCGTTGTGCAACTGGCCGATGTAGGCGTCGATCGCACGGATGACCTGCTTGTCGATGTCGGCCGACTGCGGGACGTGCAGCGGGTCCTCCGCGCCGGCGGCGGCGACGAGGTCGGGGCTGACCGAACCGGGCACGCCGCAGATGACGACGCGCTTGCCGAGCCGGTTGCGCAGCGTGGTCACCAGGCGGATGAAGTCCTTGTCGCCGGTGAAAAGCAGGAACGTCTCGATGTCGGGCCGGGTCAGGGCGGTGTTGATGACGTCGATGACGAAGTTGAGGTCGGCGCGGGACTGGATCTTCTCGCGCCCCTGCCCGTCGGTGGTGCGCTTGGCCGGGTAGTGTTGGGCCTCGAAGCCTGCCACGTCGAGCCGGGTTCGCACGGCGGGCGGGTGCTGGTCGAAGTCCGCGTAGGCGCGGGCGACCGCCATCAGGCCGTAGGTGAGCGCCTTGTCGCGCCAGGCGATCGGGTCCGGTTCGCGCCCGAACGAATTGATGGTGGAGTATCGGATGTTCTCGAAATCGACGAAGGCCGCTACCTCGCCCCGCGTCGCGGCTGCCTCGCTGCCGGCCGGCCGCACGCCGCTATCGTCGTATCCCACCTAGTTGCCTCCCATGCGAGGGGAGCGAATCCCGGCACGC
This sequence comes from Chloroflexota bacterium, assembly GCA_023423795.1. Taxonomy (GTDB): domain Bacteria; phylum Chloroflexota; class Chloroflexia; order Thermomicrobiales; family UBA6265; genus CADCWF01. The sequence continues at coordinate 395 of JAFAEX010000063.1, read as the reverse complement.
CCGCCGACGGCCTCGCGATCGCCGGATTTCGGTCTGGAAAACGCGCCGAACGACCAACGCCACGGCCACCGCGGGCGGGATTCGCCGAACACCTGCGCCATTACGCCACGGGCTGCATGCCCGAACCCATCATGCCGCCGGCGTACCACGGCGACGGCGGGAGTCTAGCACGCGATCAGGTGCGGAGATGCACCGGCGATGGTGCGCGCGTCCTTGCGAGGCCCGAGCCCGATGGCGGGTGCCATTCCGGCTCCGGTTCGCGCCCGTCTCACCGATACCCGGACTGCCCGAGCAACCGCCACGAGCGCGCGGGCCGGAACGAGTTCCCCCGTCATCCCGAGCCGGTCGAGGGATCTCGCCGGCCGCACGATGCCATGAGAACGAGATCCCTCGAC
>JAFAEX010000060.1 GCA_023423795.1 Chloroflexota bacterium | reverse complement strand
ATCCCGAGCCTGTCGAGGGATCTCGTTCCCGAGTCGAGGACCCGAAGAGCGACGAGATCCCTCGACAGGCTCGGGATGACGGGAGGCGCGCTGGCCGTGATCGCTGGGTCCGGCGATTGCCAGTGCTACGGAGTCGCCGGCGTTCCTGCTGGCTCAGGCGATGCGGGAAACGGCGGCAACCCGACGCCGGGGCCGACGAAGGCCGTGGCGAGTTGGGCGGCGGTCAGGCCGCTGGCGCTCGAAAGGTCGGTGTTGAGGAAGGTCGCGCCGTCGAGCGTGGCGAGGCTGAAGTCGGCGTCGGTCAGGTCCGCCCCGTCGAAGAGGGCGACCGTCGCGTTCGCCCCGAGCAGGTTCGCGTCGCGGAGGCTGGCGCAGGCGCGGTCGTCCGGCTCCGTGGTGCAGAGGAAGAACGCGCCTTCGAGGCTCGCCCCGGCGAGGTTCGCCCCGTCGAGGCGCGCACCGTTGAGGAAAGCCCGGTCAAGGTCGGCCTGGGAGAGCGTCGCCGCGAGCACGGCGCGGTCGAGCCGGGCCTGTTCGAGGCTGGTGTTCAGCATCGACGATCCCGTGAAGTCGGCCCCGATCAACGACGCGCCGGAGAGATCGACCGCGTCGAGGCACAGCGCGCGCAGGTTCGCGCCGGACTGCATCTGGAGACCGGCGAGGTCCGCGCCGCGCAGGTCGAGGCAGGGGACGCCCTGTTCCTGCTGCAATTCGAGTTGGTCCGGTGTGCGGCGGCCGATGACGGTCATCGCGACGGCGACGTCGTGCGGGATCGCGCCGTTGCCGGTGGCCGGGTCGTCCGGGGCGTCGTCGCCGCGGACGATGGCGGCCAGCACCTGCATCGCGGCGGCGTAGTCGCGCGGGTTGTCGCGGGCGATCTGCTCCAGCGCGTAGATGCCGCCGAGGCGCACGGCCAGATCCTCGCTGGCCAGTTGCCCGATGGCGCTGGAGAAGCGGTCGGTGAGTTGCCCCTGCTCGCTGAGTTGGACCGAGCGGGTGGTGGAGCCGAGTTGTTGCCAGGCGAAGATCAGGCCGGCGAGGACGGCGACGCCGCTGAGGATCTGGCCGAGGGTGCCGCGCGAGGCGTTTTCGATCTCGAAGCGCTCGCGCGGGGTGGCCCCGGCCTGCTCGGCCCAGGCGGCGGCCTGCCACTGCGGCACCCGCCAGAGGATCCAGACCGCGAGGATCGACAGCGAGACCAGCACGAGCGCGAGGATGGTCGAATCCTGGGCGAGGGCGGACGGCACGGATTCCGGGGCGGTCGTACGCACGACCATCAGCGCGACGGCGGCCAGCCCGATGGCGAGGCCGAGGAACGGGACGGACGCGGCGAGCGCCTTCGCCCAGCCCGGCCAAAGCGACCGCCGCCGCCGCGCCGGGATGGGCGTGGGTGTGAAACCGCTCGTTTCCGCATCCGGATTCGGCGCGGGTGAGGACGGCGGCAACGTGGCATCGGGAGAAAGGAACGACGGCGCGGAGTCGCCCTCGTCCGGCGCGGGTTCATCATCGGATGATGGGCGCGGAGCCGGGGAGTCGGGGCCGCGCAGTAGCAGCAACGCGAGCACCGCCCGCAGCACCAGCAGTGCCGCCACGCCGATCCCTCCGCTGTTCCCCGTCGCCGCCGGTCCAGATCCGGCGCCGCGCCATTATCCGGGTTGAGGCCGGTACGCGGCGCGGGCGGGTGTCCGCTGCCTTGACGCGTGGCATGGGCGCTGGCTAGCATCGGAGGCCGAACCGTCCCGCACATCGTTCTCCCGGTCGTCGCGACGGACCGTGCGCGATGGCGGCCGGAGAGCCGGGGGAATCGCCGTGCACCACCGCCCGCCCGGGGTTCCGGGCGTGTTGTCCACGCTGCTCGTGGTGCTCGTCGCGCTGGCCGCCCTGCCGTTCGCGTCGCTGGCGCAGGAGGCTTCGGCGCCGGCGGGCATGACCGGGCCGGACCTCGGGATCGTCTCCGAACGCTACATCGTGGTCGATGCCGAAACCGGCGAGATCTACGCCGAACGCGGCATGCACGATCGGGTGCCGCTGGCAAGCCTGACCAAGATCTTCACCGCGATCGAGGCCATCGAGGAGGCCCCGGACGGCCTCGAGATCATGACCACCACGGACGACCTCGTCACCTGGGAATCCACCCAGGTCGGGTTCGGGCCGAACGAGACGTTTACCCTGCGCGACCTCGTGTTCGGGATGATGGTGGAGTCGGGCAACGACGCGGCGCACGCCATCGCCCGCAGCCTCGGCGCGCAGCCGGGCGATGATGCCGAAGCGGCGGTCGCCCGGTTCATGGAGCGCATCAACGCCCGCATCACGGATATGGGCCTGACGGATACCCACCTCGTCAACCCGGACGGCTGGGGCGTACCAGGCCACTATTCCTCGGCCCACGACATCGCGGCGTTCACGCGATACGCGCTGCGCTACCCGCGGTTCGTGGAGGCGATCTCGGTCGAGGAGTTCCGGACCAGCAACGGGTACGCCCTCGTCAACACCAACAAGATGATCGACCGTTGGGACGATTTGCTCGGCAGCAAGACCGGCTACGACGACACGGCCGGGTACTGCCTGATGCAGGTGGCGCGGCAGGGCGGCGCGACGATGATCGCGATCACGCTCGATGGCGTTGCGCCGGACGTATGGTACGAGGACAACCGGGCGCTGCTCGATTATGCCTTCGCCGCCCGCGCCGAGCGGCAGGCGGACGGCGCCGGCCCGATGCCGATGGTGGCGCGCTACCTGGATCCGGACGCAGCGGTGTTGCAGCGGATCGCCTCCGCCGGGGCGGCGGTCGGCGGCATCGCCCCGGCCCCGGAAGCGGAGGTGGCGGAGTCCGCGCTGCTGGCCGCGCCGGCGGCCGATCGGGGCGCCGTGCCGGAGCAGGCGGTCGCGGCCGAAACGGGCACGGCCGAGGTGGTGCGGGCGCACCGCTGGCCGTACGCGCTGCTGGTGGCGCTTGTGATCGTGGCGGCGGTCGCGCGCTCGGCGTGGACGGGAGCGGAAGGCCGGGGACCTGCCGCGGCGGGGGATTGACCCGGGCTCTGGGTGGTGGTTATTCGCGCTCGGCTTGCCAACCTCCCCGACGACGAATTGACGAATCGTTTCCCCGCAGAACGGCGTCACCTCGCGTGCCGGTGGCGTGGCGCGGCGAAGTTCCTGCGTTGATGGTCGCCAATGGATGGCTTGGCCGGACGACGGCTGGGCGGATCGAGGGAGGGGTTGGTGGTGTCGTCAGGCGGCGGGAACGTGGTGGCGCGCGCGCTGGTGATGGGCATCGTGGCGGGGCTTCGCTCCCAGTTGCCGTTCGCGCTGATGGCGTTGGCGGCGCGGCAGGGGCGCTTCGCGCAGTGTGAACCGGGGCGGCTACGGCACCTGCGCGACGACCGGGTGGCGCTCGCGCTCGGGGCGTCGGCGGGGGGCGAGATCGTGGTGGACAAGATGCCGTTCGTGCCCAGCCGGCTGCAACCGGGGCCGCTCTCCGGGCGCGTCGTCATCGGCGGGGCGGCCGGGGCGGCGCTGGCGAAGGAGGCGGGCAATCCGGTGGGAACGGGCGCGGCCGCCGGGGCGGTGGGAGGTTTGCTGGGATCGTTGGCCGGGTACTGGGGCCGGCGGTTGGCGGGGCAGGCGACGCGGCTGCCCGATCCGGTCGTGGCGGTGGTCGAGGACGCCATCGGGATCTGGCTCGGGTGGGCGGCGCTGACGCGCGGCGGTTGGGGCAATTCCCGCTGCCGGGACGACGATTGACACCGTTCGCAGCGCCCTTCTATCCTTCGCGGCAACGGCGACGATCAGGACGAGTACCCGGTTTCGGCCACCGACAGCAAACCGCCTCCACCGGCTGAGAGGGGCGAGCGACACGGCCACCGGCGAAAACCCCCTGGGAGCCGATCCTCCGAACGCCCGGGTCGTGCCCTGGCCGGTAGGGGGTTCCGGGTGGCCCCGTTACCGGCCGCACGAGCGGCGCGCAGCGCGCGCCGGAACGAGGGTGGAACCACGCCGGTCCGGCGTCCCTTGCGAGGGACGAGGCCGGTTTTTTGTTGCCCAGAACGGGCCGGGGAGCGGGCAATGAGCGCCACGGATGTGAACGACGAGATCGCGGGGATGGACATCGCGGTCGAGGCGGGGAACGCGCGGGATTACGAACTGGCGCGGATGCGCCACTCCGCCGCCCACCTGATGGCGGAGGCGGTGCAGGAGATCTTCCCGGACGCGAAGTTCGGCATCGGGCCGGCGATCGAGCACGGCTTCTACTACGACTTCGACCTGCCGCGCCCGCTGACGCCGGACGACCTCGCCGAGATCGAGTCGCGGATGCTGGCCAACCGGGAGAAGGCCGAGCCGTACCGGCGCGACGTCGTTTCCCGCGACGAGGCGCTGAAGATCTTCGGCGAGAACCCGTACAAGGTCGAACTGATCCAGAACCTGCCGCCCGACGAGACGATCACGACGTACCAGCAGGGGCACTTCCTCGACCTGTGCCGCGGGCCGCACGTCGAGACGACGGCGCAGGTCGGGCCGTTCAAGTTGCTGTCCATCGCCGGGGCGTACTGGCGGGGCGACGAGAAGCGGCCGATGCTGCAGCGCGTCTACGGCACGGCCTGGCCGACGCAGGAGGAACTGGACGCCCACCTGCACCGGCTGGAGGAGGCCCAGAAGCGCGACCACCGGCGGCTGGGCCGCGACCTCGACCTGTTCTCGGTCAACGAGGAGATCGGGCCGGGGCTGATCCTCTGGCACCCGAAGGGCGCGATGGTGCGCTACCTCGTCGAGCAATTCGAGCAGAAAGAGCAACTCGCGCGCGGGTACGACCTCGTCTACACGCCGCACATCGCGTCGGAGAAGATCTACAAGACGAGCGGCCACCTCGAGACGTACAGCGAGAACATGTACGCCCCGATGTCCATCGAGGAGGTCGATTACTACCTCAAGCCGATGAACTGCCCCGGCCACATCATGATCTACAAGAGCCGGGTGCATTCCTACCGCGACCTGCCGGTGCGCTTCGCCGAACTCGGGACGGTCTACCGCTACGAGCGATCCGGCACGCTGCACGGCATGCTGCGGGTGCGCGGCTTCACGCAGGACGATTCGCACATCTTCTGCATGCCGCACCAGGTCGTCGATGAGGTGCAGGGGGTCATCGACCTCGCGGTCCACATGGCCGACGTGTTCGGCTACCAGTTCCAGGCCTACCTCGCGACGCGGCCGGAGAAGGCGATCGGCTCCGAAGAGGTCTGGGAGCGGGCGACCGACGACCTGCGGCGGGCGATGGAGGAGCGCGGCCTCACCTACAAGATCGACGAGGGTGGCGGCGCGTTCTACGGCCCGAAGATCGACATCAAGTGGGTCGATGCGCTGGGCCGGGAGTGGACGGGGCCGACGATCCAGGTCGATTTCAACCTGCCGGAGCGGTTCGACGTTTCCTACATCGGCGAGGACGGCGAGCGGCACCGGGCGGCGATGATCCACCGGACGCTGCTCGGTTCGATGGAGCGGTTCGTCGGCGGGCTGGTCGAGCACTACGCCGGGGCGTTCCCGGTCTGGCTGGCGCCGGTGCAGGCGCGGGTCATTCCGATCACCAACGACCAGGTCGAGTTCGCGCGCGAGGTCGAGCGCCAGTTCGCGGCGGTTGGCCTGCGGGCGGACGTGGACGACGGCCGGGACCGGATGCAGGCCAAGATCCGCAACGCGCAACTGGAGAAGATCCCGTACATGCTGGTGGTCGGCAAGCGCGAGGTGGAAGCCGGGGCGGTCGCGGTGCGGCTGCGCAACGGGCGCGACCTCGGCGCGATGCCTGTGGCCGACGCGCTGGCGCTCATCCGGGGCCGCGCGGAGAGCAAGTCGTTGTACCTCGACGACGAGGAGGAAGCGGCGGCGAAGGCCGAGGCTGCGGCAGCGGTGTAGCCGGGACCAGCACCCGCCGACATCCCGGAACAGAACTCGTCATCCCGAGCCTGCCGAGGGATCTCCTCCTGTCCCAACTTGGGAGAAGAACGAGATCCCTCGACAGCCTAGGGATGACGGTGATTTTTCATCGGCCCAACGGGGTGGGCACGGATACCGGATTCGTCGTCAGCCGCCGTTAGCGAAGGAACCGAGACGTTCGGCCGCGGCCAGCACGGCGGCGCCGTCGATGCCGGGGCCGTGACCGGTTTCCTCGTGGAGGCGTTCGGCGGCGGCGACGAGGTCGCGCGAGCGGGCCAGGCGCAACTTGCGCGGGTCGAGGTCGTAGAGGCGGGCGCGGTCGAGGGCGTCCGCATCCTTGAGGATCATCAGTTCCAGCGTCATCCGTTCCGCGTCGCGGTCCTTCGGCTGGTGCCAGCGGCAGAGTTCGGCGATGAAGGCGAGATCGACGCCGGCGGTCAGGTCCGGGCGGGCGGCGGCGAGGTTGGCGAGCACCCAGGCGGCCGAGCGATCCCCGTGCCCGGGGTCGATGCCGTCGTCGTGGCGGCCGACGTCGTGGCAGGCGGCCGCCCAGCGCAGTTCCGCCAGCCGCAGCGCGCCCGGCCCGGCGACGTCGTGCGCGATCCTCTCGGCCCAGGCTTGCACCCGCGCGACGTGGGCCACGCCGTGGATGCCGAACGGATCGTGGGCGAACCAGGCCGGGTCGGGAAGGTACGGCAGCAAGCGATCCATCGGCGACCTCGATTGACGAATGGCGGCATCGGGTTTCGGCGCGGACGATGGTATCCTGCCGGAGCAGACCAGCGAAGCGCGTTGTCCCGGCGGATCGCGCCGGGCGATTGCAGGGGAACAGTGGCCGAGGACGGCCGGCGCCCGGGTGAGTGAGCGGGATCGCCGCCGTCGCGTGGCCGGGTTCCACGATCGCCGGAAGCATCGGCGACGCGGCTGGAATGCGATGCGGACGGAGCGCTGCTCCCGACGGATCGGGACATGGGGGGCGGCGCGCGGCGGGCACGATGCCCGGGCGCGCGTCGGGCGATTCGGTTGGGGGGACCGGATTCGCGTGCGATCCGGCCCGAAAGCGGCGGCGCGGGCAGCGATGCTCGCGGCGGCCGGGTCCGGCGTGGGGACGCCGGACCGGGGGCAGCATGGAATCGGTGTCCGATCCCGACGCGACGTTCGCGAAGGCGACCGGCAACGGCGCGTCCGAGCCGTCGCGCCCGGTGCTGGCCGGGCTCGTCCACGCCGCGCCGGTGCACCTCCTCGTCGCCACGCTCGACGAGGGCTGCCTGCTCGACGTCAGCGAGGCGTTCGCGCGCCTTTCCGGACGCGCCCCGCACGAGATGCTCGGCCGCGCGGCGACGGACCTCGGGGTGCTGGCGGAGCCGGAGCAGTGGCACGCACTCCGCCGGGACGTGTTGGCGACAGGGAGCACGCGCAACGCCGAGGTGACGCTCGTGTCGCCGACGGCGGACCTGATTCGGATGCTGGCGGACGCCGAGGTCGTCGAAGTCGAGGGCGTTCCCTGCATGGTCGTCCACCTCATCGACGCCGGGGCGCTGCGGCGGGTGGAGGCCGACCTCCAGGAAAGCGAATCGCGGCTTCGCTTCGTGCTGGCCCAGGCCCGGATGGGAATCTGGACGCTGGACATGGGCGAGGGCAAGGTGCGGTGGTCGCCGGACATGGGGCCGCTCTACGGGCTTCCCGTCGGCACCGAAGGGATTCCGTCCGACACCTTCTTTTCGCTCGTGCATCCGGACGACCGGGATGCGGTGCGGGCGGCCGACGACGAGGCGATGGCCGGGGCCGACCTCTACCAGGTCGAGTTCCGCGTCCGCTTGCCGGACGGCCGCCTGTGCTGGCTGGAAGCGCGTGGCAGCGTGACCGGGCGGGACGACGACGGCGCGCCGCTCTCCATCGTCGGGGTGACGATCGACGTGACGGCGCGGCGAACGGCCGAGGATGCGCTGCGGGAAAGCGAACGCACCGCGCGCGACCTGCTGGCGGCGGCGGGCCGGCAGGCGAGCGAACTCGCGCTGCTGGACCGGGTGCGCTCCGCGCTGGCGCGCGAACTGGACCTGCCGGTGCTGTTCCGGACGGTCGTCCAGGCGGTCGCCGATACGTTCGGCTACGCGCTGGTCAGCCTGTACCTGCGCGACGAGGACGATCTGGTGCTCCAGCACCAGGTGGGGTACGAGGCGCTGGTGGAGCGGCTTCCCGTGTCGGCCGGTGTGGCCGGGCGGGTGGTGCGGCAGGGCGAACCGGCGCTGGTCGAGGACGTGCGCGCCGATCCCGCCTTCGTTGGCAACACCGCCGGGATCGAGTCGCGGGTGTGCGTGCCGCTGCGAGACCGCGGGCGGGTCGTGGGCGTGCTGAACGTGGAAAGCACGACCGGCAACCGGATGGCGGCGGGCGATCTCCGGTTGATGGTGGCCCTGTCGGAGCACATCAGCGTGGCGATCGGGCGGGCCCGGCTCTTCGCGGACGCCAAGCACAGCGAAGAGCGCTTGCGGATGGCGCTCGGCGCGGCGCGGATGGCGACGTGGGAATGGAACCTCGACACCGGCGAGGTAGCGCCGTCCGACGGCATGAGCGCCCTGGTCGGGCTGCCGCCGGGCGAGATGCCGACGCCCGCCTACGTCCAGTCGATCACGCTGCCCGAGGACCTGCCGGCGGTGCGGGAAGCCGAGGAGCGGCTGCGCGCCGGCGAGCGCCACTACACCGCCGAATACCGGATCCGGCTGCCCAACGGCGAGGCGCGGTGGCTGAGCGACCGCGGCGAACGGGCCGATGATGGCGGGCCGCTCGTGCTCGGGATCACCCAGGACATCACCAAGCGCAAGGAGGCGGAGGAAGCGCTGGCCGGCGAGCGGGACATGCTCGACGCGCTGATGGACCACCTGCCGGACCCGGTCTACGTCAAGGACCGCAACAGCCGGTTCCAGCGCCTGAACCGGGTCACGGCCCGGCACCTCGGGCTCGACGACCCAGCGGAGGCCGTCGGCAAGACGGACTTCGACTTCTTCCCGGAGGTGCTGGCCCGGCAGTACTTCGCGGACGAACAGCGGGTGATGGCGACCGGCGAGCCGGTGCTGAACAAACTGGAGCCGCAGGGTCTGGGCGAGGATGCCGCGTGGTGGCTGACCTCGACGGTGCCGCTGCGCGACGAGCGGGGCAGGGTGGTGGCGCTGATCGGCGCGGCCCGCGACGTGACCGAGCGGCGGCGGCTGGAGGACGAACTGCGCACCGCCCGCGACAGGGCGGAGGCGGGCAACCGCGCCAAGAGCGATTTCCTCTCGACGATGAGCCACGAATTGCGGACGCCGATGAACGCGATCATCGGGTACGCGCACCTGCTGCTCGACGGGCTCGACGGTCCGCTTTCGGCCGCGCAGGACGCCGACGTGCGCCGGATCACCGAAGCCGCCGACCTGCTGCTGGCGCTGATCGAGGACGTGCTGGACCTGTCGCGGATCGAGGTCGGCGATCTTCCGGTGCGGCCGCAACCGGTGAATGTCGCCGAGGAGGTCGCCGCGGTGCGGGACGACCTGCGGCTGGAGGCCGATGCGAAGGGACTCGGGTTCGAGATCGCGCTGCCGGCGGACCTGCCGTCGCTGGTGGCCGACCCGGTGCGGCTGCGGCAGATGCTGCTCAACCTCGCCAGCAACGCGGTGAAGTTCACCGAGCAGGGGCGGGTGACGATCTCGGCACGCGTCGATGGCGCCTGGATGGAGATCGCGGTCGCCGACACCGGGATCGGGATCGCGCCGAACGTGCTGCCGACGGTGTTCGGCGCGTTCCAGCAGGGCGAGTCCGGGACGAACCGGCGCTACGGCGGGACCGGGCTCGGGCTGGCGATCACGCAGCGGCTGGCGCGGCTGCACGGCGGCGAGGTGCTGGCGGCCAGCACGCCCGGCATCGGCAGCACCTTCCGGCTGCGGTTGCCGCTGGCCGGGCCGGACGCGGGCGGCGAGGGCTGAATCGGCGAACCGGCGGCGCGAGTTTGTCGCTACCGCCACCGTCATCCCGAGCCCGTCGAAGGATCTCGCCCTGCCCCTGACCGGGAGAACGACGAGATCCTTCGACGGGCTCGGGATGACGACTGGGGCGGGGGATGCCAGGAGGGCGAGGAGTGGAGCGCGCCGTGGGCTGGTTCAGGCAGAGGCCGGAGCCGGTTGCCAGAGCGGGCGGAGGATGAGGGCGGCGACGGCGACCATCGCCAGCAGGGCGAGCACCGCGACGGGGCGGCCCCAGCCGAGCACGCCGATGACGGCGGCCCAGGTGACCTGCCCCACCAGCGCCGCGAAGCGACCGGTGACGGCGTAGAGCCCCATCGCCTGGCCGAGGTGCTGCGGCGGGGCGAGGCGGATCAGGAGCGGGCGGTCGGTCGTCCAGGTCGAGCCGAGGGCGGCCCCGGCGAGCGGAGCGACGAGCCAGAAGATCTCTCGGGGCAGCCAGCCGAGGCCCACCGATGCCGCGCCGAGGAGGACGATTGCCCACAGGCCGAGGACGAGGCGCAGGGCGGGCTCCGGCCCGAGGCGGTCCACGACGCGGCCCCAGAGCAGTCCGCCCGCGAGCGCGCCGGCGATGCCGGCCAGCAGCAGGAGGTCCTTGCGCGCGTCGGAGAAGCCGATTTCCAGCACGGCGTAGACGCCCATGTAGGCGGTGAGGGTATTGGCGGCGTCGGCGTAGAAGACGCGGCCGAGCAGGAAGCGGCCCAGTCTCGGCTGGGAGCGCAGGAGGGCGGCGGTCTGCCGGAACTCGGCGAACGATGCACGGATGGCGGCGCGATCGAGGCGGTGCGCCGAGCCGGGCTCGCGGACCAGCAGCAGGCAGGGCAGGGCGAAGAGCAGGAACGCCAGCGCGGTGAGGCGGAAGATCGTCGGGGCATCGCCGCCGAAACGAAGCGTGGCCGCGCCGATGGCGAGTCCGACCAGCGAGCCGAGGTAACCGAGGCCGACGCCAAGTCCGCCGATCCGGCCGCGCGTTTCGGGCGTGCTCACGGCGGGCAGCAAGGCGTCGTAGAAGATGAGGCCCGCCTGGAAGAAGAAGGACGCCGCGCCGAACAGCACCAGGGCCAGCCCGAGTCCGCCGACGCCGAGCATGGCCGTCAGCACGCAGCACGCGAGGGTGGAGACGGCGAGGAACGGCAGCCGCCGGGCGGCGCGGTCGGAGATCGCGCCGAGGGCGGGCGCGACGGCCAGCATCAGGATCGAGGCGACGGCGGAGGCGGTTGCCAGCATGGCGTCGCTGCCGCCGGCATCGCGCACGATCCAGAGCGCGAAGTAGTTCGAGAGGATGTTGGCCGAGAAGATCGTGTTGCCGACGTCGTAGGAGATCCAGCCGGCGACGGCGGCGCGGCGCGGCGCGGGCTGGCCGGTTTCACCGACGCTGGACACCGTTGACGGGATCGCGGCCATCGCTGGGCTCCTCCGGGTTCCGGGCGGCACGCCGCCTGCTGGTTGCGGGTCCATCATCGGCGGCGGGACGGCGGGGCGCATCGACCGTTCGGCGGAACCGGGCGCGGCGTCGCGCAACGGGATGCGACGCGAATATCCGTCACCTTGCCGATCCCGCGCGCCGCCGGATCGGGCACACTCTGGGCATGCCGCATGGAGGCGGCGCCGACCCGCCGGGCATTGCCCCGGCCGGGGACCCCGGGGGAACCGCCATGGCTGCAACCCGCCAGACGGCCTCGCTCTTTTCAGACATCGTCCGGGCGAGCCGCGCCCGCCGCACCATCAAGATGGCCGATTCGACCGGGGCCGAGGTGACCGGGCCCGACCTGCTGCTGCGGACCCTGGTCGCCCGCCGCTACCTGCGCCGGGCGGTGCTGGGCCGCGACGAGCGGTTCGTCGGGGTGCTGCTGCCGCCGAGCGTCGGCGCGGCGGTCGCCAACCTCGCGCTGGTCTTCGACCGGCGGGTGCCGGTGAACCTCAACTACACGCTCTCGGCGGAGATGCTGAACGACTGCATCAGGAAGGCCGGCATCCGCCGCGTCCTCACCAGCCGCCGCTTCATGGAGCGGATCGACGTCGAGATCGACGCCGAACTGGTCTTCCTCGAAGACCTCGCGGCCAACCTGTCGAAGTCTGACAAGGTGCTCGGGGCGCTGGAATCGAAACTGCCGGAGGGCGTGCTCTTGCGGGCGCTCGGGCTGGACCGGGTGGACGCCGACGAGTTGGTGCAACTGGTCTTCACCTCCGGCACCACCGGCACGCCGAAGGGGGTGATGCTCACCTTCGGCAACATCGAGGCGAACCTGGCGCAGGTCGATCACGTCGTCCACTGGACGCCCGAGGACGTGGTGATCGGCGTGCTGCCGTTCTTCCACTCGTTCGGCTCGACGGTGACGCTGTGGGCGATGGCGACCCGCGACATCCGGGTCGTCTACCACACCAACCCGCTGGAGGCGCAGGTCGTCGGCCGGCTGACGCGGGAGCACGGCGGCACGATCCTGCCGGCGACGCCGATGTTCCTGCGGACCTACCTGCGGCGCTGCGACCCGGCGGATTTCGCGAGCGTCGAACTGGTGCCGGTCGGGGCGGAAAAACTGCCGCCGGCGCTGGGCGAGGAGTTCGCGGCGCGGTTCGACGTGGACGTTTTCGAGGGGTACGGCGCGACCGAGATGGCGCCGCTAGTGGCCGCCAACGTGCCGATGTCGCGCTCGCAGGGCCGGTCCGGCGAGTGGAACCGCGCCGGCACCATCGGGCGGCCAGCGCCGGGCATCCGCACGCGGGTGGTCGATCCCGAGACCGGGGCCGACCTGCCGCCGGGCGAGACCGGCATGCTGCTGCTGACCGGGCCGAACCTGATGCGCGGCTACCTCGACGATCCGGCGGCGACGGCCAAGGTCATCCGCGACGGCTGGTACGTGACCGGCGACCTGGCGATGGTCGATGCGGACGGGTTCATCCACCTGAAGGACCGGTTGAGCCGGTTCGCCAAGGTCGCGGGCGAGATGGTCCCGTTCGCGGCGATCGAGGACGCGCTGATGGGCATCCTCGGCTGCGACGACATCGGCATGCCGCGGGCGGTGGTGACGGCGATCCCGGACGAGGCGCGCGGCGAGCGGATCGTGGTCGTCCACACGCCGATCGAAGTCGCGCCGGACGATCTGCGCGAGAAACTGTCGGCGGCGGGCCTGCCGAACCTGTTCATCCCGTCGAAGGATGCGTTCGTCGAGGTGGAGGCGCTGCCGCTGGTCGGCGTGGGCAAACTCGACCTGAAGGGGATCAAGCAGGTGGCGCTGGATGCCGCCGGCCGCCGCTCGCTCACCACGGCGGGAGGTCGCCGATGACCGCCGGGCTCGAAGCGCCGCAGGTGGTTTCGGCCGTGGACGGCGCGCGATCCGGATCGGCGGTTGGCGCGGATCGCCCCGTTGCGCCGACGGTCGCCGCGCCGGAAACGCCGCGCCCGATCGCCGACCGGCTACCGCGCCCGGTCCGGGAGGCGCTGGCGGGGCTCGTCCGCGGCGCGACGCGGGGATTGTTCCGGGTGCTGACGCGGACGACGGTGACGGGCGCCGACAACGTGCCGGCGACGGGCGGGGTGATCCTCGCCTTCAACCACCTCGGCTACCTCGACGGGCCGCTGCTGTTCGCGCTCGCGCCCCGGCCGGACGTGACGCCGGTGGTGGCCTCGGTCATCGGCGACAAGCCGGTCGAACGGGTGGCGGTGACGCTGGCGGGCGGCATCTGGATCGCGCGCGGGGCGAGCGACCGCGCGGCGCTGGAATCGGCGCTGGGCGTGCTCGAACAGGGCCGGGCGGTGGCGATCGCCCCGGAGGGGAAAATCAGCACAACCGGCGGCCTGCTGCCGGCGCAACCGGGAACCGCTTTCCTGGCGGTGCGCGGAAACGCGCCGATCGTGCCGGTGGCGATCACGGGGACCGAGCGGGCGTGGTCCGAGTTGCGGCGCTTCCGGCGGCCCCGGCTGACGCTGGCGTTCGGCAAGCCGGTGCTGCCGGCGGAGATCGCTCCGGGCAAGGCGGGCCGGACGGCGGCGATGGAGACGCTGATGGGCCGGATCGCGGGGATGCTGCCGGCACGGTACCGGGGCGTGTACGGAGCGGACGGGCCATCGCGGAACGACGGATCGCCTGCGTAAGGTTGGGCCGAGCGTCCTGCGCGACGCGGAATCGCCCGAATGCAGGTAGGGGAGGGACCCGTGCCCTCCCTCGTCCGCACCCTCGCGACGTGGGAGGGCACGGGTCCCTCCCCTGCGAACGATGAACGAAATCCGGCGCGAGGCAGCCGCGTTTCGTATCGTCCGCCGCCATCGCACCCCATGTCATCCCGAGCGTGTCGAGGGATCTCGTTCTTTCCTCCGAGTGAGGCGACGACGAGACCCCTCGACACGCTCGGGATGACGGGAAGGGCGGTGCCGCTACGCCGTCGCCGTGTCGTCTTCGAGGAGGACGAGGTCGCCGCCGACGAGTTCGCCTTCGGCTTCGTAACTCCAGCCGGTGGACGTGGAGCCGGAGACGGCGTCGCCGGCGCGGAGCAGGCAGCGGTCGCGACTGCCGTCGTCGCCGTTGCCATCGCTGAGGCGCAGCACGAACGGTTCTTCGCCCTGGCCGTTGACGCGCATCAATCCCCGCAGTTCGCGGGCGGTGGCGTCGCCTTCGACGTTGGCGTAGAGCACCGCGCCGACGTTTTCCAGCAGCGTTCCGCCGTTGTGGTTGGGGTCCGTCCAGCGGACGACGCCGGAGGGCGGGGCGGCGTTGGTCAGCGAGCGGGAGGCGAAAACCACGAGGTTGGCGTCGCCCGAGGCGAGGCGCACCACGCCGCCGCCGGTGATGCCGAGCAGGCGGCAAGCCTCGCAGGCGGCCGAGTCCTCGGACTGCGCGGCCACGGCGTTGGCGGGTGTGACGCCGATGGCCGTAGCGCCGCCGAACCCGAGCATTCCGAACAGGCGGCGGCGGCCGAGAGGGCGATTCCCAACGCGGGCGCGGAGCCGGACAAGGGCGTCGAACCGGGTCGGATGCATCGGTGGACTCCTTGCTGGCGCTGGCGGGGCGTGTTTCCCGGCGCAGGCTACACCCCGCGCCGCGCCCGCTCAACAGGACGGCGCGGCGGGGCCGGTGGTTCCGTGCCGGGCCGGCGCGGGCGCATCCGATTCCGGCAATGGTGTTGACAGCGGTTCACGCGCTCCCTATGCTCCGCCCACTGGTTGACCACTTGACCTTTCAACCGTCCGGCAGCGGTGCTCGGCGGAGGGGCAGCGGATGGGGGAGCGGTTCGCCCTCGACCACGTCGGCGTGGTCGTCCGGGACCTCGATGCCGCGAAGCGCGAATTCCGCGAGCGGTTCGGCATGGAATTGGTCGGGGAGGAAGACCTGCCCCACCTCGGCGTGCGCGTCGCCTACCTCGACAGCGGCGGATCGCTGCTGCAACTGCTGACGCCCATTGGGCCGGGCGGCGTGCGCGACCACCTCCAGAACAGCGGCGAGGGGCTGCACCACCTGTGTTACGCGGTGCCGGACATCGAGGCCGCCGTCGCGCGGCTCGCGCCGGATGCAGGGGTGCGGATCAACCGGGGCGGGCGCGGGCGGCTCGCCTGTTTCCTGCCGGGCGAAACGGGCAGCGTGACCATCGAACTGACCGAGGCCGAACCGTCGTTCGGGGAGGGCGGCTGAGATGGGACGGCTGGACGGCAAGGTCGCGGTCGTCAGCGGCGCGGGGTCCGGCATCGGGCAGGGAGCAGCCGGCGCGTTCGTGGGCGAGGGCGCGGTCGTCTGGTTGCTGGACCGCAACCGGGAGGCGATCGAGCAGACGGCCGCCGGCCTCGGCGCGGCGGCGATCCCGCTGCCGTGCGACGTAACCGACGAGGCGAGCGTCGAGCAGGCGTTCGATCGCGTGCGGCAGGAGCACGGGCGGCTGGACGTGCTGGCGAACTACGCGGCGGTGCAATTGATCGGCGAGGATGCTCCCGTCCACGAGACCAGCCTCGACGTTTGGGAGCGGACGCACGCGGTGAACCTGCGCGGCGTCTTTCTGACCTGCAAGCACGGGGCGCGGCTGATGATCGAGGCCGGCAACGGCGGCTCCATCATCAACTGCGGTTCTCCCACCGGGCTGACGATGAGCGGCGGCGGCTGGACCGCCTACAGCGCGTCCAAGGCCGGAGTGATGGGGATGACGCGGACGATGGCGCACGACCTGGCGCGGTACGGCATCCGGGTCAACGGCATCGTGCCCGGCTCCATCGTGACGGGTTTGACGCAGAAACTCTACGACGACCCCGAGACGCGGGCGCACTTGACCAGCCTGCACCCGATCGGCCGGGTCGGCACGCCCGACGACATGAACGGGATCGCGGTGTTCCTGGCTTCCGACGAATCGTCGTTCGCGACCGGCGCCCACTTCTTCGTGGACGGCGGCATTTCCGTGCGCTAGCAACGAGGAAGGGAGGGTTCGTGGCGGAACCGTTTCGCGTCGGGTTCGCCCCGACGTTTTTCGGGCCGGACGGGGAGAGCCTGTTCGGGCCAATCGGACTGGAATTGCTGGACGAGGCCGGCGTCGAGTGGGTGAAGATGCCGCCGGTTTCGCGCCCGATGGCCCCGGACGACATCGCCGGGTACGACGCGGTCGCGCTGCTCAGCGAGAAGGTGACCCCCGAAACGCTGGCAGGCAACGACCGGCTGGCGGTCATCGCCCGCTACGGCGTCGGCTACGACCTCATCGACGTGCCCGCCTGCACCGAGGCCGGGGTGCTGCTGACGATCACCCCGGAGGGCGTGCGGCGGCCGATGGCGATGGTCAACCTGACCTTCCTGCTGGCGCTGTCGCACCGGCTGCTTGAGCAGGACCGGCTGATCCGCGCCGGCCGCTGGGCCGAGAAGGCGTCGGTGTGCGGCGTCGGGCTGGCGGGCAAGACGCTGGGCACCATCGGGCTGGGCAACATCGCCCGCGAGTTCATCGGGTTGACGCGGCCGTTCGGGATGCGCGTCATCTCGTTCGATCCCTACGCGACGCCGGACCTGGCGGCCGAGCACGGCGTCGAACTGGTGGACCTGGAAACGCTGCTGCGGCAAGCGGACTTCGTCACGATCGCCTGCGCGCTGACGCCGGAGACGCACCACCTGTTGAACGCCGAGCGGCTGGCGCTTATGAAGCCGACCGCCTACCTGATCTCGACGGCGCGCGGCCCGATCGTGGACCAGGCGGCGCTGACCGAGGCGCTGCGCGAAAAGCGAATCGCCGGGGCGGGGCTGGACGTCTTCGAGCAGGAGCCGGTCGATCCGAACGACCCGATCCTGCAACTCGACAACGTGATCCTCAGCCCGCACAACCTCTGCCTGACCGACGAGTGGGCATCGATCACCGGGCGGCAGGCGCTGGGCGGGGTGCTGGAAGTCGCGGCGGGGAAGGTCCCGCCGCAGGTCGTCAACCGCGCGGTCGAGGCGTCGCCGAAACTGGCGGCGAAACTGGCCCGCTACCAGGAGCAGCGATCGTGAGGGCGAACGGGCCGAAGCGAGCGGTCGCCGGGGGCGGCGTTTCGCTGGGAACGATGGTGTTCGAGTTCAACACGCCGGGCATCGGCCGCATCATCGGCGAGGCCGGGGCAGACTTCGTCATCTACGACATGGAGCACACCGGCTGGTCGATCGAGACCATCAGGATGCTGATGGCGACCACGCGGGCCGCCGACACGATCCCGATGGTGCGGGTGCCGGCGACGGAGTACCACCTGCTTTCGCGCCCGCTCGACCTTGGCGCGATGGGGCTGATGGTCCCGATGGTCGAGAGCGCCGAGCAGGCGCGGCTCATCGTCGAGTCGGCGAAGTACCCCCCGGAGGGGCGGCGCGGCGCGGCCTTCGCAGTGGCGCACGACGACTACGCCGGCGGTGACATCGTCGAGAAGATGCGTTCGGCCAACGACGAGATCGTGCTGATCGCCCAGATCGAGACGGCGGCCGGGATCGAGAACCTGGACGCGATCGCGGCGGTGCCGGGCATCGACGTGCTCTGGATCGGGCACTTCGACCTGTCCAACTCGCTCGGGGTGCCGGGGCAGTTCACCCACCCGACGTACACGGCGGCGGTGGAGAAGGTGCTGGCCGCCTGCCGGGAGCACGGCAAGGTTCCCGGGATCATGGGCGGCGATCTCGCGATGGCGCGGGAAAGCCTTGAACAGGGGTTCCGGATGGTCGCCTACGCCGGCGACCTCTGGTTGTACCAGGCGGCGTTGCGCGACGGGCTGGCGGCGCTGCGAGGGTAGCCCCAGCCGCACAACAACATGGCGGGCGCGATGGCCGCGCCCGGAACGCGAACCGGCCCGCGGCGGAGCGGGCGCACGGAAAGGCGGCGACGGTGACGCACGATCCGGACGCGGCGCGGCGCAACCGCGAAATGCTGGAATGGTTCGTCCGGTCGCGCCTGTCGCGGCGCACGCTGGCGCGGAGCGCGGC
>JAFAEX010000053.1 GCA_023423795.1 Chloroflexota bacterium | reverse complement strand
ACGAGATTCCTCGACAGGCTCGGGATGACGGAGGGCACGGCCCGTACGAGCCTCCCGATGGCGCAGGGGTTCGAACTAGCGGGACCCGTCCCGGCGCGGGGAGTGACGATGCCGGTCTCCATCATCCGCAACCACCCGGTCGCGAGCGACGAGGTCAACGCGCTGCGCGTCGCCGCGTGGGACGAGGTCGGCGAGCAGGACTGGGAGCCGATCCTGAGGCGGAGCCTCGGCTGGGTGTGCGCGCTCGACGGGGACCGGCTTGTGGGATTCGTCAACGTGGCGTGGGACGGCGGCGCGCACGCGTTCCTGCTCGACACCACGGTGCACCGGGACGTGCAGCGCCAGGGCATCGGCACGTCGCTCGTGCTGGAGGCCGCGGCGATGGCGCAGAACCGGGGCGCGGAATGGCTGCACGTCGATTTCGAGGACGACCTCGGGCCGTTCTACGTCGCCTGCGGGTTCGGGCCGGCGTCGGCCGGGCTGATCGACCTGACCGACACGCTGCGGGTCCCGGACGCGGGCTGACGACCGCCGCACCGGCCCTTTCCTGCGCTCGATGGCCGCGACAGGTTGGCAACGCATTG
The DNA here is from genome assembly GCA_023423795.1 of Chloroflexota bacterium. GTDB lineage: Bacteria > Chloroflexota > Chloroflexia > Thermomicrobiales > UBA6265 > CADCWF01. The sequence continues at coordinate 18,119 of JAFAEX010000053.1, read as the reverse complement.
CCCCCGATGCGCGGCGGATGCTACCCTCAGGCGTTGCGCGGATCTCCCTCAGCACGCCGGCGTGTTCGGGTTGACCCGGCAGGCCATGTTGCCGCGGCGCCGGCCGTTCCGGCGTCGCTCGCATCGGGAGTACGCCAGGCATGCACGATCGCCGCGCGGCACGGGTCGCCATCGACATCGACGGAGTTCTCACCGAGCACCCGCGCCCGCTCGCGCAGGCCGCATCCGAGCGGTTCGGCATCGCGATGCCGGAAAGCGCGTTCGTCGATTCCGCCGGCCTCAACGTGCCCGCCGAGGTGCGCGACTGGGTGTACGGCGAGGACGGCCCGGCCTCCCAACTCCGCCCCGATCCCGAGGGACCGGCCTTCCTGCAAGGCATGCTGGACCTGCTCGGGCCGGACAACGTGCGCATCGTGACCGCCCGGCCGGACCACGCCGCCCCCATGACCGAAGCGTGGCTGGCGCGGCACGGGTTCCCCCGCTGCGAAATCCTCTACGCCGACCTCAAGGCGGCCGTCGCCCTGCGCCACGGCATCGGCTGGGCGGTCGAGGACAGCCTGCGCCACGCCCGCAACTACGCGGCGGCCGGGGTGTCCTGCTTCCTGGTCAAGACGACGGAAGAGGGCGACCTGCCGACCGATGGCTCGGTCGTTCGGGCCGACACCTTGTTCGATGTGCTCGACCTCGTCCGCAAGATGGTTGCGGCGCTCCCGCGCGAAGGACAGCAGATGACCGCCGCTCCCGCCGTCAACGGCTCGGCAAACGGCCACGCCGGCGACCTGCCGCGGATCGTCGTCGCCGACGCGATCCACCCGTCCGCCCGGGCCGTCTTCGAGGCCAACGCGTCGGTGCGGGACGTTGATGGCACCGACCGCGCCGCGCTGCTGGCATCCCTCCGCAACGCGGACGCGCTGGTGGTTCGCAGCGAAACCTACGTGGACGCCGACGTGCTGGCGGCCGGGCCGCAGCTTCGGGTGGTCGCCCGTGCCGGCGTCGGGGTGGACAACATCGACCTCGCGGCGGCGACCCGCGCCGGCGTGGTGGTGCTGAACGCGCCGGGCGCGAACGCGGTCTCCGCCGCCGAGCACACCATCGCGCTGCTGCTTGGCGTGACCCGGCAGGTCCCGCTGGCCGACGCCTCGACCCGCGCCGGCCGCTGGGCGCGCAAGAAGATGCGCCCGATCGACCTGAAGGGGCGAACGGTCGGCATCGTCGGCCTCGGTCGGGTCGGCTCGCGGGTGGCGCAGCGGCTGCGCGCGTTCGAGATGAAGGTGCTCGCCTACGATCCCTACATCTCGCCGCAGCGGTTCACCGAACTCGGCGCGGCGCCGGTTGACTACCAGACCCTGCTGGCCAGCAGCGACGTGGTGACGTTCCACGTCCCGAACAACGCCGAAACGGCCCACATGCTCAACACCGAGACGATCGCCCTGCTCAAGCCGAACGCGATCGTCATCAACGCGGCGCGCGGCGAGGTCGTCGATCAGGACGCGCTCGCGGCGGCGCTGCGCGAGGGCCGCATCGCCGGGGCCGGGGTGGACGTCTTCCCCCACGAACCCTGCATCGAGAGCCCGCTGTTCGACTTGCCGAACGTCGTGCTGTCGCCGCACATCGGCGGTTCCTCGGCCGAAGCGCTGGCCGCCGTCGGCGAGGTCATCAGTAGCAGCACGCTGGCGGCGCTGCGCGGCGAAGCGGTGGCGAACGCGGTCAATCTGCCGGCGGCGTCGCTCGGCGCGAGTGCGCTCCAGCGGCTGACGACGGTCGCGGGAGCGGCGGGGCACCTCGTCGCCGTGCTGGCGCCGGAAGCGCCGCCCGTCTTCGGCGTCACCGTGCACGGGCTGGTGCAGGGCGACGTAGCCGACCACGTGCTCGGGGCGGCGCTGAGCGACGCGCTGGTGCGCTGGACCGGGCAGCGCGTGACGCCGGTGAACGCCCGGCTGGTGGCCGACGAAATCGGCATGGTCGTTCGGCTTCAGCAGGACGACCCGAACCCGGACCGCCTGCCGTCGTTCGACATCGAGGTAGCGGACGACGTGGACGGGCTGCCGCTCCACCACGTCACGGTCCGCTGGGACCGCACCGACGCCGCGATCATGGAGGTGGACGGTTTCGGGCTCAACGCGCCGCTGGAAGGCGACGTGCTGATCACCCACCACCGCGACCAGCCGGGCGTGATCGGGCAGGTCGGCACGATCATGGGCCGCCATGACGTCAACATCGCCGGGATGCAGGTCGGCCGCCGCCGGGCGCGCCGGGGCGGCGAGGCGATCATGGTGCTCAACGTGGACGACGAGATCCCCGAGCCCGCGCTGGCCGAGATCATGGAGGTGGCGGGCGTCGAGACGGCCTATGTTGTCTCCCTGCCGCAGGTCGGCGTGCCGGAGAAGACCGTGGCGCTCGCCCGCCGCTCCTGACGGAAGACTCTGCCGCGGTGGTCGTGACCCCGGCGCGTCGCTCTCCGACGCGCCGGAATCACTTGGCGATGCTTGCGAGGTCGGCGGCGACCGCGGTGAGGCTATCGTCGAGGATGGCGACCAACTCGTCGATCTGGGCCGGCGTGATGGTGAGCGGCGGCGCGTAGAGCAGGTGGTCGCCGCCCTGTCCGTCGGCGCTGCCGGTTCCGGGGTACGAGACGAGGCCGCGCTCCAGCGTCGCCGCGCTGATGCGGCGGGCGACTCCGAGGGCGGGCGGGTATGGCTCCTTCGTCGCCCGGTCGCGCACGAGTTCGACCCCGCAAAGCAGGCCCATGCCGCGCACGTCGGCGATCATCGGGTGGCGGTCCTTCAGTTCGCGCAGCCGGTGGAGGAAGTAGGCGCCGGTTTCGGCCGCGTTCTGGACCAGCCCGTGGTCCCGCACGTAACGCAGCACGGCCAGGCCGACCGCGCACGACAACGGGTTGCCGGACGCGGTGTGTCCCACCACGAACGATTTGCCGCGCCGCATGACGTCCGAAACGAACTCCGGGCGGGCCAGCACCGCGCCCAGCGGCGTGTACCCGCCGGCAATGCCCTTGGCGCAGGTGATCAGGTCGGCCGTCACGCCCCAGTGCTCGATCCCGAAATTGCGGCCGGTGCGCCCGAACCCGGTCATCACTTCGTCGGCGATGAACAGCACGCCGTGGCGGTCGCAGGTCTCGCGGATGTGCTGGAAATAGCCGGGCGAGGCCGGAGCGGCTGCCAGCGTCGCGCCGACCACCGGCTCGGCGATGAAGGCGGCGACGTTTTCCGGCCCGAGTTGCCGGATGGTGCGGTCCAGCGAATCTGCGCAACTGAGGTCGCAGGCGCAGCCGTCGCCAGCGGCGGCGCAGGACGGGTTCGCCCAGCAGCGGTACGGATGGCTCGGCGGGATGTGCGCCGCCGGCGGCATGGCGCCCTGGTAGAGCCGCCGCCGCCCGGCGTTGCCGCCGTAGGCTAGCGCCGCCAGCGTGCCGCCGTGGTAACTCATCCAGCGACCGATGACGACCTGTCGAGTGCCCTCGCCGCGCTCGCGGTGGTACTGGAGCGCCATCTTCACCGCGTTGTCGGTGGCCTCCGACCCGCCGGAGACGAACCAGACGCGCGAGAACCCGGCGGGCGCGAACTCTTCGACGATCAGCCGCGCGCACTCCTCGACCGCGTCGGTCGTGAAAGCGTGGGTCGGCGCGTAGGCGATGCGGGACGCCTGCTCCGCCATCGCGGCCACGATCTCCGGCACGGCGTGCCCGATGGCGGTGACGGCCGCCGAGCCGCCGGAGCCGTCGAGGTAGCGCTTGCCGTCGGCGTCGAAGAGGTAGACGCCCTCCCCGCGCACGATGGTCGGGTACACGCGGTGGAGGTCGCGGTGCAGCACCGCGCTGGTGGAAGCGTCCATCGTCGTCCCTCGGGTAAACCCGGTCGGCCGGCGGCATTGTAGGGCTACGCTTGCGAAGGAACCTCCGGGGCTGCGTGGTAGAGTCGCTGCCGGAGCCGGCATCACTCGTGGCGATGGAGGACATGGGGACCGACGACACGTCTAAGCCCGAAACGGGAACGATCGAGCCATCGGGACTGCGCGACGGCTCGTTCGTCTGGGGATTGCGCCTGTGGGGCGTGGCGCTCGCCGTCGGATTGGGGGCATTCCTGCTCGTCCCCGAATCGTGGGGGATGCCGCAGCGGCTGCTGACCTTCTGGAACGCCGTACTGCTAGTCGATCTGGCGACTGGATTGCGGCTATTGACCCGGTCTGGCCCCGAGCGGACTCGCGCGTTCGCCCGCGCGACCGATCCGGGGAACGTCGGCCTGCTCGCCATCGCGGTGGTGGTCAGCATCGTCAGCGTGCTGAGCGCGGTGCTGCTGCTCGCCGAACCGCAGCCAAACGAGGCCGCCCTGCTGAACGTCCTCGGCATCATCCAGGTGGTCTTCGCCATCTTCGGCGGCTGGGCGGTGCTCCAGATGGCCTACACGTTCCACTACGCCCGGCTGTACTACGGGCGGGGCGACGCCACGCCGGGACTCGCCTTCCCGGAGCCGCCCGACGCCCTCGACTTCGCCTACTTCGCCTTCGGCGTCGGCGTTTCGTTCCAGGTCTCGGACGTGTCCGTCACCACGCGCGAGATGCGGCGGGTGGTGCTCGTCCACAGCCTGCTGTCGTTCGGCTTCAACGCCGCGATCCTGGGGCTGGTGGTCAACCTGCTGCCGAACCGCATGTGATCCGAACCTCTTACGGAATCCGGCTATTCGCTGCAATTGCGTCCGCGCGTGACGTCGTGCGGTCGTCGGGGAGGGACCCGTGCCCTCCCTCGTCCGTACGCGGTTCCGGGCACGGGAGGGCACGGGTCCCTCCCCGACGAACGGCGAACGGGGCGCCGCACCAATCGACCGGATTTCGTATCCGGGAGGGCGCTTGCCGCGTTCGCGAGCCATCAGCGCGTCCCGCAACCGGGCGACTTTCAGCGCGACCGCGGCCTGGTTGGGGATGGCCTTGGCGAACGCGAGTTGGCCGGCGTCGAACGTGAACAGGATGCCACGGCCATCATCGCACCAGATGGGCACGACGGACGCGGTCATTGACGCATCGGGAACGTCGGACGGCCGCCGCGCGGCCGCCGAGGATGAGCCGTTGCCGAACCCGTCAGTCGGCCTTCGCCGATTGGGCGTCGTCGAGGTAGTAGGCCAGGCTTTGGAGCGCGGCCACCGGGTCGATGTCGCGGACGGCGACGCCACGCGGGAGCCGCAGGACGACCGGCGCGTAGTTCAGCAGCGCCCGCACGCCGCCGGCGACCATCCGGTCGGCCGTCGCCTGTGCGACCACGGCCGGGGTGGCGACGATGCCGACGACGATGCCGAGCCGCGCGATCTCCTCCTCCATCTCCGCGGACGGCAGGATCGTGAGGCCGGTGGCGCGATCGACGCTGCCGTGCCGGTTCTCGTCGAAGATGGCGGCGATGCGGAACGTCGGCTGGAACCCCCGGTAGTGGGCGATGGCCCGGCCGAGGTTGCCGAACCCGGCCAGCGCCACGTCCCACGAATGATCGACGTGGAGGATGCCGGCGATGGCGTCGGCGAGGGCGGCGGTGTCGTACCCCTTGCCCTGCCGGCCGAACTTGCCGAACGACGAGAGATCGCGCCGGATCTGGGCGGCGGAGAAGCCGACCCGCGCCGACAACTCGTCCGATGAGACGGTTTCGATGCCGGACCGAGCCAGCGACCGCAACGTCCGCTGGTAGATCGGCAGGCGGCGGATCACGACGTCGGGAATGGCCGACCCGGCCTGCTCCCGCTCCCCGCCGATGCCGCCCTCCGAACGGCCGCGCTGGGCCATCGCCCTTCCCCTCCCGGCGGAGCGCAAACGTCGCCCTTGTCTGTGAATACCTTCACGATTATGAATCGGCGCGGCCGGGTCCGTCAAATTACGGCGTCAGTCGAGCGTATCCACGAAGAGCACCGCCACCCGCGCCGGACCCTGCACGCCGACGGTGAGGACGCGCTCGATGTCGGCGGTGCGGCTCGGCCCGGTCACCAGCGTGGCGTAATGGCCCCGCAGGGCGGCGCGGCGCAGGGCGGGCGCGGCGTCGTCCAAACCGGGCACGAGTCCCGCCACCGGAACCAGCATCACGCAGCCGGCCGACAGCATGCCGACCGTCCGGTCTTCGAGCGTGGCCTCGACCATGAGGACCGAGCCGGTCTCGGCCAGGGCGCGTTCGCCCACGCCGATTCCGAGCGGGGCGTCGCGGGTCGTGTCCGGGCTTTCGGCTTCGCGCCACCGGAGGCCGGCGCCGTCGAGGGCCGAAGGGAGCCACGGCACGGCGCGAAGCGCGGCCGGGGCGAGAACTGCCTCCCCTGCCTCCCATGACGCCGCGAGGTCGGCGATGAACGCGGCGGCTGCGTTTGCGTCCGCGGCGTGGCCGACCACGACGCCGAGCGGTTCGGCCCGAAGGCGGAACTTCGCCAGCAGCGCAACGGCGGCATCGTTCAGGGTGGAATCCGAAGTCGTCATCGGTCGGTCCGTTCGTCCCCAATCGTCTTTGGCGTGGGCGTCGGCGCGCTGCGTGGCGGTGACGTGTGGTACATCGGCGGACATGGCCCGCTTGGCGCGGGCTGCCCGAAGCGGTCGGCGAGGAACCGTTCGAACTCGCAGGCATCGCCGAGCACGTAGTCATCGGCGATGCCGATCGAGGCGTAGGAGAACGAATAGTCCGGGCCGGTCGCCGTCGGCGTCGCGCCGTCCGGCGTCACCACCCACGATTCCGGCGCCCCGCGCTGGCCGCCGGCAACGACCGGCGCAACCGTGCCGTCGGAATGGCGGTACTCGTTCCAGACGAACCGGGCCGGAAACGGATCGGCGACGCAGGCGGTCCCGTCATGCCCGAGGGCGACCCGATAGCGGTCGGGGAACCGCCCCACGCGCAGGTCGTCGAGGCGGGCGCCGGTCGGGCAGTTCCAGGCGATCACGAGCCAGCCTTCATACCCGTCCGGCGCCACCCACTCCACCACCGGCTCCCGGCCCGGCGACGTGCAGCCGGCGGCGACCGCCAGCATCGCGGCGGCCAGCACCGCGGCGGCCAGCAGCGCCACGGCCGCCCTCCGAACGGAGCGGCGACCGGACGCCGGGGCAACCATCGCGACGCGCCGGCTAGAGCATCGCCCCGATGATCCAGGGGTTGAACTCTTCCTCGCCCACGCCCTGCGCTTCGCTCTTGCTCTGCTCGCCCGAGGCGACGGCGATGATGCGGTCCACGATCTCGGCGCCGACGTCGTCCAGGCTGACGCCATCGAGGATCTTGCCGGCGTTGATGTCCATGTCCGGTTCTTGGTTGGCGTAGAGCGTCGAGTTGGTCGCGATCTTGATCGACGGCGCGGGCTTGAAGCCGAACGCCGAGCCTCGACCGGTGGTGAAAACGACCATGTTGCAGCCGCCCGCGACCTGCCCGGTGGCGGAGACCGGGTCGTACCCCGGCGTGTCCATGTGGACGAAGCCGCGCTCGGTGATGCGCTCGCCGTAGCCGACCACCTGGTTGAGCGGGGTGCTGCCGGCCTTGGCGATTGCGCCCAGCGACTTCTCGAAGATCGTCGTCAGGCCGCCCAACTTGTTGCCCGGGGCCGGGTTGTTGTCGATCGACGCGCCGAAGAGCGCGACGTACTTCTCCCACCACCGGATGCGCTCCAGCAGCGCCTCGGCGACTTCGGGCGACTTGGCGCGCCGGGTCAGCAGGTGCTCGCCGCCGTAGACCTCGGTCGTCTCGGCGAGCACGATGGTGCCGCCCTGCCGCACGATCTCGTCGCAGGCCTTGCCGAGGCCGGGGTTGGCGGTGACGCCCGACCAGCCGTCGGAGCCGCCGCACTGCAGCGCGACGACCAGTTCCGAGATGGGAACCGGCTCGCGGCGCGCCTCGTTGGCGGCCGGCAGCAGTTCCTTGACCGCGGCGATGCCGTCCTCGACCGTCTTGCGGAAGCCGCCGTCCTGCTGGATGGTGAGCACCAGCGGCTTGTGGCCGTTGCCCATGTTGGTGGCTTCGATCATGTCGTCCGGCTGGTTGACCTCGCAGCCGAGTGACAGCACGACGTAGCCGGCCACGTTCGGGTGATCGACGATGCCCTTCATCGTCTGCTGGAGCAGCCCGAGATCGGTGGAGCCGTAGTGCGCCCCGCAGCCGCCCTTGGTCGGGAAGCCGATGACGCCGTCCACGTTCGGGAACTGCGCCATGTACTCGGGGTTGTGCTTGAACCAGTCCACGACCTGCCGGGTGGCCGAGGAGGAGCAGTTGACCGAAGCCAGCACGGCGACGAAGTTGCGGGTGCCGACGCGGCCATCCTTGCGGCGGAAGCCCATGAAGGTGCGCCGCTCGGCCTCCGGCACAATCTCGACCGGGGTGTTCTCGGTGCAGAAGGCGTAGTCGAGATCCAGCCCGCCCTCGCCGACGGCGAGGTTGTGGGAGTGGACGTGCTGCCCCGGCTGGATGTCCTGGGTGGCGAAGCCGATGATCTGCCCGTACTTGCGGACCGGCTCGCCTTTGGGTACGGCGCGCAGCGCGACCTTGTGGCCGGGCGGGATGACCGCGGCGACCTTGACTTCGCCCGCGTCGGTGAGCAGGACGGTGCGCGGCAGCAACGGCTGCTTGGCGATGGCGACGGCGTCGTTCGCGTTGAGCAGGACGGCAACGTCGGCGAGGGCGACCGGTCCGGTCGGCGCCGCGCCCGGCATCTGCACGCCTGCCCCGCCCGCCATCGGCGGCTGGATCGCTGTCATCGGTGGACCTCCCGGTGCGCCGCCGCCGGTTTGCCGACGGGGTCGCGGAACGTGCGGCCGGCGCCCGGGTACGGAACGAGGGTGTCCTGCCGGGCCGCCGTGTGGACGTGTAATGAAGATGATACGGCAAACGGCCGGCGATTCCCGCCCTCAGGCGAGGCGGGCGAGCGCGGCGAGCGGGATCGGCAGCCAGTCGGGACGGTTCGCAAGTTCGTAGCGCACCTCGTAGAGCGCCTTGTCGAGTTCCCACGCCGCCAACGCCGCGTTAAACGCGGCGGGATCGGCCGGCACGAGCGGGACCGGCGAATCCGCCATGCCCGCCGCGTAGCCATCGAGAAACGCGCCGCGGGCCGCGATCTCCCATTCCGCCAGCGCGTCGGCATCGCCGCCCGCCAGCGCGGCCGCGCCGCGGGCGTACCCGAGCGAGCGCAGCATGCCGGACACGTCCTTGAGGGCGGAGGTCTTTTCCAGCCGCTCGGCCAGCGGGCGGGCCGGTTCGCCCTCGAAATCGAGCAGCGTCCAGTCGCCGTCCGGCGTGCGCAAGACTTGCCCGAGGTGGTAGTCGCCGTGGACGCGAATGCGGGCCAGCCCGGACTCGCGGGCGAACCCGCCGAATGCGGCGGCGAGCGCATCGGCCCCGGCCAGGACCCGGTCGCGTAGCGCTCCGGCGGTCTCGGGCGGCGTCGCTTGCCGAAGCGCGGCCACGGTCCCGGCCAGCGCGGCGCGCGAAGCCTCCGTCGCGGCGGCGATGGATGCCGCCGACGACGGTTCCGGCGCGAAGAACGGATCCTCGGGGTCGGACGCCAGCGCGCGGTGCATGTCGGCCGTGCGGCGTCCGAGCAGACCGAGCGCGGCGGTCGCTTCGTCCCGGGCCTCGGACGTACCGGCGGCGAGGCGGTCCAGCACCCAACCCCAGCCGTCGCCGTGGTTCGGCACGAACCCCTGCGCCAACGCGACGGGGACGGCGTCCCCGCCGTCCTCCGGCAGCCATGACGCGGCCCCCAAGGGCGGCGGGACGTGAGCGAACCCGCCGCGCTCGACCAGGAAGCGCGTGACGGCTTCGTCGAGGTTGACGCCCGGCACCAGCCGCCGGAACAACTTCACGAGCGCCCCGTCCCCGTAGCGGATGGCGGTGTTGCTTTGTTCGAGACCGCCGACCTTCGCCGGGCCGCGACGGGCAGCGTCGAGGCTGCCCGCCAGCGACGCGAACGGCGCGAACTCCAGCCGGCCTCCCGCGCCGTCTCGTACGCGCCTGCCGGCGAGGGCATCGAGCAGCCAGTCCGGAAACGCCGGGTGGTCGGTCGCCTCCAGCAGTTCGCGCGGGCCGTCCGGGGTTTCGAAACGGGCCAGCAGCGGGCCTTCGGTCGTGCCGGCGTCGGCGACGGCCAGCGGCAGCGCGTACCCCGCCCGCCCGCCGTCGCGAAAACCGACATCGAGCGCAACCCAGGCGAACGACACCTGGCCGAATGCGTCCAGAACGGCCCCGGCGGCGCGGACGTCCGCGATGGGGCGGTCCTTGTCGCCGAACCAGCGGCGGGCGGGCAGCAGCGCGGCAAGCGGTCCCGCGAGGTCGCGGCTCACGATGCCGCGCAGCGCGGCCGCGTCGAGATCCTCGTCGATCCGGATGGTGGGTGCGTTCATGGTCTCCCCGGCGATGCGCCGATTCGGCAGGCGCCGGCGGGAATCGCGCACGCCCCGTGCCCGGGCGTCCTACCCTTCCCGTTCCAGCCGGAACCAGTAGAAGCCGTGCGGACCGAGCGTGAGGAAGTACGGCAGTTCGCCGATCGGCGGGAACGGCGTTTCGCCGACCAGTTCGATCGGGCGATAGCCGTCGAACTCCGAAAGGTCCAGTTCGACGGGTTGCACGAAGCGCGAAAGGTTCGCCACGCAGAGGATGATCTCGTCCTCGTAGCGGCGGATGAACGGCAGCACCTTCAGGTTTTCGGGGTGGAGGAATTGCAGGCTGCCGCGGCCGAAGGCGTGGTACTGCTTGCGGACCTTGATCATCCGCTGCATCCAGCGCAGCAGCGAGGTCGGCGTGCGCTCCTGCGCCTCGACGTTGACGGACTGGTAGCCGAAGACCGGATCGACGATGACCGGGGAATAGAGCCGCGCGGCGTCGGCGCGGGAGAACCCGGCGTTGCGGTCGCCGTTCCACTGCATCGGGGTGCGGACACCGTTGCGGTCGCCGAGGAAGATGTTGTCGCCCATCCCGATCTCGTCCCCGTAGTAGAGCACGGGCGTGCCGGGCATCGAGAGGAGCAGCGAGTTCATCATCTCGATCTGGCGACGGCCGTTCTCCAGCAACGGGGCCAGCCGCCGCCGGATGCCGAGGTTGAGCCGCATCCGCGGGTCCTTGGCGTACTCGTAGTACATGTAATCGCGCTCGGCGTCGGAGACCATCTCCAGCGTCAGTTCGTCGTGGTTGCGCAGGAAGATGGCCCACTGGCTGCCGTCCGGGATCTCCGGCGTCTGCCCCATGATCTCGACGATCGGGGTGCGCGTCTCCCGCCGCATCGCCATGAACATGCGCGGCATCAGCGGGAAGTGGAACGCCATGTGGAACTCCGGCTCCTCCTCGGTGCCGAAGTAGGCGACGACGTCGGACGGCCACTGATTGGCTTCGGCCAGCAGGATCTTGCCGGGGAACTCCTCGTCAACCATCCGGCGCAGTTTCTTGAGGAAGTCGTGCGTTTCCGGCAGGTTCTCGCCGTTGGTGCCATCCCGCTCGTAGAGGTAGGGCACGGCGTCGCAGCGGAAACCGTCCAGCCCGAGCGACAGCCAGAAGCGGACGATGTCGAGCATTTCCTGGTGGACGGCGGGGTTGTCGTAGTTGAGGTCCGGCTGGTGCGAGAAGAAGCGGTGCCAGAAGTACTGCCCGGCGACCGGGTCGAAGGTCCAGTTCGAGACCTCGGTGTCGGTGAAGATGATGCGGACTTCGGGGTAGCGGGTGTTGTCGTCGCTCCAGACGTAGTAATCCCGGTACGGCGATTCCGGGTCGCGCCGCCCTTCCTGAAACCAGCGGTGCTGATCGGAGGTGTGGTTGACCACCAGGTCGGCGATCACCTTCAGGCCGCGGGCGTGGGCCTCCTCGAGGAGGTGCTTCATGTCGTCGAGGGTGCCGTAGTCCTGGTGGATGCTCAGGAAATCCGCGATGTCGTAGCCGTCGTCGCGCAGCGGTGAGGGGTACATCGGCAGCAGCCAGATGCAGTCAACGCCGAGATCGCGGATGTAGTCGAGTTTTTCGGCCATGCCGCGGAAGTCGCCGATGCCGTTGCCGTCGGAGTCGAAGAACGACTTGACCGGCGCTTCGTAGAAGACGGCGTCCTGGTACCAGCGCTCGTTGGCCTCGCTCATGCCCATGCACCCTCGGGCGGCCCGGCCGCCGCGCTCGTCGCCTCCGCCGGCGGGGACCGCCGGTCGGGGCATTATCGGATTCCCGACCGGGCGCGCAAATGGGAGCGCGGTCCGGTTTGGCCGGCCGCGGACCGGTACCGCCGGGCCGGGGCGCCCCGGGTGCCGTATCATCGCTGGATAACGTTATCGGCATATCGCGCTCGCACGGTGTCGTGGGGAAGGTTATCGGCCCGATGGGCGGCAACGGTTCCGGCGGCCAATCGCCCCGGCAGGCAACCCTCGTGTCGTTGCCGCTGGACCTCGTATGCGTGCTCTCGCTGCTGCACCGGGCGGTGCCGGAGAGTCACTTCGACCCGTGGCTGGTGGAAACGCGGGAAGCGCTGCCGGACCCCTACCTTGACAACCTCGACCTGCTGCACGGGTTCTCGGGCGAGCGGCTCTACTACCCGGAAGAACCCGTCCTCCGGTTCCGTCCGCTCGACGAGGACCGCCGCGATGCGTCGTTCGAGACGTTCCTCGCCTTCCTGCTGACGCAGCCGCGGGCAACCTACCAGGAGATGGTGGAGCGGGCCCTGGCGCGGGTGCACGCCGACCTCGGCATTTCGCTGCCGGCGATCGACCGCGCCGACCCGGAGTCGTGGCGGGTCGCCCTCGAACCGGCCCTCACGACCGCTTCGATGGACGACGTGCTGGCGCTGGTCACCGACGCCGTGGCCCTCAAGCGCCGGACCATCGACATGTTCGTGGGGCTTTGGGAATCGGGGTACGACCGCGAATACACCGAAACGCTGCCGACGCTGCGCGAAGCAGCCCGGATCGGGCAGACGTTGATCGCAGGCCGCCGGTTCGCGGACGCCTTCACGATCCTCACCGGGCACCGACCCTTGCCGCAACTCCTGCGCGCGCTGGACAAGGTGGAGCGGATCGCGTTCGTGCCGTCCGACTACCTCGGCAACGACCTCAGCTACATCCTGACGCCGCCCGACCTCAGCGTCGATTTCGGCGCGCCGGAGTTCATCGTGCGCGCCGGCGCCGGGGCGGGAGAGGAGCAGTCGGAAGAGTCGAGTTCAACCCTCGGTGAAGCCGCCCTGCTGGAAGCAGCGCGTGCGCTGGCAGACCCGAACCGGCTGCGCATCCTCGCCTACCTCACTGGCGGCGAACGCTACGCGCAGGAGATCGTCGGCCACCTCGGTATTGCGCAATCGGCGGTGTCGCGGCACCTGTCGCAACTGGAGCGGGCCGGATTGCTCTCCGTCTCGCCCCGCCGCGGCCTGAAGTTCTATTCGGTCAACGCCGACGCCTTTGATGCCCTAGCCGCCACGTTCCAGGCGCAGGTCGCCGCCGTGCGCGCCGGCAACGACTGACCGGCCGCTGCGTCAGGCGGTGCGGACCAGCCGCGGGCGGTAGCGGCCGTCGAGCGTGGCCCGCAGCAGCATGGCATCCCGTGCGCGGCCCGCGGCCTCGTAGGCGCGGACGGCGGCTTCGTGGGCACCGCGTCCGAGGTCCCAGAATCCGTCGAGGGCGGTGAGGTCGAGCGCCGGGTCGAGGGTCGCCGCCTGCGCGAACGCCTCCTCCGCTTCGGCGTAGCGCCGCTGGCGGGCGAACAGGAGCGCGCGCAACCCGGCGGCCTGCGCCCGGCGGGCGTCGAGGTGGGCGGCCAGCGCCACCGCACCCGGCGGCTCCGGGTGGGTTTCCAGCAACCAGTCTGGCTTGCGTCCGGTCGCCGGCTTCGGGTTCGCCGGAACCGGGGACGGCCCGGATGAAACAGTCGCCTCCCGTTGCACGGCGGTGACAAGCCCGGCATCGTCAGGTTGGCGGACGGCGGTCTTCGGCTCGCCGTGGACCGGCGGCCGGAACGTGGCGTCCGCATCGACCGTCCGCGTCATGCGAAAAGGCGCGGCTGCTGGCTGGGCGCGCCGGTCGAGCGCAGCGACGACCGCGACGAACGATCGCCATTGCTGGTCGAGCCACCAGAGGGCGGGCATCAGTGCGTCCATGGAGACCCCCAGGCCATGCCGCGCCGGAGCGGGCGGGAAAAACGGCCGGCGGGACGACCGGGAACGCGGCGCCGGGCGCGGGAACGATCGGCGCGCAATGCTTTGGGACGAGGGTACCATCGGTCCCGTACGTACACAATGCCGCGGTGCTTCCCGTGGCCGCCGTCGCCGGGCGGATGGCATCATGTGCGGCCACGGGCGGCCGACGAGGGCCGCCGTCCTCCGGAGACTCCATTGCCAACAAGCGAACAGGCCGGGCCGTCGGCGCAGTATCCGCTCGCCCGCCCCGCCGACCCCGAGGCCGTCGCCGCGCTCGGCCGGATCGTGCGCGATTCGCAGCGGATCGTGGCCTTCACCGGCGCCGGGATCAGCACCGAATCGGGCATCCCCGACTATCGAGGCCCCGGCGGCGTCTGGGCCAGCGGACGCCCGCCGACGATCGGCGATTTCCTCGAAAAGGAGGAGGTCCGCCGCGAGTACTGGCGGCAGCGCCGGGATCACTATCCGGTGATGGCCGCCCTCGAACCGAACGCCGGCCACCGCGCGCTGGCGGCGCTCGAACGCGACGGCCGGCTCGTCGGGATCGTCACCCAGAACATCGACGGGCTGCACCAGAAGGCCGGCAACGACCCCGCTCGGGTGATCGAACTGCACGGTACGACGCACCAGGTGCGTTGCCTCTCCTGCGGGACGCTCTGGCCGTCAGGCGAGATCCAGCGGCGGCTCGCCGAGGAGCCGCTGCCGCGCTGTTCGCGCTGTGGCGGCGACCTGCGGTCGGCGACGGTGCTGTTCGGCGAGTCGATGCCGGCCGAACCGCTGCAACGGGCGATCGACCTCGCCCGCGGCTGCGACCTGATGCTGGTGGTCGGATCGTCCCTGGTGGTGCAGCCGGCGGCGCGACTCCCCGTGCTGGCGAAACAATCCGGGGCGGCGCTGGCGATGGTGAACCGGGAAACGACGCCGCTCGACGCGATCGCCGACCTGCTGGTACGGGGCGACGCGGGGCCGGTGCTGTCGGCGGTCGCTGCCACGGCCTTGAGCTGATCGCCAGAATGCCGAGTCCGGGCGCGTCCCGGTGCCGACGACCGGCTGGTGTGCAGTCACGCTCGGCTGCTCCCGAGAACCTGTCCCTCCCCTACGAACGAAACGAGGGCAGTGGCAGCCATTGCCTTCCCGGCGATCACGTGGCGCCGCCGAACCCGCGAAAGCGGCGGCTATCGGGCCATCTCGGGCTGGCAGACCGGGCAGATGTACGTGCCCCTGCCGCCGACGCGCGTCTTGACGATCGCGCCGCCGCAGCCCATGCACGGTTCGCCTTCGCGGCCGTGGATGGCGGGGAAGCCGTCGCGCGGGTACGCATTCTGATGAACAATCTTCGCGCCGCCCTGCTCGATGCCCCGCTCCAGTGCCCACGAGATCGTCTCGTGCAGGGCCGTGAGTTCGGACGGAGTGAGCGTGTTCGCCGGGCGCGCCGGGTGGATACCCGCGCGGTGCAACGCCTCATCGACGTAGATGTTGCCGAGCCCGGCCACGATCGCCTGGTCCAGCAGCGCCTGCTTCACCGGGATGCGGCGGCGGGCGAGTCGCGCCGCCAGGTCGTCCAGCCCGATCCGGTCCGCGCCGACGCCCTCCGGCCCGAAGCCGAAGGCGGCGATGGCGTCCTCGACATCCTCCGTCGGCAGCAGGCGCAGCCAGCCAAACTGGCGGATGTCGCTGTGCCAAAGCGTCGTGCCGTCGTCGAAGCCCATGACGAGGTGCGTTGCCTTGTGCGGGAACACGCCGGCCGGGTCCGGAACCGGGTGGCCGGCGACGGCGCGCGTCCCGCCCGGGCGCTCGACCGCCAGTTGGCCGGCCAGCATGAAGTGGCTCATCGTGCTCAGGCCGCCGGTCCAATCGGTGACGAGCACCTTCGCGCGGCGGCGAGCACCGGCGACCTCCTGCCCGACCAGCGGGTCGAGCGTGGGCAGCGGCGAATCGCGCAGGAGTTTGGGCAGCGTCAGGTCGTACCGTTCGAGGCGGCGGCCGGTGAGTTCCCGCTCCACGATCCGGCGCATCGTTTCGACTTCGGGCAATTCGGGCACGAACGGTTCTCCGGCACGAAGCAGGGAACGCGGCAATCGGCAATCAATGGGAGGATCGTCCCAGCGCCGATACTGCCAACATAGAAGGGGCGCGAACCGCGAACCTCAAGCCGAAACTCCCGCCCCATTGTATTGCGGACAATCGACGAGCACTATTGGTCAAACTCGTTGAAACCCCGATCCGGCGGGTTTCTATTTTTTGCGACGCCGCTGGGCCTTGATCCATTGCGCGGCGGACTGGCCGGCGCGGAGGCCCTCGTCCTCGTCGCGGGAGGCGAGGACCACGCGGGCCATCACGTCCCACGCCGCGTGGGTGGCATCACGGTGGTCGCCGCGGTAGAGCTCCTGGCGCGGACCGCGCAGGCGGCCGGCCGAGGTGTAGATCACCGTCCACGTGTCGTTCACCTGCGTAAGGGTGACCTCCGCCCTGCCGCCGCGCCACACGTATGCTTCGCCGCCCACCATGCGCCGTCCCCCCACGCCGTCGTGTCCGCCCCTCGCCGCCGCACGCGCGTCCGTCCTGTCCCCCAAGAAGGCAGCGCGCAACGCCGAGGACCGGAATTCCCCGTGTCTCCGGCCCGTCCGGCGGCGCGGCTGCGGGACCGCGTGCGGGGCAGGGAGTTTAGCGCAAGATGCCCAATCGGGGAGCGTCGTTACCGGCCGGCGTCGTCCCCGTCCGCGGCCGCCCGGCGGTCCGCCGCGAACGCCCGCGCCGCCCGGATGCGATCGGCGATGGGTGGGTGCGAGTAGAGGAAAAACACAACCGGCGCCGGAGGATCGGGATCGGCGAGGGCCTGCGCGGCGAGGCGGGACATGGCGGACACGTAGGTCTCGCCGTCGCCGGTCAACTCCAGCGCGTAGGCGTCGGTCCGGCGCTCGATCGCGCGGCTGAACGCCGATTGCGCCGGCCCGAGCAGGAATCCGAGCCCGCCGGCGGCCAACGCCACCAGCGGGTAGCTCGCCTCGTCGGCCAGTTCGCGTACCCCGGTCTCGCCGGACGTTCGGGCGACCAGGCCGGGCGCGATTTTCGACAGCGCCCACGCCATCCCGAACCCGGCGGCGCTCGCGAACCCGACGAAGCGCCAGATATCGCCGTTGGCCTGGTGCCCGAGTTCGTGGGCCACGACGCCCTCGATTTCGTCCGGCGTGAACCGCTCCAGCAGGGTATCGCCGAGCGCGATCCGCTTCGAGCCGCCGAGCCCGGCGAAGAAGGCGTTGGGCTTCTCGCTCTGCCGGCTCATGTCGATCTCGTAGACGTCGGCGATGGGCACGCCGGCGCGGCCGGACAGGGCGCGCACCCGGTCGGCCATCTCGCGGTCCCGCAACGGACTGAACTTGTTGAACAGCGGCATCAGCAGGACCGGCGCGAGGTAGCCGAACAGGACGGACAAGGGCACCGCCAGCCCGGACAGCACCAGCCACCAGTCCTTCGGCCGCCACCGGATGATCGCCCACGCGCCGGTCATCAGCGCCGGTTGCAGCACGAGCGACACGCCGAGGCCCTTGACCTCGTCGGCGAACCAGCCCTTCAGCGGCTGCTTGCTCAGCCCGAAGCGCCGCTCCACCAGCCAGCCGCCGAGCAGGCCGACCGGCAGGCTCGCCAGCCACGACCCGGCGCTGACCGCCGCGAAGTACGCGGGCGCGGTGAGTCGGTCGTCCGGGACGCGGGCGGCGATGCCCGCCTTCAGCCGCGCCGACCGCCGGTTCCGGGCGAACCAGAGCAACTGGGCAAATCCCCAGACGGTCGAGACGAGCAGGACGACCAGATTCGTCCGGCTGTATCGCTTCGCCTTGGGGATGTCGAGCCCCGGGATGTCGATCGGTTCGGTGTCCTTCGTCCGCTTCGCCATTGGCTCCTCCGGTGTGCTCCAACGGTAAACCCCGTCATCCCGAGCGTGTCGAGGGATCTCGTCGCGCTGCTCGACTTCTCGACTCCTCGACTTCTCGACTCGGGCACGAGATCCCTCGACACGCTCGGGAT
>JAFAEX010000044.1 GCA_023423795.1 Chloroflexota bacterium | reverse complement strand
ATCCCGAGCTTGTCGAGGGATCTCGTTCTTTCCTCCGAGTGAGGCGACGACGAGATCCCTCGACACGCTCGGGATGACGGTTCGGTGGCGCCCGCGATGACGGCACGGCGCCCGCGATGACGGCACGGCGCCCGCGATGACGGCACGGCGCCCGCGATGACGGCATGACGCCCGCGATGACGGCATGACGCCCGCGATGAGCATCAAGCGCCGGCCGCGTCCTCCCACGACGCCTCGCGGTCGAACAGCCGCTCCTCTAGCACCCGCTGGCGCTCGGCCGCTTCGACGTAGCGTTCGTGGCAGCGCGCGTTCGGCACGATTTCCCGCGCCCCGGCGGCGGGATCGGGCACCGCGTCCGGCGACGGGATCACCCCGGCCGACGCGAACGCCATCAGCGCCGCCCCGCGCGCCGACGCCTCGTCGTCCGGCGGCAGCGCGAGCAGCGGATGCCCGAGGGCGTCCGCGATGATCTGCTGCCACGCGGGGGATTGCAGGATCGCGCCGCCGTTGGCGACCACCGTATGCTCCGGCGCGGCCAGCGGCAGTAGATTCCGGTAGAGCGTGGCGAACCGGTAGGCGACCGCCTCCATGCCTGCCCGCAGCAGGTGCTCCGGCCGCGTCGAGAGGGTCAGGCCGGCGACGACGCCGTGCGCCGTATCGTGCCACGCCGGGGAACGTTCCCCGGCGACGAACGGCAGCACCGTCAGCCCGTGGGCGTCCGGTTCGAGCGCCGCGGCCGCGTCCATCAGCGGCCCGTCCACCGGCGTGTCGAGCAGGGAGCGCATCCAGTTGAGCAGGTTGCCGCCGTTGGACAGCGCGCCGCCGAGGATGGCCCGCTCGCGGTCCAGCCGGTAGGCCCACAAGCGCGGGTTGAACGACCACGTCGCCTCCGGCGGGGCCGGCAGGGCCAGCCGCATCGCGCCGGAGGTGCCCATCGTCAGCGCGATCCGCCCCGGACCGATCGCGCCGCTGCCCACGTTGGCGCACGCGCCGTCTCCCAGCGCCGGGAACCACGGCACGTCGCGCAATTGCGGCCAGCGCTCCGCGCACGCCTCCGAAAGCCGAAACCCGGACGGCGCGAGGTCCAGCGGCGGCAGCGCCGCCGGATCGACCCGCGCCAGCGCAGCGACCTCCTCGTCCCACACCAGCCGGTGCACGTCGAGCAATCCGGTGCCCGAGGCCATCGACACCGAGGCGACTCGGCCCTCCTGGCCGCAGAGCCGACGAAGCAGATACTCGCCGGGGCCGACGAAGCCGGCCGCCGCGGCGAACGTCGCCGGTTCGGCGTGCGCGAGCCAGCGCAGTTTTGCCGGCCAGTAGGATGAGTGGAAGCGGCAGCCGGTGCGGGCGATGACCGCCTCTTCCGGCATCTCCCGCCGGAGGCGGGCGGCGTCGTGCGCGGACCGGGTGTCGGCCCAGTAGAGGATCGGCATCACCGGCTCGCCGCGGTCGTCCACCCCGAGCAGGCTGTGCCAGAACGACGTCACGCCCACCGCTACGAAGTCGCCCGCGCGCGGCCCAAGGTTGGCCATCACCAGGTCGAGGCAGGCGGCCAGCAGGTCGAACAGGTCCGGTGCCGGGAATGTCACGCCGCCGTCGGTCGTCGCGTTGACCTCGTAGGGGATTTGCGCCTCGACCTCGTTGACGGTGCGCCCGAGGCCGTCCACCGCCAGCGCCCGCACCGACGACGTGCCGATGTCCACCGCCAAAGCCAGCGGAGCGACGGCGGCAGGAAGGGCGACGTTGGGCATATGATTGCTTGCTCCGGACGGGTGTACGGCGCGATCGCGGCTTAACGAGTATAGATGCGGCGGCAGGCGCACCCGAACCGCGCGGCAACGGGGGAACTGATGGCCGAGGGTTTGACGGACGACATGCGGCGCTTCCTCGAAGAGCGCCGGTTCGCGGTGCTGGCGACGGTCAACCCGGACGGCGCGCCGCAGCAAACCGTGATGTGGTACGCGCTGGACGGCGACGAGATCGTGATGAACACCAAGCGCGGACGCCGCAAGGATCGCAACCTCCTGCGCGACCCGCGGGTGTCCGTCTGCGTCGAGGACGAACAACGCTACCTGACGCTCACCGGGTCGCTCAGCATCGACGACGATCCGGAGCGCGGCCAGGAGGTCATCCGCCAACTGGCGGTGCGCTACGACGGCGTCGAGAGCGCCGACGAGCAGATGAAATCGTTCGGCCAGCAAGAGCGGGTGACGCTGCGGCTGAAGATCGCCGGCATCGACGCCCACGGTTTCGAGGGCGGCGCATGATCGTTGCGCTGGCGGGCGGCGTCGGCGGGGCGAAGCTGGCGCAGGGGCTGGCGATCGCCGCCGGGGCCGACAACCTCGCGGTCGTCGTCAACACCGGCGACGACTTCGACCTCTACGGCCTGCGGATCTGCCCCGACCTCGACACGGTCATGTACACCCTCGCCGGGATCGCCGATCCGGTCAACGGCTGGGGCATCGAGAACGACTCGACCCGGACGCTGGAGGCGATTGCGCGCTACGGCCGCGACCCGTGGTTCCGTCTGGGCGACGGCGATTTCGCCACCCACATCCTCCGCACCGAGGCGCTGCGCGCCGGCAGGCCCCTGAGCACGATCACCGCAGACCTCGCCGCGGCGCTCGGCGTTCGCTCGCGCATCCTGCCGATGACCGACGACCCAATCGCGACGATGGTGCGGACCGCCGCCGGGGAACTGGATTTTCAGGACTATTTCGTTGCCCGGCGGCAGCAGGACGACGTGGCCGGGCTGCGCTTCGCCGGCATCGAAGCGGCGTCGCCCGCGCCCGGCGTCGTGGAGGCGCTGCAATCGGCCGACGCAATCGTGGTCTGCCCGTCCAACCCGTTCGTGAGCGTGGGCCCGATCCTGTCTGTGCCCGACCTGCGTGGGGCAATCGAGGCGTCGAGCGCCCCAAAGATCGCGGTCAGTCCGATCGTCGGCGGCATGGCGATCAAGGGACCGGCGGCGAAGATGCTCGCCTCGATGGGCCACGAGGTGTCGCCGGTCGGCGTCGCGAACATGTACGCCGGGCTCCTCGACGGGTTCGTGCTCGACGAGTCGGACGCCGGTTTCGCGCCGCGCGTCGAGGCGCTGGGCATGCGCGCGCTGGTGACGCCGAGCGTGATGGGCGGACCCGAGGACCGGGCTCGGCTCGCGGCTCGGGTGCTCGAATTCGCTGGCGAGTTGCAGCGCGATCCGGCCGGGATAGGCCGATGAGCCCGGCTCTTTCCGTCGTCGTGCCGGTGCGGTCCCTCGCCGGCGGCAAGACGCGCCTTGCCGGCGTACTGACCCCGGAGGAGCGTGAGATCGTGGTCCGCCGGATGCTGGCCCACACGCTCGCCACGGTCGCGGCCTCGGGCATCTCCGGCGAGACGCTGGTGGTCAGCCCGGACCCGGCGGCGCGCGCGTTCGCCCGTGAGGCAGGCGCGTCGGTGCTGGCGCAGTCGCCCGCCGCGCCCGGCCTGAACGCGGCCATCGCGCTTGGCCGCGAACACGCCGCCGGGACGGGCACGTCCGCGCTGCTGGTGCTCTTCGCCGATTTGCCGTTGCTGCACGCGGTCGACCTGCGCCGGCTGGCGCACGATCCTTCGCCGGTCGTCATCTCCTGCGACCGGCACGGAACCGGCACGAACGCGCTGCTGTTGCGCCTCGATCGGGGCGCGGGCGCGTTCGTGCCCCGTTTCGGCGAGGGCAGCGCGGCGTCCCATTGCGCCGAGGCCGCCATGCGCGGGCTCGATACCTCGCTGGCCTCGGTGCCCGGCGTGGCGTTCGACCTCGACACGCCGGAGGACTGGTGGGCCTTCCTCGACATCGCGCCCGACGTGGCCGACGGCTGGGGATTGCTCTCCGCCGGCGCGCCCACGCTCGCCGGCTGCGCGGTGGGCGGCGCGTTCGCGGAGGCGGCATGGTGAGTGTGAAATCGTGCCTGCCAACCCGCGTCGCAGGGGAGGGACCTGTGCCCCCCTTCGACCACGAGCGCCGACGAGGGAGGGCACAGGTCCCTCCCCTGCGACGAATGGGCGCGACGTATTGGCCGACCGGGTGCGGGGGAATCCGATGACCGCCGAGGTGCGCCTGATCGGGCTCGACGGCATTCCCGAGGTGCGGCCGGGAGACGACGTCGCGGCGCTGGTCGGGAACGCGATCGAGCGCTCCGGGCAATCGCTCCTGCCCGGCGACGTTCTGGTCGTCACCCACAAGGTCGTCTCCAAGGCCGAAGGCCGCCTCGTCGATCTGCGGACCGTCGAGCCGTCCGCGTTCGCGGCGCAGTTCGCCGCCCGGTTCGGCAAGGACGCGCGGCAGGTCGAGGTCGTGCTGCGCGAAAGCAAACGCATCGTCCGCATGGACAGGGGGGTGCTGATCTGCGAAACCCCGCACGGGTTCGTCTGCGCGAACGCCGGGGTGGATGCCTCGAACGTGGACGCCGACACCGTCTGCCTGCTGCCGGTCGATCCCGACGGATCGGCGGCGGCGTTGCGTTCGGCGCTGATGGCCCGCTTCGGACTTGCGGACGGGGACGCGCCCGGCGTCGTCATCACCGACTCGTGGGGCCGCCCATGGCGGGCCGGCATCGTGAACTTCGCGATCGGGGTAGCCGGTCTCGCGCCGCTCCTCGACTACCGCGGCCACCACGACGCGGCGGGCTACGAATTGCACATCACCGTGCTGGCGGTGGCCGACGAGATCGCTGCCGCGTCCGAATTGGTGATGCACAAACTCGCCGCCCGTCCGGTCGTGCTGGTGCGCGGCTACGAACCGTCGATCCCGGCCGCGCACGGTACCGGCCGTAACCTCGTCCTCGATCCGGCCCGGGACATGTTCCGGTGAGCCGGAAGCGATGGCCCCGCACCTGCGCCAAGAGTCGGCGTGCCGGAGCGCGGCCGAAGCCAACCGCCTGACGTCTCACGTCTCACGTCTATCGTCTGTCGTCTCAGGAGAGGGAGGTACCCCAACATGGGCGTCGTCGGATACGCGGCATCGTTCGAGCAGTTCCACCCGACGGATCTGCTCGCCTACAGCCAGCGGGCCGAAGCCAACGGGTTTTCGTCCGTCATGGCCTCGGACCACTTCCATCCGTGGGTGCCCTCGCAGGGGCATTCCGCCTTCGTCTGGTCGTGGATGGGCGCGCTCGGGGCGACGACCTCCCTGCGCTTCGGCACCGGCGTCACGCCGCCCGGCTACCGCTACCATCCGGCGGTGCTGGCGCAGGCGGCGGCCACGCTGGAAGCGATGTACCCCGGCCGCTTCTACCTCGGACTCGGGGCCGGCGAGGCGCTGAACGAGCACATCACCGGCGAATACTGGCCGGAAGCGCCCGTCCGCCTCGAGCGGCTGATGGAGTCGATCGAGATCATCCAGAAGCTGTTCACCGGCAAGAAGATCAAGCACCGGGGCGCCCACTTCAACGTGGAAAGCGCCCGCATCTACACGCTGCCGCCGGCGCCGCCGCCCATCTACGTCGCCACCTCCGGCCCGATCATGGCCGGGCGCACCGGCAAGTTCACCGACGGCATCATCACCGTCGGCGCGGCCGACGAGAAGCTCAAGATGCTGATGGAGCGCTTCGAGAACGGCGCACGGGAGGCGGGCAAGGACCCGGCGACCATGCCGAAGATGCTCCAGGTCAAGATCTCGTTCGCCGACACGCTGGAA
The DNA here is from genome assembly GCA_023423795.1 of Chloroflexota bacterium. Lineage (GTDB taxonomy): Bacteria > Chloroflexota > Chloroflexia > Thermomicrobiales > UBA6265 > CADCWF01. The sequence goes on along the minus strand of JAFAEX010000044.1, from coordinate 4,191 downwards.
GAGGCGACCGCCAACGCGGTCAAGGAATGGCCGAACGGCGGCATGGCCTTCCCGAAGGCGGACATCCGCGAGCCGGAGGACTTCGAGGCGATGGCCAAGCTGGTCCGCCCGGAGCACTACAAGAACCGCGTGCTGCTGACCCCGGACCTCGATGAGCACGTGGCCTACCTGCAGCACTTCATCGACATCGGGTTCAACGAGATCTACATCCACAACGTGGCCCGCACCCAGGAGGCGTTCATCGACGCCTACGGCACGAAGGTCATCCCGAACCTGCGCTGGCCGAACGGCAAGGTGTAGACAGAGCAGGGTTCGCGCCCGTTGTCCCGAGCGTCCCGCCCGTCGCTCTGAGCGTCCCGTCCGTCATCCCGGCTACCCCTCCCGTCATCCCGAACCTGTCGAGGGATATCGTCCTTCTCTCATTGCGAACAAGAACGAGATCCCTCGACAGGATCGGGATGACGGGAGGGCGCTCGGATGCCGGGATGGGCTCGGGATGCCGGGCAGGGCCGCGGATTCCCGAGCCCGAAGCCAACCCTCTTCGAGCGTACGCCGATTCTCACGGTCGCCGCGCAGACCGGAAGCGCCATGACCGAACCGCCGAACCGCTGCCCCGTCTGCGACGCCGAGGCAACCCTCGGCGCGGCACGGTGCCCGGCCTGCGGCGCGCGCGCGCTCATCACCGTTCATGCGCTGCACGAGGACGGCGCGAAACTCGACGAAACCCTCGTCCGGGAACAGGCCGCGGAGTTCCGGCGCCGGTTGACAGACGATCCCGGCGACGCTTTGGCCCGCCGCGCGCATGCGATCGCGCTGGCCAACCTCGGCAAGATCGACCAAGCCGACCGCGAATTGGCCCTCGCAATCGACGCGGAGCCGAACAACCCGTTGCTGCTCGCCGAACGCGCCTCCTTGCTGGCCGACCTCGCGACCGCTGGCCGGCGCGGCGCGGAACGCGACGCCTGGCGGCACCTCGACCGGGCGTTGGCGCTCCAGCCCGACCTGCCCGAAGCGCTGCTGCTGAAGACCCGATTGCTGCTCGCACGCAACGAGTTGCGGGACGCGTTGGACGCTGCGCGATCGGTGTTGGCGCGGGGCGGCGGCAAAAACGCGCCGATCGTTGCCGACATGCTGGTGGCGCACGCGCAGGCGCTGGCCTCCCGCGACGAGTGGCTGGACGCATTCCGAGTCTGGCGGGAAGCCGCCGCCATCGCGCCGGATCGCGCCCGCCCCGCAATCCTCGAAACGCTACGGGAGGAGCAGGACGTGCTGCTGTCGCCGCCGCGCTGGTCGTGGCTGGTGTACCCGCCCGTGTCCGATCGCCAGCGGGCGTTTCAGTACGCGGCGGCAGTATTCGTGGCGGCCGTCGCCTGCCTCGCCTTTTCCGTCCTGATCGCCGCGAACGACGAGTGGTTGCTGCTGAGCGTGGTGCCGCTTCTTGGCACGGTTGCCGCGCCCGTCGCGACCCTGCTGTTCGGCCGCCGGAGGCTGCGGCGCCGCGCGGCGCCGCACTGGGATCTGGTCGCCCGCATCCGCGCGAAACCGGCCGCGCTCTTTCGCGGCGACCCGCCGCTGGAGACCATGCTCGCCGCGCTGGAATACGTCGCCACCGAGCGGCAGGGGGAGGCGATGGCCCGCCAGAACCCGTGGCTGCTCGGGCGCGGCTCGGCCATCGACCGCCGGGCGCGGCGCGGCGCGCTGCTGCGGGCGCCGTGGCTGCCCGCCGGCCGCGACGACGCCGACCAGCATCGGTAGTATGGCTCCGCTGGGAACTTGGCTCGGTCCGGCGCTTTGCGGTGATTGACGGCTCGCCCCGGCGCTCCTATGCTTTGCGATGGAGCCTTCGGGGTGAGGTGAGGCCGGCGAGCGACGCCCGGCCAAGTCCTGACCGGCGGTATAGCCCGCGAGCCGGCGCGCGACGACGCGCTGGCACGATCCGGTGAGATTCCGGGGCCGACGGTACAGTCCGGATGGGAGAAGGCGCACCAGGGCGGCATCGACCGCCTCGGTTGGCGTTGCCTCCGAACACCGCCTTCGCGACCCGTGGCCTCCCGGCCCGGGTCGTTTTCGTTCCGCCCGAACGAGCGCCCCGCCGGTCGTCGGCGTTCGCTCGCCGTCGCGCTCGCGGCGGCGCACCGGGACGATCCATGCTGCGCTGGTTTGCTGGTCGAATCCTCTACGCGGGTGCGGTGCTGCTCGGAGCGGCCACGCTCGTGTTCCTGCTCGTCCACGGCGCCGGCGACCCGATCGACGGGCTGACGCCGCCGGGAAGCGCGCCCGAAGACCGCGCCGCGCTCGCCCGCGCCTACGGCCTCGACCGCCCGCTGCCGGAGCAGTACGTCTCGTTCGTGACGCGGGCCGCGCGCGGCGACTTCGGCGAATCGTGGCGGCAAGGGAGGCCCGCGCTGGTCGCCGTGCTGGAGCGATTGCCGGCGACGCTGCTGCTGGCCGGCGGGGCGACCGCGCTGGCCGCGCTGGCCGGGACCGCGCTCGGGTTGGCGGCGGGCGCACGCCCCGGCAGTACCCTCGATGCGCTGGCTCGCGGCGTCGCCATGCTCGGGCAGGCGATGCCGCAGTTCTGGCTCGGCAGCCTGCTCATCCTCGCCTTCGCCGTGCATCTCCGCTGGTTGCCGTCGTCAGGGTTCGCCGGCCCGGCTTCGGCGGTGCTGCCGGTGCTGACGCTGGCCGCGTTCCCCTTCGCGACCACGATGCGCCTCGTCCGCGCCGGCGTCGTCGGCGCGCTCGGGGAGGACTGGGTGCGCACCGCCCGCTCGAAAGGGCTGGCCGAAGGACGCGTGCTAACCGGTCACGTGTTGCGAAACGCGCTGCTGCCGGTGCTCGCCTTCATCGGGTTCCAGGCCGCGTTCCTGCTCAGCGGCGCGGCCGTCGTCGAATCCGTGTTCGCCTGGCCGGGCATCGGGTCGCTGGCCCTGTCCGCCGCCGCCGACCGCGACCTACCGGTGATCGAGGCCTTCGTCGCCGTCGTCGCGGTGCTGCTGGTCGCCACCAACCTCGCGGTCGAGGTGGCGTCCTGCTGGCTCGACCCGCGCTTGCGGCCGGGAGGCGTGGCCTGATGGGCACGGCGCTGGCCGAACCGACGACACGGCGGGCGGCGGCGATCCCGATCCGCGCCGAGCGCGCGCCGCGGCCGGACCGCCGGCGGCGACGGCTGCCCGCGCCGTCGGTCCTGCTCGGCGGCGCGATCGTGGCGGCGCTGGTCCTGTTCGCGCTGCTCGGGCCGGTCCTCGTCGGGATCGACCCGGCGAAGCAGGACTTGCTGGCGCGCCTCCGGCCACCGGTCGGGTTCGGTGGGAGTTGGACGCACCCGCTCGGCACCGACGCGCTCGGGCGCGACATCCTGGCGCGGCTGGCTGCCGGGGCGCGCGTGTCCCTGCTGGTCGGGGTTGCCGCGACGCTTGGGGCAGGCGTCGTCGGCGTCGCGATCGGCGTCCTCGCGGGCTGGCTGCCGGGTACGGTCGATGCCGTCGCCGGCTGGCTGACCGACGTGCAGGGCACGCTGCCGTTCGTCGTCATCGCCATCGCGGCGACGGCCACCCTCGGCAACGGGCTGGCGACGGTCCTGCTGACTCTGGTCGTCACCGGCTGGGTGGCCTATGCGCGGGTGGTCCGCGTGCAGGCGCGGGCGCTGAAATCCGCCGTGTGGGTGGAGGCCGCCGCGTCGCTCGGCGCGTCGCCGCTGGCGCTGGTGGCGCGGCACGTCGCGCCACACCTGGTCTCCGTCGTGGCGGTGCTCGCCTCGCAACAGGTCTCGGCCATGATCCTCTACGAAGCGGCGCTCTCGTTCCTCGGGCTCGGAGTCGGCGGCGACATCATCACCTGGGGCGGGATGGCCGCTGACGGGCGCGAGACGCTGTTCGTGGCGTGGTGGGTGTCGGCCATCCCCGGCGGCGCGGTCGCGCTGGCGGTGCTGGGGCTCAACCTGCTCGGGGACGCCGCCGCCTCGGGGCGCCGGCGATGAGGCCGCTGCATGGTCCCCAACCGCCGGCCTGCTTCGATTCGCGGGCGGGGCCAGATGTTCGGCTGACGCCGCCGATGAATGCTCGTTTCAGGACAAGACGATGCCCATCGACGCGTCAGCCCGCACCTCGTCGTCATCCCGAGCCCGTCGAGGGATCTCGTCGTTCCTCGACTTCTCGACTCGGATACGAGATCCCTCGACGGGCTCGGGAT
>JAFAEX010000009.1 GCA_023423795.1 Chloroflexota bacterium | reverse complement strand
TACGGACGCGGGAGGGCACGGGTCCCTCCCCTACGACCGACGAACGGTTTCCCGCACCGATCGACCGGGTTGCGTATGAGTCGAGCAGTCGAGACGAGATCCCTCGGCAGGCTCGGGATGACGGAGGAAGGGCGACGATGGAAGCGGCCGTGAAACGCGCTCCGGGTCAGGAGCGGTCGAGCGCCGACGGGGCGGGCGAGGGGCCGAGGTCCTGCAGTTCGCGGGCGGAGGCGGCGAGGGCGAGGAAGCGGCCTTCGGCACGGCGCAGCCCGTCGGCGCCGCTGCCGGCGAGGGCCAATTCGGCGAGCCCGGCCTGCGCGTCCCGGATGGCGGGCAGGAGGCGCAGGAGGATGGCGTCCTCGCGCTGCAACTGCTCCGGCGATGGGGCGCGGCTGAGCCGTTGGGCGACGACGAGGCGGTCGGCGAGGGACCAGAGGTCGTCCGACACGGCGCGGGACTGGGCGGCCAGGCGGTCGGTGACGACGCCGGCGATTGGCGTTCCCCGCACGGCGGCGAGGTCGCGGTCCAGCCGTTCGGTGGCGCGGGCGACCTCGATCAGGGAGGAGGAGACGGGCCATTCGGGAAGGGACCGGTCGAGCAGGCGCAGCAACTCGCCCCACTTGCCGGCCTGCTGGAGGTCGTGCAGGGACTTGGCGAACCCGGTCGGCTCTGGACGGCTCGGCGCGGCGGCCGGCGATGCGGCCGGCGGCGCGGTCGAAGCGCCCTGCCGGCCCCGTCGGAGGACGAGGCCGAGCAGGACGATGGCGGCGACGGCGAGCACGATGAGCGCCACGGCGGAGACGTCGATTTGCATGCGGCGGTGGTCCCGTGGGCGCGGCGCGGCGCGGCGCGAGGCCGGCGGCCGGTCAATCGAAGTCGAGCAAATCCTCGAGGAACGAGCGGCGGCGGCTCTTCTTGTAGTCGCGGGGCCGGTCGTCGTCCGACCGGGACCGATAGTCGTCATCCCGGCGGGAGCGGTCGTCGTCGCGGTCGCGGTCGCGGTCGCTGCCGTAGCCGGGCTGGGCGGAGCGTTCGAGGATCTTGTCGAGTTCGCCGCGGTCCAGCCAGATGCCGCGGCATTGTGGGCAGTAGTCGATCTCGATGCCCTGGCGGTCGGTGATGCGCAGTTCGCTGCCGTCGATGGGGCACTTCATGCGATTCTCGCTTGCTGATGCGTCGGCCGAGGGTCGGCGCTGGGACCGATTGTAGTTGGCGACCGGATGCGGCGACGACGTGGGCGCGGCAGGATGGCCCGGCTGTTCTCGCTGGCCACTTTCACCGTCGCCGCGAGCGCCCGCTCCCCCTCGGCGCGAGCCCCTGCTTCCCCTCGCCGCGAGCGCCTGCTTCCCGTCGCCCCGGGCGCCCACCCACCGTCATCCCGAGCCTGTCGAGGGATCTCGTGTGCGAGTGATGCGCAATCCGTCCGGTCGGTCCGGAATCGCCGCGGCCGGTGGACGGCCCGACGGCGCGACCGGCCCGGTTGGTTCGGCAATATTCCGGTATTTAGAACGCCCGGCAATAGGGCGCTCCCGAAGATCGACCGGCGGTCGGCCGACCGGAAATCGCGGCCCTATTCGGCTGGTTTCGGGTACCTTCGACACGACGACAGGACACGGCCAGTCGCCTATTGCCGGGCGCTCTTATTCGGTATTGATTCGGCGTTTATTCGGCGGCGGTTTTCCCATGAACATGCGGAAACCGGGTTCCTTCTGCAACCCTCCCAGCCTCCCTGGCGCAAACGGGGCGGGCGCGTCCGGCACGGGGTTCCGGGCGCTGGGTGTGGGAGGGGAGCGCGAAAAAACTCCAAATCGGTCGAAAGGGCGCGTACGTACGCGATGTGCCAGGACCGAATAAATGCCGAATAAATACCGAAAAAATGGCGGCGCGGACTTCGGCCGGGGCCTCTGCGTGCGCGGTTGGGGAGGGCGCCGGGTGGTTGCCCGCTGCCACCGCCGGCAGCGGGCAACCACCCGGATTCCGTATGAGGAGTCGATTGGAGACGCGATCCCTCGACAGGCTCGGGATGACGGGGTGTGGGCGTTGGGCGTGCCGGTCATACGGCGTTCGGTTGATCGGTACCGCACCCTGTTCGTCGTTCGAAGGGGAGGGTCCGTGGCCTCGCGGACGGGCAAACGGGAGCGAACATCCGGATTCCGTATCAGCGAGCGGATCGGGCTAGCGGCGGCGAGAGCGGGCGTCCTCGACGCTGTCGGTGGTGACGGTGGCGACGACCGTGCCGGGGTCGGTGATCGGACCAGCAGCGATGCCGTTCGGGGCGATACCGTCGGCCGCGCCGCCGATGGAGACGGTGTAGGAGACGCCCTCGGCGATGGCCGGGTCGCTGACGAGCAGGTGGCGGAAGGGGATTTCAGGCGCGAAGGCGAGGACATCCTTGCCGGATTCGTCGCGGATGACGACGAGCGTGCCGGCCGGCTGGTCCTGCCCGAAATCGACGAAGAGCGACGGCTGGGCCGAGCTGGCGTCCGGAGCCGGCTGGCGCGCCCCGGTGGCGATGACGGCGCCGCCGTCGATGGTGACCGGGCCGTCGGCGTCGAGGCCGCCGTTGGCGTCGGCGAGTGCGCCGAGCGCGACCACCGTGCCGCCGGTGATGGTGATGATGCCGTTCGAGTCGATGGCGTCGCCGGTGTCGGTGGTGACGAACAGGGAGCCGCCGGTGATGGTGATCTCGCTGACGCCGTCCTCATTGGCGTTCAGGCCGTCCTCGCTCGCCCAGACGCGGAGGTCGCCGCCCTCGATGGTGATATGCGAGGTGCTGGCGATGCCCTCGTTCTGGTTGCCCTCGACCGCGAGCGCGCCGAGGCCGCGAATCGTGAGCGGAGCGTCGCTGTAGAGGGCGGCGTCGGCGTCGGTGTCGCCGCCGTCGGAGAGCGCGTTGGCGCTGCCGGCGGCGAGGGAGACGGTGGCCGAGGCAGCGGCGCGGACGTGGACGGCGGGGCCGTTGTCGCTGGCGATGGTCGCGCCGTCGAAGAGGAGGTTGACGTCTGCGCCGGGCGCATCGACCGCGAGCGTGCCGCCGAGGAGGTCGCCGCGGACGAGGAAGGTGCCGCCGCTGGTGATGGTGACGCCGGACTCGCCGGCCGATGCACCGTCGCCGTCGATGGAAACCCGTTCGCCGAGGGCGATGGTGGCAGTGATGGGCGGGGCGGTATCCAGCGCGGCCGGGGTTGCGGCTGGGGTCGCCATCTCGTACTGCGCGCCGGTCGCGGGCGGGAGCGCGGCGAGCTGGACGGCGAGCAGGCCGATGCTCAGAGGCCGGGTGGCGAGGGACGGAATGCGGGTTTTCATAGAGATGTTCCTCGTTGGTGGGCGTCGTGACGGGCGGGATGGGCGAGGCGCGATTGTTCGTTTGATCCGGCCAACTCCGCCCGCCCGGGGTTGATGGCGTTTGCCAACATAGTCCGGGCATCGGCGGGGCGGGTGCGATTCATCGCACCCGCGTCTGGGGCGGTGTCCGCATCGAATACGCAACCGCCATCATCGCGCTATTGCAACTCGGGGAATAGTGGTTCGCGGCTGTCCTTTCGCGCGCGGCGGGAGGTGCGTTCGCCGCTACCCGCCGCCGAAGGGGGACTTGTCGAAGGCGGGCTCCGCCGTCGCCTGCGCGGCGAGTTTGGCGTGGAGCGCGGCGGTTTCCGCATCCACGGTGGCGGGGTCGAGCAAGCCGCTGCTGGCGACGACGGCGGAAAGGCGGTCCAGTTCGGCAGCCGCCGCGCCGGACGCGAACAGGTCGGCTTGCAGGGCGACGAACGCGGCTTCGGCCTGCGCCCGCAGCGCGGGCGTGGCGAGGAAGCGCTCCTTGAGCAGGTTGCCGCCGAACTGCCGGTCGCCGGGGCCGCCGCGCCGCCGGCGAGGGGTTTCGCCGGCGGCGCTTGGGTCGCCCGCGCCGTCGGCAGCCGCGGCTGGCGTCGCGCCAGGGGTGGCGGCGGGATCGGAGCCGGTAGCGCCTTCGCGGAACTCCTCCGGGATGCAGGCGCTGGGAATCCACGAGGGCGGGCCGCCGGACCCCATCATGTCGCCGAAGCCGGACAGGGCGAGGTTGAGGTCCCAGGCGAGGACGCGGAAGCGCTGCTCGTCGAGGTCGTACCAGAGGTAGTAGTTCTGGCCGGGGCCGGCCATGTCGTCGAAGTTGTCGAGCAGCGATTGCAGGGCGACGTAGCGGGCGAAGGATTCGGCGTCGAGCCGGTCGCCGATCTCGGCGGCGAACTCCTCGTCGGAGGATTCCGCGACCCAGCGCAGGAGGTCGATGAGGGGTTTGAGGTCCTGCCGGTTGCGGCGGGTTTCCTGGTCGAACTGGTCCACGTAGGCGCTCGGGTCGTCGCCGCGGTAGGTGAACGAGCCCGTGCTGAGGGCCTTGTAAAGCACGCCGTCGCCGAGGTCGTTGGCCTCGGCGTAGGCCTCGCCGGGCGGCTCCAGCAGCAGGCGCAGCACGGGATCGGACCCGTTTACGGTGACGGCGGCGTAGGCGGCGCGCTCGGTGGGTTCGCCGGCCATCGCGACGAGGCGCAGCGCGAGGGCCTCGTTGAGTGAGGTCTGGTTGCCCACGACCGGCCGGATGGCGATGTCGCGCAGCCCCTGGTAGCGCTGGCCATCGGTGAATTCGTCGAAGCGGACGAGCCAGGGGAGGCTCGAAGGATCGTCGGCGGAGACGGAGCCCATCAGGCCGCCGAAGCCGCCGGCTGTTGGCGTCGCGCCGTCCGCGCCGGGCTGGCCGACGGGCGGAGCGCCGGCGGGAGGCGTGCCCTCGGCAGGTGCGGTCAGGCCCGCGGGCAAGCCTCCGGGCAGCGCGCCTTCGCCGGGCACGGGCATGCCGGCGGGCAGGCCGCCGGGAACGGGAGCGCCCGGCGGGCCTCCTGGACCGGCGGGGCCGGCGAACATCTCCGGGTCGCAGCCGGAGGGCAGTTGCGGGCCGCGGCTGCCGCCGAAGAAGCCGCCCTCGCGCAGCCCCATCAGGGTCGAATTGCCCTTGAGGCGCGCGCCGACCGGGGAGAGCCGCGTTCCGTCGATGGTGACGGAAGCCGTGGCGTAGATCTTCTCCTCGTGCTCGCGGTAGGCCTCGATCAGGGCGGCGTAGTCGGCGGCAGGCAGGTCGAGCGCCAGGTCGTGGACGGTTTCGTCGTCGAAGAGGTCGCCGACGCCGGGGGCGTCGAAGGCGAGCGGGTCGGCGGCGTTGCGCTCGCTGGTGGTGACGGCGGTGATGCGCACCTCGCGCAGCAGCGCGACGAGCGCGCCGCCGCCGACCAGCGAGCCGACGACCCAGCGGCGGTTGCGTTTCCACGCGAGCGAGGACGACATGGCGGATGCTCCGAAGTCGAGGAGTCGAGGAGTCGGGGAGTCGAGGAATCGAGGAATGCTGCGACGGAGTGCCGGGTGGCGAGTGCCGAGTGCCGAGTGGCCCTCCCCTGTCATCCCGAGCCTGTCGAGGGATCTCGTCGCGCCCCGACGGCTCGACTCGGATACGAGATCCCTCGACAGGCTCGGGATGCCGGGGTTTGCTGCGGGATGCCGGGGTTCGCCGCGGATGACGGGGTTGGCCGCGGGACGAGGGCATTCGGGCCGGCTTGCCGACACGACCACTTCTCGACTTCCCGACTCCTCGACTCCTCGACTCCTCGACTCGTCACAAATCCGTCTGGTCGTAGCCGGTGAGCAGGGTGACCTTCTGGCCGCCGGTGCGCTCCTGGAAGGCGGCGATGAGGGCGGAGGGGGTGGCGTCGCGCTTGAGGCGGACGCTCCAGGTCAGTTCGGTGAGCGCGCCGGCGCGGACGCTCTCGGCACTGACCAGTTCGGACTGGTCGGTGAAGCGCAGCAGGAGGTCGTCGAGCAGCGCGGCGGGGTCTTCGCCGGCGGGAACCTGCACTTTCAGGATCTGGGAGCGGACGTCGAGCTTGTACCAGTCGAAGCGCTGCATGACGACGACCGCGAGGCCGATGGCGGCGGTGGCGGCGATGGCGAGCAGGTAGAAGCGGGTGCCGGTGGCCATGCCGATGGCCATCGCGAAGAAGATGAAGCCGACGTCGCGGGTTTCCTTGATCGCGTTGCGGAAGCGGACGATGGAGAGCGCGCCGACCAGCGAGAAGGCGCGGGCGATGTTGGACCCCACCACCAGCATGACGAGCGAGACGAGCATCCCCATCAGGACGAGGGTTTGCACGTAACTCTGGGAATAGGACACGCCCCGGTGGGTGGCGCGGTAGACGGCGCCGACGACGGCGCAGAGGACGAACGACAGGGATAGCGAGAGGACCACGTCGAGCACGGTGAAGGTGCCGGTCAGGTCCTCGAACCCCTGGAACGGGTTCTCGATCATCGGGTCAGGGCTCCTGCGGTCATGAGGCCGGATTGGGCGGCGTCGAGCCCGAGCGACTCGTCGGCGGAGACGGCGAGCGAGCGCGGGTGTCGGCCGAAGGCATCGACCGCCTGCACGTACTTCGAGATGCGGGTGAGGGAGACGTTCTCGCGGGCGATCAACTCGGTCAGCCAGGAGGGCGCGCGCTCGTTGACCTTGACCTCGACGACCGACAGGTGCGGCGGGATGATGAAGCGGTTTTCGCCCTCGCCGTCGATGCGCAGGTCGAGGTCGCGGTCGCGCCCGCGGACGCGGCTGTCGATGGTGACGCGCAGGCCGCCGTCCTCGTCGCGGCCGAGCCACGCTTCACGGACGTAGCCGACATCGACCACCGGCAGGAGGCGGTTGCGCGCGGCGAGGTCGAGGATCTCGTTGGCGACCGTTTCATCCCGTGGCTCCAGCGCGTCCGGCTGCTCGCCGGCGCAGAGGCGCAGCGCCTCGGCATAGGGAAGGCGGACGCGGCGCTTCTGGGTGACGCGGTTGACGCGCTGCTTGATCTCGACCCAGACGGGGGTGTCGAGGCTGAGGTCGTGCGGCGTGCCGTAGTGGCGGATGCGGAGTTTGCGGCGGAACTTTTCGCCATCGACCTTTTCCCAGTAGAAGCGCAGGCTGGGGGAGTCGAAGTAGGTGCTCCAGATCGGGTAGAAGCCGTCGAGGCCGTGCGGGTCGGGATCGAGCCGGGCGGGCAGTGCGGCCCGGAGGCGATCCACGAGGCGGCGATCGGCGAGGTACTTCAACTCGAAGCGGTTGAAGCGCCGGACGGCGGACAGGGCATTGCTGCCGGGCGCGGGCGGAGGCTGGCCGGCCGGCGCGGCGGCCGGGTCGGCTGGTCGGGCGATCACGGAACGGAACTCCTGCGATGCCGGGCGTTACGCGGCGTCAGCATGGCCTGTCGCCGCGAATGTTGTCGTGGGGTTAATGATTGCCGCAGATGCTGGGAGTCGGCTGGGAATGGGGCGGGAGTTTGCGGGAGGTGGCGCCGGGGATGCGGGCGGTTGCCCGAATACACCGGCCATCGCCGTCCGCCCGGGGTTGATGGCGCCTGCCTGTTTGATCCGGGTACCGGC
>JAFAEX010000258.1 GCA_023423795.1 Chloroflexota bacterium | reverse complement strand
CCGCCCCGGGGGGGCGGGCCGCGGCCGCGAATCGAGGACCGCCGATGGCGACCGCTTCCCCGGCGACGCGCGAGGCGACGGTGCGGCCGACGGCGCCTGCCCGGACGACCCGGTTTTCTCGCGAACGCGCGCTTTCGCCGCTGCTGCTGGCCCCGTCGGTGGTGGCCATCTTCGTTTTCGTCTACGGCTTCATCGCCTACACGATCTGGGTATCGCTCTCCAACTGGGGGACGCCGAAGCAGGATCTGTCGCTCAAGCACCCGATCGGGGCCACCTACGCCACCCTGTTCGGGCAGACCCGGTTCCAGATCGACCTGCGCAACACGCTCGTGTTTACCGTACTGTTCCTGATCTTCGCGGTCGGGGCGGGGCTGGCCCTGGCGATCCTGCTCGACCGCAAGGTGGTCGGTTCGGGGTTCTTCCGCTCGGTCTTCCTGTTCCCGTACGCGCTCTCGTTCATCACCACCGGCGTCGCCTGGAGCTGGATTTTCAACCCCGAGACCGGGGTTAACCTGCTCTTCGAGGCCACCGGCATCAACACCGCGCTCAACGCGATGGGAACCGGCCCGCTGAAACCGGGCTGGATCACCGATCCGACGGTGGCGTGGCAGATCAACGGGCCGCTGGCCGCCATCTTCCCGTCGGTCGGCGACTGGTCGCTGAAGATGGGCATCCCGGTGGCGCTGATCCCGGTGGTGATCGCCGCGACATGGCAACTCTCCGGGTTCGCGATGGCGATGTTCCTCGCCGGGCTGGGCACCATCCCCCACGAGGTGCGGGAAGCGTCGGCGCTCGACGGCGCGACCGACTCGCAGCTTTACCGGACGATCATCATCCCGCTGCTGCGGCCGACGATGGTTTCGGTACTGATCATCCTCGGGCACGTCTCGCTGAAGATCTTCGACCTGATCTTCGCCATGACCGGCAAGGGCCCCGGCTTCGCGACGGACGTGCCGGGCATCTTCGTCTACGAAATGCTGTTCCGCGCCCAGCGCTACAACCTCGGCGCCGCCGCCGCGGTCGTCATGCTGGTGCTCGTCTCGCTGGTGATCGTGCCCTACCTGGCGCGGCAACTGAAGGAGCTGTAGGGGATGGCCACCGCGATCGTGCCCGCGCCCGTCCCGGCGCGCCGCCGGAAGGGGCGCGGCTTCGGGCAATACGTCGTCATCGCGCTGCTCCTGCTGGCGACGCTGTTCTACCTCGCCCCGGTCTACGTGATGGTCATCAACGGCTTGAAGGACAAGTCGTACATGACCCTAGCCGACATGTGGGCGCTGCCGCTGTACCTGAACGGCGGCGGGTTCCCGCTGGCGTGGCAGACGCTGGACCAGAACCTCTGGGCCAGCCTGCGCATGGTCGTGCCGGCGACGATCCTGTCGGCGCTGCTCGGCTCGGTGAACGGGTACCTGCTGTCGAAGTGGAAATTCCGCGGATCGGACGTGCTGTTCACGCTGATCCTGTTCGGGATGTTCATCCCGTACCAGGTCATCCTGATCCCGATGATCCAGTTCCTCGACCGGATCGGCCTGTACGGCAAGTGGTACGGACTGGTGCTGGTGCACGTCGTCTACTCGATCCCGATCGCGGCGCTGATCTTCCGCAACTACTTCGCGAACGTGCCGAACGAACTGGTCGAGGCGGCGCGGATCGACGGCGCGGGCGTCATCCAGACGTTCATCCAGATCATGCTGCCGCTGGCGCTGCCGGCGTTCGTGGTGGTCGGCATCTTCCAGTTCACCAACATCTGGAACGACTTCCTGTTCGGCGTCACGGTCGTGTTCAACCCGGCCGACCAACCGGTGACGGTGGCGCTCAACAACCTCAACGGCACCAACTCGGTGGACTGGACCGTCGTCATGGCGGCAGCGGTGCTCGCCGCGTTGCCGACGGCGTTCGTCTACATCGTCCTCGGCCGCTTCTTCATCCGCGGCCTGCTCGCGGGGTCGCTGAAGGGGTAGGCTTCCGCCACCACCGCGTCGTCCCGGCCCGCCACCGCGTCTGTCGAGGGATGACGGGGCGGTGCCCCGGGACGACGTGAGCGCCTACGCCGAGCATAAGGACCACCGCGCCCATGACCCGCATCGACCACCACGCGGACATCGTCATCGTCGGCACCGGCGCCGGGGGAGGAGCGATGGCCTGGGGCCTGCGCGACCTCGGGGCGAAGGTGCTGGTGCTGGAGCGCGGGGAGTTCCTGCCGAAGGAGCCGCAGAACATATCCCCGGAGGCCGTCTTCGTCGAGAACCGCTACAAGGCCCACGAGACGTGGCGGGACGCCAACACGGGCAACACGTTCAAACCGGGCGTGCACTACTTCGTCGGCGGCAACACCAAGATGTACGGGGCCGCGCTGCCGCGCCTGCGTGAGAACGATTTCGGCGCGGTCCAGCACGCGGGCGGCATCTCTCCGGCTTGGCCGGTCTCCTACGCCGACCTCGAACCGTGGTACGCCGAGGCGGAGCGCCTCTACTGGGTTCACGGGCAGCAGGGCGCGGACCCGACCGACCCGTGGCGCTCGGGTCCGTTCCCCTTCCCGGCGATGGAACCCGATCCCTACATGGCGGACCTCGCCGAGCGGTTCCGGGCGCAGGGACTCCACCCGGCTCCGATGCCGATCGGGCTGGACTGGCGGCCCGGCGGCAGGTGCGTCCGTTGCGGAACTTGCGATGCGTTTCCCTGCCGCTACGATGCAAAGGGCGACGCCGATGTCTGCACCGTCCGCCCGGCGCTCGAAAGCCCGACCGTCGATCTCTGGAGCCGAACGTTCGTCCGGCGCGTGCTGACGGACGATTCGGGGCGGCGGGCGGTCGGCGTGGAGGTCGAGCGGAACGGAGAGGTGCTGCGGGTCGCCGCCGACCTCGTCGTGGTGGCGGGCGGGGCCGTCAACTCGGCGGTGCTGCTGCTGCGGTCGGCGAACGACCGGCACCCGCGCGGGCTGGCGAACTCGTCGGGGCTGGTCGGGCGCAACTACATGGTCCACACCAACGCGGTGCTGGTGGCGATCGACCCGCGCCGGCCGAACCGGACGGTGTTCCAGAAGACGATCACCCTCAACGACTGGTACCTCGGCGGATCGGACCCCGATTTCCCGTGGCCGATGGGCAACCTGCAACCGGTCGGGAAGTTGCAGGCCGCGATGATGGCCGGCAATGCCCCGCGCTGGACGCCGAAGCCGGCCCTCGCCGCGGCGGCCGCGCACAGCGTCGATTGGTGGGTGATGTCGGAGGACCTGCCGGACCCCGCCAACCGGGTCGAACTGGCCCCGGACGGCGGCATCCGCGTCCACTGGCGACCGAACAACCTCGCCGCGCACGACGCGCTGACGGAGCGTGCGAAGCGGATGCTGCGCCGGGCTGGCTACCCGATCCTGATCGACAAGCGGATGGGGATCGAGACGAATTCCCACCAGTGCGGGACCGTCCGCTTCGGGATCGACCCGGCGGATTCGGTCCTCGACCCGTTCTGCAAGGCGCACGACCTCGACAACCTCTACGTCGTCGATTCCGGCTTCTTCCCCTCGTCGGCGGCGGTGAACCCGGCGCTGACCATCGTGGCGCAGGCGCTGCGGGTCGCGGACGGCATCAGGAGCGGGTATGGTAGCCGTGTCCGGACACTGGGCGAACCGGTTTCCGCTTGACGGAACCGCTATACTATCTTCAAGAAAGTATTGGGCGGTGGCGGTGAACGCCGCCGCCGTCGCACGCAGGAGCGCCCTCGCATGATGCCGAACAGCGGGTCGCGGCTGGAGTCATTCCGCCAGCACCGTGACCACCATTTCGCCCACGATCCCAATTCGCCGCTGCCGCCCGAGGAGCGTGAGTCGTTCGAAGGGCTCGCCTATTTCCCGGAGCGCAAGGATTTGTCGCTCGAACTGCCGCTGGACACGAGCGGCGAGGGGATCGGCGAGCGGCTGGAGTTCCCGACCTCGGACGGGCCGGCCAAGCCGTTCGTGCGCGCCGGGCGGATCCACTTCGAGGTGGACGGCACGCCGGTGACGCTGGCGGTGTTCACCGACGTCGATCGCGGACGCTATTTCCTGCCGTTCAAGGATGGCACCACGGGCAAGGAAACGTACGGCGCGGGGCGCTACCTCGACCCCAAGATGCGGCCGGACGGCACGACGCTGGTCGTCGATTTCAACTACGCCTACAACCCGTACTGCGCCTACAGCGACGGCTGGAGTTGCCCGATGCCGCCGTGGGAAAACGTGGTGAAGACGCCGATCCCGGCCGGGGAAAAGGCGTTCCCGCGTAAGCACGCCCACGACGAGGAGTAGTTTGTCAGGTGTTCGCCCGGTCGTTCGCCGCCAGCCACGCATCGAGGTTGGCGGCGACGACGACGACTTCGCTGCCGCCGGCGCCGAGGGCTCGCCCGAGCAACGCACCGGCGGCTTCGCGCTGCCACTGGTAGCGCGCGCGCCGGGCTTCGGCGTAGCAGCACGATTCGGGGTCGAACCGTAGTTCCGCGAGGACCCAGCCGCCCGGTTCCCAGTCGAGAATCCACAGGAACAGATCGTGTTGCCAGGCGAACGGCGTCGGCACGGCCGTCGGCAACGAGACGGGCGCTTGCGGGGAGCCGAGCATCGCCGGTGATGCCGGGCGCATCGCCCGCCACGCCCCGCGACGCGGGTGTTCGCCGAACCAATCGTGGCGGTGCGGATGGTAGTCGGTCATCGCATTGCCCGGCGGCGCCGCACCCGGAGGCGGGCGGTGCGGCGTGGTGAACCGGGATCGTCCCCGGGGAGTTGCGGTCAGCCTCGGCCGCAGCAAACTCCGCCCGATTGGGCTGGATCGGGTCGTGCCCGCGAATAAGCGGAGCGTAGCACCGGCTTTGCGCCTGACGCAAGGAACGCCGAGCCGCCGCCGGTCCTACGATTGCGCGGCCACGACCGGGATCGTGGCGCGCAACGCCGGTTGCCCATCTACCGAGACCGTCACCGCGTAATCGCCGATCGGCCAGCGTTCGCCGGCCGGGAGCGCGAGGTCGAAGGTGGCCCAGCCGCCGCCGTCGTCGGGGACGGTCGCCTCCGCCGCGAGCGCGGGCATCGCGGTGTCGTTGTAGGTCCAGTCCGCCCGCAGCAGGGTTCCCGGCGTGGTCCGTTCGAGTGGCACGATGGCCCAGAACCGGGGCGCGTCGTCCGGGATCGCCGTCACCGGCGCGGCAGGTCCGCCCGTCGCCGGGTCCAGCGCCAGGGACCAGACGATGGGACCGAGGGCCACGCGGTCGTTGCCGAAGCCGCCAACCGGCGTGGCGGACGGGTCGGGAAGGATTGGGCCGGATTCGACGGCGGGCGTCGCAACCGGCGTTGGGGTCGCCGGCTCGCCGCCGCAGGCAGCCAACGGCGCAACGAGCGCCGCCACCATGACGGCGTGCGGGACGCGTCGGGACGAGAGCGCGGCGAGGGCTCGGGCGATCACCGCGATGGCGCTCCGGGCATGACCGGGATGGCTGGGCTCATGGCGCGATTCTAACGGTGTGCGGCGGTTCGCTGCGGCGGTCCGGTCGGCGGTTCGGCGCATCCGCCGATGCCGAATGGCGCGACGGCGGTTGCGACGTCGCGCGGGACGGCCGTATAGTCGCCGCCGGTGCGGCGCGACGCCGTGCCGAACCTGGTTCATCCGTTGCCGCCGAAAGGGCGCCGATGTCCTCGCTGGCCCAGCCGGTCGTTCCTGGCGCGCAAGGGTTTTCCGCTCGCGAGGCGGTGGCCGCGCCGGTCGCGACCCCGGACGCCGTTGCCCCGGTGCGGGGGATCAGCGTCGTGGTCCCGGTCTACAACGAAGAGGGGAACCTGCGCGAACTGCACCGGCGGGTCGCGGCGGTGCTGGAACAGGTCGGGCTGCCGTTCGAGATCGTTATCGTCGATGACGGATCGCGGGACGGCACCTGGGCGCTGGTGCGCGAGGTGGCGGCTGCCGATTCGCGCGTGGTCGGGCTGCGTCACCGGCGCAATTTCGGCAAGGCGCGCGCGCTGACGACCGGGTTCGGGGCGGTTTCGACCGAGAGCGACCTGGTCATCACGATGGACGGCGACCTTCAGGACGACCCCGACGAGATCCCGCGCTTCATCGAGCGGATCGAGGCCGGCGACGACCTCGTGTCCGGCTGGAAGCAGCGGCGGCAGGACCCGCTGGGCAAGACGCTGCCGAGCAAAGTGTTCAACGCCACCGTGCGGCGGGTGTCGGGCGTCCAGCTCAACGATTTCAACTGCGGATTCAAGGCCTACCGGGTCGAGATCACCCGCACGATCCGGCTCTACGGCGAACTGCACCGCTTCACGCCGGTGCTGGCGGCCGCCGAGGGGTTCCGGATCGGCGAGTTGCCGGTAACGCACCACCCCCGCCGCTGGGGAACGTCCAAGTACGGCTGGTCGCGGTTGCCCAAGGGCTTCCTCGACCTGATGACGGTCACCTTCCTGACCCAGTACCGGCAGCGGCCGATGCACCTGCTCGGGCTGCCGGGGCTCGTCTCGATGGCGATCGGTGTGCTGATCGGTCTGTGGCTGACCGGGGAGAAGGTGCTGACCGGCGCCGCCATCGGCGGGCGGCCGCTGCTGCTGCTGGCGGTGCTGCTGGTGGTGCTGGGCGCGCAGTTCTTCGGCCTTGGGTTGCTCGGGGAACTGCTGGCGCACGACGCCAACGATCCCGAGCATCGCGGAGCGGCGCCCATCCGCGAGGTGGTCGGCGTTTCGACGGAACGGCTCCGGGTACGCGGTGGCGGGTGAGGCCTCCGTGGCCGACCGGCGACCGGCGCGGCGCGGCCTCGGCCGGTTGCTCGCCGTGCCCACCCCGGTCATCTTCGTCTTCAGCATCCTCGTGGCGCTGGCGCTGCTCTGGTGGCAGGGCTCGCTGGCCGATCTCGCCAGCAGCCTGCGGCGGCTCAGCCCGGCGACGATCGTCGCGGCGCTGGTGCTCTACGGCGCGGGGCTGGCCCTGCTTTCGGCGCGCTGGCACGCGCTGGTGCGGATGGCGGGCGGCACCGCGCCCGCGCCGGTGTCGGCCGACGTGTTCCTGACCTCGGTGGTCGTCAACTATGCCGCGCCAATCGGGTTGGCGGTGCCGACGCGGGCGGCGCTTTCGAAGCGCGACCTCGGGCTGAGCGTTTCCGGGAGCGGCGCGGTCGTCCTCTGGGAGGCGTTGCTCGACCTCGGGGTGCTGGCGCTCATCGGCGTCGCTTGGCTGGTGATCGGCGGGGCGGGCGCGGTACGCATCGTCGCCGAGCAGGGCGGGTCGTGGCTGGTGCTGGCGGGCGTGCTGGCGCTCGTCGCGGCAATCTCGCTGGTTGCGGCGCTCGCGCTGTCGAGCCGCTTGCGGGCGCGGCTGCGGGCGTTCTCGGGCGAGGCGTTGGGGTTGCCGCGCCGCAAGCCCGGCCCGGCGCTGGCGGCGCTCGCCTGCACCGTCGTGTTCTGGGCGTTGCAGGCGGTCATCCTCGCGCTGTTGCTGGCCGGATTCGGGATACCGAACCCGACCACCTCGCTGGTGCTCGGAGTGCTGGGCTGGCCGGTGTTCGTCGGCATGCTCAGCCCGGTTCCCGGCGGCGCGGGCGTGCGCGAAGCGCTGATGGTCGCCGTGGCCGGGCTGGAGCGGGTGGATGGCGCGGCGGTGCTGCTGGCGGCGGTAACCTACCGGTTGGCCCTGTTCGCCACGCTGCCGGTGGCCTACGCGCTGGCGCGCTGGTGGCGGGCGGCCACGCTTGGACGGCATGAGGACCGAACGGGGGGAGCCGACGGTGACTGAGGCACGGGCGATCGCGGGCATGGGCGACGGGAACGGCGACGGCGCGGGCGCCATCGACCTCGCGGCCCACGCCGAACTGTCGAGCAATTTCCGCAAGCACACGGCGGGCAACCCGCTTCAGCGTTGGCTGATCGCCCGGTTCCACCGGCGGATCGTCGCCCGCGTGCGCTCGCTCAACCCGGAGTCGATGCTGGATGCCGGGTGCGGCGAAGGGTTCGTCGCCGAAGAATTGCTGGCGGCGATGCCGGGTCTGGCCCTGACCGGGATCGACGCCAGCGCCGAGGCGGCCCGCGTTGCCGGCGCTCGCCTGCCGCAGGCGACCTTCATGGCCGGCGACGTGCTGAACCTGCCGTTCCCGGATGCGTCGTTCGACGTGGTCGGCTGCTTCGAGGTGCTGGAACACCTACCGGGAGACTTGCCGGACCGGGCACTGGCGGAGTACGCGCGGGTCGCCCGGCACGGGGTGGTATTGAGCGTGCCGCACGAGCCGTCGTTTTCGTTGGCGAACGCGCTGCGGGGCAAGAACCTGGACGTCACCCCGCGCGGGAGCGACCCGGACCACAAGCAGTTCTGGAGCCACGACGCCTTCGCCCGGCTGGTCGATCGGCACTTCGACGTGACGTGGGTCGGTGGGTCGTTCCCGTGGACGATCTGCGTGGGGCGGAGCCGCCGGTAGGAGCGGTTGGGCGTTCACGTCGGCCCTCACCGCCCGCCCGGCTCTGATGGCGGGTGCCGCTTCGATGCGGACACCGTCCGCCCTCAACCCCGGATGGGCGTGACACGTGACCGGATCGGTTGAGCAATCGCCATGTTCCCGGGCTGGGAACGGGCGGTTCCGGCGCCGGGGAGGCGGCCCCTTTCGGCACGAGTTGGCGATGAGTGTGGCCGCGCTCAACCCGACCGGGCCGGCGTTGCGCGACCCACTTCGGGGTATCCTTCGGGGAGGCGAGCCGACCCACGCGTGACGCCCATGGCAGCCTCGGTCTGGACCTGCGGGTCCTGCGGCAACCGCTCCTCCTCCGATTCGCGCTTCTGCGTCGGCTGCGGCCGGTCGCGCGCGGAGTCCGAGCGCGCCGCGCTGGGGCGTCCGGCGCAAACCCAGTTCAACCTGCCGGATTACCTGCTGGCCGCGCGCCGGCGCGATCCCGCGCCGCGCACGATCTTCGACGAGGACGGCGCGCCCGGGGCCGGATTGATCCTGACCGGATCGGTCGCGGTGGCGGCTGCATTGTTGCTCACCTCCCTCTCCCGGCCGGGCGTGGCCATGCTGTCGCTCGGCTCCCTTTCCATCCTCGCCGGGTTGTGGCGGATGCGGCGCGATCCGCAATCGATGGAGCGGATTGGCTGGTTGGCGGCGCTCGCCGGCGCGGCGGCGCTGGCGGTGGTCGCGATCCAGTTCCTCGATCTGCGGCCGCCTGTCATCCGCGTGCCGATCGATCGGGGCGAGCAATCCGTTCCGGCCGCCGCCGACGTTCCGGCATCTCCCGGGACGCGGCCGACGGTGAACGACCGCGGTTCGGGGACGGTCGCGATGTTCCGGGGCGACGCCGCGCACAGTGGGGTCAATCCCGGTCCCGGGCCGATTGGCGACCCCCGCCAGCGCTGGCGGGCGCACACCGGCGGCGACGTCTTCGCATCCCCGGTGGTCGCGGACGGACGGGTGTTCGTCGGCGCGGAGAGCGGATTCCTCGTCGCCTTCGCGGCCGCCGATGGCGAGGAGTTGTGGCGGGTCGACCTCGGCGGGTACGTGGCGCGTTCGACGGCGGTGGTCGATGACGGCACGGTGTACGCGGCCGTTGGCTACGCGGTGACCGCCGTGGATGCCGCCACCGGCGCCGTCCGCTGGCAGGCCCCGGTGCGCTTCGTCGGGGCGACCTCGCCCACGCTGGCCGACGACCGGTTGCTGGTGCCGACGCAGGAGGGGCATCTTTACGCGTTCGATCCCGCCACCGGGAAGGAATTGTGGCGGCACCGAATCGAAGGATTGGTGTTCGGCTCGGTCGCGGTGGACGACGAGCGGGTGTTCGCCGGGAACGAATCGGGCCTGGTCTACGCGCTGCACGCGGGCAGCGGGCGCGAGGCGTGGCGGGCGACCGTGGCGGGCGCGGTGCTGGGTTCGCCGGCCGCCGGCGACGGGCTGGTGTTCGTCAGCAGTTCCGCGCCGTCGCTGACGGCGCTGGATGCGGAGAGCGGGCGGCGGGTCTGGACCGCGCCGATCGGGGGCTCCGCGTCGCCCGCCGTGGCCGGGGGATCGGTCTACCTCGCGGGCGACGACGGCGGGCTGGCCGCGCTGGATGCGCGGACGGGCGCTCCCGAATGGTATTCGCCGACCGGGGCTGGCGGTCGCGCCGCGCCGACGGTGGCCGGCCCGACGGTCTACCTGCCGGCTGGCCGGAGCGTGTTCGCGGTAAACAGGACCGATGGCGAGCCGCTCTGGAGTTACCCGACGGGTGGCGAGATCGTGGCGAGTCCGGCGGTGGTTGACGGGTCGCTGTACGTGGGAAGCCGGGACGGGTTCGTTTATGCGCTCGAAGGGGAGCCGGTTGAGGAATTTCCGCCGCCGGGGTAGGCTAGGGGAGATCCCCAAACGAGGGGTTTCGTTCGGGCAGCCCGGGATGTACAATGCGGTGGGCATCGATCATGCCCGGCGCGTGGCGGTCGGGGGGCTGTCCACGATGTCACTAGGGCTCGGGGTGAGCGTCTCGGAGGGAATGGACATGAAGGGTATCGCGCTGGGCCTCGCGGTCGCGGGCGTTGCGGCGTTCGGGTTCGCTGGGGCCGCGTCGGCCGCCGAGGCTCCGGCCGAGGTCGGCGCCGTTCAGATCAAGTGCCTGGAGCTCGGCTTCGACGGCACCGAGTGCACCGAGGCCGTGTCCGACGCGCTGGCCGCCGGCGTCGCCGGTGAGATCCAGGGCGCCCTCTGGGACGCCGGCATCGACTACACGATCTCGATCGGCATCTAGCCCGGTTCGGTCGGGTTTCGGCCCGATCGCCGGCGACCGGGTCTCGCCGCCGTGCCCGCCCATCGGGGCGCGCACTGGCTGGCGAGGCCCGGTTTTTTCGTGCCCGACGGGTGGGGCGCGTGGCCGCCTACTCGTGGCCTCGCCGCGTTCGCCGGACATTCCTACGCTCCCTGCCGCCATCGGGGGCGGGCGTAGGACCGAAGAAATCCTGACCGCCAACATCCGTCATCCCGAGCCTGTTGAGGGATGACGGATGTTGGCGCGGGTGGACGCTGTCGGAGCGCGGACAGCCGGCGGAGCCGGCAGGCGCGCCCCGTGCCCTCACCCCGTGTTCTTGAGGCCGCCGGCGATGCCGTTGACGGTCCGGAGGACGGCGCGAAGCAGGTCGGGGTTGTCGGGGGTGTCGCGCAGGCGCCGCAGCAGATCGACCTGCACGAACGAAAGCGGGTCCACGTAGGGGTTGCGGCGATCGACGGAGCGGCGCAGCACCGGTTCCCGCTCCAGCAGGTACTCCTGCCCGGTAGCGGCGAGCAGTTCTTCGACCGAGCGGTCGTATTCGGCGGCGATCGCGCCCCAGACGCGCTCGCGCAGGGCGTCGTCGGCGACCAGTTCGGCGTAGCGCTCGGCGATGCCGGGGTCGGCCTTGGTGAGCGCCATCTCGGCGTTGCCGAGCAGCGCGGCGAAGAAGGGCCAGCCGGCGACCATCTCGCGCAACAGATCCTGCCCGAAGCGTTCGCGGGCGGCGGCGAGCCCGGAGCCGAGGCCGTACCAGCCCGGCAGCAGCATCCGGGCCTGAGTCCAGGCGAACACCCACGGGATGGCGCGCAGGTCCTCGATCCGGGAGCCGGCGACGCGGCGGGCCGGGCGGGAGCCGAGTTGCAGCCGGGCGATTTCGCGCACGGGGGTCGCCTGTTCGAAGAACGAGACGAACTCCGGATCGCCGTAGACGAGGGCCTGGTAGGCGCGCGCCGATTCGCCGGCCATCAGGGCCATCGCCTCCCGGTAGGCGTCCATCCGGGCCGGGTCGGGTTGCGGCAGCGCACCGACGGTCGAGACGAGCACCGCTCCGGCCACCAGTTCCAGTTCGCGGTGGGCGACTTCCGGCACCGAGTAGCGGGCGGCGATGACTTCGCCCTGCTCGGTCATTTTGATCCGGCCATCGACGGTGCCCGGCGGCTGGGCGAGGATCGCCACGTTGGTCGGGCCGCCGCCGCGCCCGAGCGAGCCTCCCCGGCCGTGGAAGAAGGTGTGGCGGATGCCGCGGTTGGCGAAGAGGGCGGTCAGCTCTTCCTGCGCGGTGTAGAGCGCCCACGAGGAGCCGAGGTACCCGAGTTCCTTGTTGGAATCGGAATAGCCGATCATCACCTCCTGGTCGTCGCCGACGGCGGCGAGGGCGGTGCGGTAGACCGGCTGGGCGAGCAGGGCCGCCATCGTGCGCGGGGCGTCCCGCAAGCCGGATTCCTGCTCGAACAGCGGCGCGATCTTGAGCAGCGCGCCCTCGCCGCCGGGGCGGCAGAGTTGCGCCTCCTTCATCAGCAGGAGCAGGGCGAGCGCGTCCGAGGGCTGCTCGGCGCCGGAGATGATGGCCGTCCGCAGGGCGTCGGCGTGGCCCTCGTCGAACAGGCGGCGCGCGGTGCGGTAGGTCTCGATGGTCTCGGCGGTCTCGGGCGAGAAGGGCGAAAGATCTGCCGGGATCAATGGGCGCGGGTTGGCGATCTCGCGGGCCAGCAGGTTGCAGCGGGCGTCCTCCCCGAGTGCGAGGTAGTCCGGCTCGGTGGCGGTGGCGGCGAAGACCTCGGCCAGCGCTGAAGCGTGGCGGCGGGCGTGCTCACGGAGGTCGAGCCGGGCGAAATGGAAACCGAAGACCTCGACCAGCCTGATGACGTCGCGCAGGTCGCCGTTGGCGATCAGTCCGGCATCCTGCTCGCGCAAGGAGGCATCGACGAGCCGGAGGTCGGCCAGCAGCTCCGACGGTGCACCGTAGCCCTCCGGGCGGCGCGCGTGGGCGGCGCGGACGCGCTCGCGCATGAGGGTGACGGCCTGCCGGTACGGTTCGCCCTCGTTGAGGCGGGCCAGCGTCGCGGCGAGGTCGGGGAACCGCTCGCGCCCGGCGGCGAGGATCGGGTCGAGCAGGGGAGCGGGGCCGGCCAGCCGCTCGGCGACCGAAAGACGTCCCGCCAGTTCCTGGAGCTGGTGTTCCAGCATCCACAGCGCCGCGCCGCGCATGGTGTCCAACGTTTCGGCGGTGACGGCGGCGGTGACGAACGGATTGCCGTCTCGGTCGCCGCCGACCCAACTGCCGAAGCCGAGGAAGGGCGGCGCGGCGATGCCCGCGCCGGGATAAACATCCTCCAGCGCCTCGTCGAGGTCGCGGTAGATGGCGGGCACGACGTGGACGAGCGTGGAGGAGAAGTAGACGAGGTTGGCGCGCACCTCGTCGAGCACGGTCAGCGTGACCGATCGGATCTCGTCCGAACTCCATAGTTCGGCGATGGTGGACGCGAGCCGGGCGCGCGCGCGGCGCTCGTCGCCTTCCAGCACGGTCCGCTCGTCGAGGTCGCGGATGATGGCGAAGATGCGGGCCAGTTTGGCGATGATCGTGCGCCGCCGGGCTTCGGTCGGGTGGGCGGTGAGGACGAGGCGGACGGCGGCGCGGTCGAGCAGCGCCTGCATGCCGGCGGCGTCCAGCCCGGCCGCGGCGAGGCGGCCGATGGCTTCCCGCAGGGAGCCGCGGCGCGGGCCGGGAGTGGTCGCTTCCCGCCGGCGGATGCGGCGGATGCGCTCATTGTCCTCCGAAAGGTTGATGAGCTGGAAATAGGAGGTGAAGGCGCGGACCAGCACCTCGGCGTCGTCCACCGGCAGGCCGGCGACGACCGCTTCCAGCCGGTCGCCGGCCTCGTCGTCGCCGGCGCGGCGCGCCTTGGCCAGCGTGCGGACCTCTTCCTCCAGCGCGAACGCCTCGGTCCCGGCCTGCGCCTGCAGGACTTCGCCAAGCAGCCCGGCCAGCAGGTAGAGGTCGTCGCCGAAGGTGCGCGTGGTTGCCGTCATGCCGTCCCCGTTCGCTGCGATTGGCGTGCAGGAGCGGCGGCGGGCCGGTCGCTCCCGCCGCCTTCGGGTCGATTGTAGACTCGGTTCGCCTTGCCGCCCGGTTCGGCGCGCACGACGTCGGCGCGTCCGGTGTGGGCGATCGATACGACCAGCGCGGGACGGCTGATGGCGACACAACCCCAAACGACCGGTTCGTATCCGGCGCCCGACGACGCGCGCTCGCTCGACGAAGAGCGCGAAACCCTGCTGCGCCAGGTTGAGGCGATCGGCGATCCGATCATGGTCGCGCTCGGGCTCGTGTTCCTCGTCCTGCTGCTGGTGCAGGTATCGAGCATCCAGCTCACCGCCGGCGAGCAGACGTTCGTGGACCGGGCGGACGACGTGATCTACGGCATCTTCGTCGCCGATTTCCTGCTTCGCCTGCTGATCGTGCCGGATCGGTCGCGCTACCTGCGGACGAACTGGCTGCTGGCGATCTCGCTGGTGCTGCCGGCGCTGCGGCCGTTGAAACTGGTCCGCATGGCCCCGGCGCTGGGATCGTTGCACGCCGCGCAACTGGTGGGCGGCGCGAACCGGGCGCTGGCGTCGCTGCGGCTAATGCTGCGCGGACGGGTGTTCCTGTACCTGTCGATGATCACGGCGGTCATCGTGCTGGCCGGGGCGGGCGTGGTGATGCGCCTCGACGTTGGGCACGCCGGGACGCCGTTGACCTCCTACGGGGAATCGCTGTGGTGGGCGGCCACGCTGATCACGACGGTGAACAGCAGCGACGACCCGGTGTCGGCGTGGGGGAGGATCGTGGCCTTCCTGATGCGCATCTACGCGGTCGGGGTGTTCGGCTATCTGACCGCCTCGATCGCGTCCTACTTCGTCGCGCAGGTGACGCAGGCGCAGCCCGGAGCGCAGCCGTCGCCCGCGGCCGGCGATGGCGGCCCGGCGAAACCCGCGGACGGTCCACAATAGCGCGAACGTCAACGACCCATGCTGGCAGGAAAGGACCGAACGCTCGATGACCGCAACCGTCAACGCGTCACCCGCCGAGGCAGCCGCGCCCGCCGATGCCGTGGCCGCGGGCGCGCCGAAACCGCTCACGCCGGAGGAGCTCGCCGACCGGATCGTGCCGAGCGATCCGCGCATCTCGTCGGACGGCAGGGCCGTCGCCTTCGTCGCCGCGCCGGCGGGAAAGCGCGAGGAACACGCCCTGAGCGCGATCTGGATCGCCCGCGACGGGCACCCGGCGCGCAAATTGACCTCGGGCACGGCCGAGGACTCCGCGCCGCGGTGGTCGCCGGACGGATCGCGGCTGGCGTTCCTCTCCGACCGGGCGAAGCGCGGCGAGGACACCGGGTTGTACCTGCTGCCGATGGACGGCGGCGAAGGGCAGCGCCTCGGCGACCTCGGCGGCGACCTCAAGGACCCGCAGTGGTCGCCGGACGGCAGCCGGATCGCGGTGCTGCGGACCGACCCGAAGGACGCGGCGACGAAGAAGCGGGAAGAGGAGCGCGACGACCGCGTCGTGGTCGATGCGGAACCGCGCTTCACCCGCCTCTGGCTCGTCGATGCGGAGAATGGCACGGCGCGCTGCCTGACGGCGGGGGATCGCGAGGTCCGCGCGTTTGGCTGGAAGCCCGACGGCGCCGGGCTGCTGGCGATCACGACGGCACTGCCGGGCTGGGACGAGATCTTCTCCGGCAGCGATCTCTGGGACGTGCCGGCCGCCGGTGGTTTGCCGCGACGGATCGCGTCGTTCCCGTTGCTGGCCGGCTCCCCGTGCGTCGTCGAGGGACCGGGCGGGCCGCTCGCCGTGGTCGTCTCCGAGGGCGGGACCGACGATCCGCCGGGCCGGGTGGTGGTGGTGCCGCTGGCTGGCGGCGAACCCCGGCCGGTCCTGCCCGCGTGGGAGGCCGAGGCCGAGCGCGTGCAGCCGCTGCCGGGCCAGCCGGGGCGGCTGCTGGTGAAGGCCACCGAGCGGACCCACGGCGGCATCTTCTCCCTCGATGTCGCCAGCGGGGATCTTGCGCCGCTGCTGCCTGCCGGCAAGCAGGGCGCGGGCAGCATCGTCGGCGCGGGCAGCGCGTCGGCCGATGGCAGCCGGATCGCATTCGTCTGGACCGATTCGGCCACGCCGGAGGACGTTTGGCTGGGCGATGCGGGCGGCGACGCGTGGGCGGTGACGACGTTCGGCGCATCCTTCGCCGGCCGGTTGCAGCCGGGCGAGGTCGTGCGCTGGGCCTCCGACGATGGGGTGGAGATCGAGGGCATCCTGATCCGGCCGGCGGGATTCACCGAAGGAACCCGCGTGCCGCTGGTGGTGGAGATCCACGGCGGACCGTCGTGGCAATGGGAAGACCGGGCGATGCTGGACTGGCACGACTGGGCGCAGATGTTGGCCAGCCACGGCATCGCCGTCCTGCTGCCGAACCCGCGCGGCAGCACGGCCTACGGCGCGCAATTCCAGAAACTGCTCCAGGGCGACGTCGGCGGCGGCGAGGCGGCCGACCTGATCTCCGGCGCCCAGGCGATGGTCGGGCGCGGCATCGCCGACCCGGAGCGGCTCGGTGTCGGCGGCTGGAGTTGGGGCGGCTACCTGACGGCGCGGACGATCGAACGGACGAACATCTTCAAGGCAGCGGTGATGGGAGCCGGGTTGTCCAACATGGTCTCAGACCACGGCACGGGCGACATCCCTTCGGCCAACCTCCTCTACTACCCGGGTCAGCCCTACGACCACATGGATACCTACTGGGAAGCGTCGCCGATCCGCTACGCGAGCCGGATCGTGACGCCGACGCTGATCCTGCACGGCGACAACGACGCCCGCGTCCACCCGGCGCAGGGCATGGAGCTGTACCGGGCGCTGCGCGTGCAGAAGGTGCCGACCGAGTTCGTGCGCTACCCGCGGCAAGGCCACGGGATCGAGGAGCGCGCCCACCAGATCGACCTGATGACGCGGGTGCTCGGGTGGTACCGGCGCTGGCTGACGCCGTAGGGCGGACGCCGATCCGCACGAATGCGGCAGGCGTGCGCGATTCGGGCGGGCGGGGCGAAACCCGGTTGGCGGTTGGCACGTTCAAGGCGCGGAAGGCGGGGCGACGCAGTGCGTCGTCCCGCCGCCGGGGGTTTTGACTTTGCCGCCAGCGGGGCGTAGCATCACGCTGCACCCGTAGGCAAACCCGTGCCCCGGCGCAGCGTGTCGTTTGTGGAGTTCCCGCGTGCCGTTCGTGCTGCTCGTGCTGCAGGTTGCCCTCGCCGGGATGTTCGTCGCCGCCGCGGCCGCGAAGCTGCTGCGGGCCGACGAATTCGTGGCGGCGCTGCGTCTGAGCTACCTTCCCGAATGGACGATCCGGCCGCTTGCCGTGGCCGTGCCGACGCTGGAGGTCGCGCTGGCGTTCTGGCTGGTGCTGGCGGCGCCGGGCGGCGTTGCCGGCGCGTTCCTCGCCTGCGCCGGGTTGCTGGCGGCGTTCACGCTCTGGATGGCGTGGATCAGCAGCCGGCGGCTGCGCGTGCGCTGCGGCTGCTTCGGCGGCGACGGCGGCGAGGTCGGGCCGCTGACGCTGCTGCGAAACGCGGTGCTGCTGGCCGCGGCGCTCGCCGGGTGGGCGCTGGCGTCGCGGGTGGCGTCGCCGCTGCCCGGGCCGTCGTGGGAGGCCGTGGCGACCGCCGTTGCGCTGGCACTGAGCATCGCGCTGGTGCAGGCGCTGCACATGGTCTGGCCGAACCTCGTGGTCACCTACGAGCACCTGCAGGGCGGCGGCGCGGGTATCGCCGCGGCGGATCTGGAGTAAACGGGGATGTCCCAGTTGTTCGTCGTTTCCTACATCGCGCTGTGGATCCTCGTGGTGGTGATGGCGGTGTTGCTGCTGCTGCTGTACCGCCACTTCGGCATGATGTCGCTCGGCACGCTCGAAGGGGTGCAGCGCGACGGGTTGCCGGTCGGCTCGGCCGCGCCGGCGATCTCCGGCATTACGGCCGAGGGCGTCGATATCGGCTGGCAGCCGAAGAGCGGCCGGCCGCAGGTGCTGCTGTTCGCCGCGCCGGATTGCGAGCCGTGTGCCACGATCATGCCCTACGTCGCGCGGCTGGCGCGGTCGGGCGTTGGGGTCGATGTCGCGGCGGTGGTGCCGGGCCCGCGCGACGAAGCGGTACGGATGGCGAAGAAGTACGCCCCGTCGTATCCGACGATGGCCGAAGATGGCAGCGGGGCGTTCAACCAGTTCCGCGTCCGGGTGACGCCGTTCGGGTTCGTGATCGGGACGGACGGCCGCGTGCTGGCGAAGGGGTTGTGCAGCGATCCGGCGCGGTTGCGCGGGCTGCTCCATGCAGCCGGGATGAAGGAGGCCGCGCAGGTGCTGCAATCGCAGCCGATGACGTTGGTGAGCCCGGCGGCGGGCGCGGGTACCCCCGCCTGACCGAAGAGAGCATCGACGGGGACGGGAAGCGGGAAAGCGCCGGGGCGGTGGGGAAGCCGCCCCGACACGACACCGGGGAGGATGGGCGGATGTCGATCATTTCGCGCGCCGGCGAGGAGCTGGCGCGGTCGATCAACCGGCGGACGATGCTGAAGCGGGCGTCCACCGCGCTCTTCGGCGCGGTCGCCGCGATGTCGGTGGAGGGCTGGCGGCGCAACAGTGCGCTGGCCGGGCACTGCGCCTACGTGACCACCGGCGACTGCTCCTGCAACCCTCCGTACGGCACGTTCTGCAGCCAGATGGACGCGTCGTATTGCTCGGGCGCGACCTGCTCCGGCGGCTGCTCGTTCGACGAGTCGTGGCGCTACGTCGGCGGCTGCTGGTGCTCGGCCACCTGCGAGTACACCGCCGAGGACGGCTCGCCGTTCTCCGGCTACTACAAGTGCTGCGACTGCAACTGCTTCGGCTCGCAGTGCTCCTGCCGCGAGTTCGTGCCGGGCGGGGTCAGCGAGGACGAAGACGCGATCATGGTCTCGCCGCCGCCGGATTCCGCCGGCAGCGGGCCGGTTGTCGATCCGGGCGCCGGTTTCGAGTTCCCGCCGGGTTTCCCGTTCAACGACTAGCGGCGAACGCGATTGAAACCGGGGCCGCCCGCGCAGTTCGCGCGGGCGGCCCCGTCGTGTCCGGTTCTCGGCTTTGCGTTCCGGCAACGCGCCCGAATGCGAGATCCGGCCGCTCGGTCTCGGACGGGTCGGCCCAGTTTGTTCGGTGTTTATTCGGTATTTATTCGGCGTTTATTCGGCGGCGGTTTTCCCGTAACCATGCGGAAACCGAGTTTCTTCGGCAACCCCCTGCCAGCCACACGGGCGCAACCGGGGCGGTAGCGTCCGGGAGCGGGTTCTGATCGCCGAGGGTGGGAGGGGGAGCGAATAAACTCCGGATTGGACGCAATGGCGCGTACGTACGCGACGTTCCGCGACCGAATAAACGCCGAATAAATGCCGAATAAATACCGAACAAACTGGCGGCCCGGCACCCCGTCGGGTGCTGCCGCTCGCGGCGGGAAGGGCGCCAGATGGCCGCCCGCTACCGACGGCGGCAGCGGAGGCAACCGCCCGGATGCCGGAGGACCCGGCAGCCGCCCGTCCGGCATCCCGCGTTTGGATGGACCGGCAAGGGAGGGCACGGTCCCTCGCCGAAGGCGACGGACGGAATCCCGGTTCGATCGGCCGGATCTCGTGGGAGACCGCGAACGGTTTGCCGCGGCGGGCAATCGGGAGACGCGCTACCCGCCCTCCGGCGCGCGCCGGGAGAGGAGTTCGTCGGCCAGGGCCGCGACGTCGGGCGTCACGAAGGCCGGCGGCGGCGCGAGGGGATCGAGGTCCTGCCCGGGGCGTGCGATGAACGCCGTCGGGAGCCCGGCGGCAGCCGCGCCGGCGATGTCCCAGCCGTGGGCGGCGACGAAGAGGACGGTCTCGGCCGGGAGGGCGAAACGGGCGAGCGCCATCCGGTAGGGATCGGGCGCGGGTTTCAGGCGGCCCGAATCCGCGGCCGAAAGCGCGTGGTCGAAAAGCGGTGCGAGCCCGGCGTGGTCCAGTTGCGCGGCAAGGACGGCGGGCGGGTTGTTGGTCAGCGCGGCCAGCGTGAACCCGGCGGCGCGGAGGCGGGCCAGCGCATCCGGTACGTCGGGATGGGGCGGGAGGGCGCGCATCCGGGCGGCGAGGTCGGCCACCGGAACGGCACTCGGTGGCAGCCCGTGGCGCTCTGCCGAGAGGCGGAGCGCGGCCTGCCCGATCGCCGCGAAGTCCGAGGCGCGACCGACGAGGGTCGAGACGAACGCGAGGCGCAGGGATTCGGCGAACCAGTCGCGCCGGACGGCGGCGTCGCCGAACGTCGCGACGAACAGCGGATCGAGCGCGGCGAGGTCGAGCAGGGTTTCGTTCACGTCGAAGAGCAGCGCCCGAAACGGGAGCGGAGACGCCGAGCGCTGGCCGCCGGACGCGCCGATCACGGTAGGTCCCTCCGCGAAAAGAGGAGCGAGCCGGCGATCGTGGCGACCAGCCCGACTACGCCGAGCACGAGCAGGCTCGTGGCGGGAACGTCGCCGCTCACCAGCGCCAGGGCTGGGTCGTAGTAGGTCAGCAGGCTCAACGGTTCGAGCGGTTTGACGAATCCCCAGATCGCGGCGAAGGAATCGACGAAGTACATGGCGACGAAGACGCCCAGGCCCCAGCCGATGACGCGGCCGGCGCTACTGGCGGCGGCGGAGCCGAGCAGCGCGAGCCCGCCAACCGCCCAGAGCAGGGCGAACGTGGCGATGCCCAGCGGCAGCACGTGATCGATGGCGAACTCGCCGACCGGGCGGGTGTAGGCGTACCCGGCGAGCAGGCCCAGTACGCCGGCAACGGTCACCAGCAAGGCGACCAGCACCGACGCCACGATGCGCGATGCGAAGACCTGCGGCCGCGAAACCGCCCGCGAGAGGGCGATCTGGATCGTGCCGCGGTCCATTTCGCCGGCGAGGGCACGGGCGGCGTAGCCGACGACGGCCGCGATCGCCAGCACGAGGTAGAGCGGGTGGCTGAACCCCAGCGAGAGGTAGCCGGAAAGGCTGCTCGCCGTCAGGAACTCCGGGCGGGTGCGCGAGAAGGCCCGCAGGGCGGGCGGCAGCCGGTCCATCAGCGCGCTGATGCCGGCCGAGCCGCCGATGGCGTCCACGACCGGCGCTTGCACGGCCTCGAACAGGAAGATGCCGAGCAGCAGTGCGACCAGCCCGATCAGGTCGCGGGCGAGCGAGCGGCGGGCGAGAATCGCGACGATCGTCACCGCGCCGCCGCCTCGACGGCATCACGTTCGCCGGCCGGTTCGGAGGACGCGTAGAACACCATGAAGATGTCCTCCAGCCGGGGCGGCGGCAGCAGGAGGTCGGCGATCTCGTAGGCCGCCAGTTCGCGCAGGAGGGGCCCGATGTCGCCCTCGATCGCGAGGTCGGCGCGGTGGCCTTCGCGGACGGCGCGGACGACGCCGGGGATACGGTCCAGCCCGGACGGCGCATCGTGCCGGAAGACGACGGTGGCCGAGCGCCGGTGGCGCCGTTTCAAGGCGTCGATGCGCTCCTCCGCGAGCAGGCGGCCGCCGCGGACGACGGCGACGATTTCGCACAGGCGTTCCACCTCGCCGAGGTCGTGCGACGACATGAACACCGTGCGTCCGCGCCGGTTTAGCCCGCGCAGGATCTCCTCGAACGCCCGCTGCACCAGCGGGTCGAGGCCGTCGCTGGGTTCGTCGAGGATCAGCAGGTCCGGGTCGCCCTGGATGGCGGCGGTCAGCGCCAGTTTCTGCCGCATCCCCTTCGAGTAGGTGCCCAGCCGGCGGCCGAGCGCGGCCCGCGACAGTTCCAGTGCGTCCAGCACATCGTGCCGCAGGATCGGCCGCCTGCCGGAAAGTTCGGCGGCGAAGTCGAGCAGGGCCGCGCCGGACATGTCGGGGTAGAGCGCTTCGCCGGGGACGAGGTAGCCGAGGTCGCGCCGGGCCGCGACGCCGTCGCGCCAGCAGTCGTGGCCGAGCAGCGAGGCGCCGCCCGTGGTCGGTCGCGCGAAGCCGAGCAGCATGCGGATCGTCGTCGTCTTGCCGGCGCCATTCGGCCCGAGGAAGCCGTAGATGCAGCCGCGGGGGACCGTGAGCGTGAGGTCGGAGAGCGCTTCGACGGCGGCGTACCGCTTGCCGAGCCCGAACGTGGCGATGGCCGGGGAAGAATCGGGGTACGTCATGCGGCGCAGGGTAGCACCGCGAGGGCGTCCGGGTTCTGGCAGACTACCGGGACGGAACGTCGGATAGCGGACGGGGATGCCCGATGGGGGAGCACGAGGCGCGCCGGATCGACCGGGTAGCGGTCATCGGCGCCGGCACGATGGGGCGGCAGATCGCGGCGCTGATCGCCGCGAGCGGGCGCGAGGTGACGCTGCACGACGCGGTCCCGGAGATGCTGGAGGCCGCGCCGGCACGGATCAGGGAGGAACTGGCGACGCTGCCGCACCTGCCGCAGTACGCGCACCACACGTTCCGGCTGGACCCGCCGGACGACCACGAGGCGTTGCTGGCCCGCATCCGGCCGGTCGAGAGCCTGGCCGAAGCGGTCGCCGGCGCCGACCTCGTGATCGAGGCGATCCGCGAGGACCTCGACACCAAGCGGGTGTTCTTCTCCCACCTCGATGCGCTGCTGCCGGACGCGATCCTTGCGACCAACTCGTCGTCGATTCCCTCGGGTCAGATCGCGTCGGCGCTGTCGGAGCCGGGCCGGCTGCTCAACATGCACTTCTTCGCACCGGTCTGGAAGCGCTCGATGGTCGAGTTGATGGGCTGCGGCCAGACGACGCCGGAGACGATGGCCGCCGCCGAGGCGTTCGCCCGCTCGCTGGGCATCGTCGTCGCCGTGGTGCGCGGGGAAAGCAAGGGGTTCATCATCAACCGCGTCTGGCGGGCGGTGAAGAAAGAAGCCCTCAAGGTCGTGGACGAGGGCCACGCCGACCCGGAGGATGTGGACCGACTCTGGATGATCTTTTTCGGTACGCCGAACGGGCCGTTCGGGATCATGGACATGGTCGGGCTCGACGTCGTGGCCGACATCGAGACCAGTTACCAGAAGGTCGCGACCGACCCGGCGGATACGCCGTCGGCCGTGCTCCACGGCAAACTCGCGACCGGAGAAATCGGGGAGAAGACCGGCAAGGGGTTCTATTCGCACCCCGACCCGGAGTTCCTGCGTCCGGGCTGGCTGACCGGGGAACCGCAGGACTGATCCGGCATCACCCCATCCGTCATCCCGAGCCTGTCGAGGGATCTCGTTCACGAGTCGAGGGGTCGAGAAGAAACGACGTCCCTCGGCAGGCTCGGGATGACGGATGGTGATTCGGAGACCGTCTAGTGGGCGCCGTTTCAACGGCCCGTGACGACGTGCGGTCGTGGGGGAGGGTACAGG
>JAFAEX010000247.1 GCA_023423795.1 Chloroflexota bacterium | reverse complement strand
GGAGGGCACAGGTCCCTCTCCTACGAACGGACGGCGGCAGCCGGCACATCGGCCGTATGAATCATCGCTCCTAACGCGATATTTCCTGCCAGACCGCCTGTAGCGGCCGGTAATCGAGCAGGATGATGCCTTCCCGTTCGATGACCTCGCGGGCGAGGGGGGAGACGAGGAAATCGAGATCCGTGCGGCGGACGCGCCAGCCGGCCGGGTCGATCTCCTGCGAAGTGGGCGTGCCGGTGGCCGGGTGGACCGCCCATTCGGTGAGGCCGGGCGGCAGGGAGCGGAGCAGGTCCGCGTAGATATCGGCCTTGGCGTCGATCGGGATGCTGAAGCTGTCGAGCAGGTCGTGGTCGTTGGCGGGCAGCCCGGAATGCCGGACCTGCTCGATGTGCGGTTGCAGCCCAACGCGCAGCGCCAGCCCGAACTCGTTCGCCAACCTGCGTGTCAGGTCGAAGATGTCGGTGCGGCCGCCGCTGTGCAGGCAATGCCAGTCGAGGTGGGTCGGGCGCAGCCCCGCCGCCAGCACCGGCGCGATCTGGGCCCGGAACTCGGCCTCGACCTCGTCCAGTCTCGCCGTCGCCAGCATCTCGTCGCGCCGCTCCTCGAGGTAGAGGTTGCCGTCCTCGGCCAGCAGCGACGGCACGGCGTCCCGCGGCGCCATCGGGCCCCAGCGGTAGCCGGGGATGTCGTTGACGATCGAGAGGTGGACGGCGAACGAGACCTCGGGGTGCGTCCCGAGCCACGTCATCGCCTGCGGCGCGCCGGGGCACGGGACCATCAGGCTGGTGGAGCAGACGATCCCCTCGGTCAGGGCCTCGATGACGCCGTCGTTGACGTCCTCGTACATCCCGAAGTCGTCGGCGTTGACGATCAACAACCGGGCGTCGTCCGGGTAGCCGAGCAGCCGGTTGGTGACGCGATGCGGCTCTTCGGTCATGCGGTGCTCCAGCGATGGGGTGAATGGATTGGCGAACGAGGCGGCGACATCTAGCACCGCCCGGATTCGCCCTGTTGAGTTGAGTGAAAGAGAACCTACGGCGTCGCCGCGGGAGCGTCGTCCGGTTCGGCGGTGTCGGGTTCACCACCGCCGCCGTTCGCGGATTCGGCCAGTTTGTCGAGCGCGTCGGCCACCGCGAAACCGGTGATCCGGTAGTGGGAGGCGTGCCAGACCGGTTCGCCGTCGTTGAACAGGATCGCCTGCGGGGACTCGTGCCGGATGCCCGTGCGGTCCTCGACGTAGTGGCTTATTGCCCGGCCGGTGGAGACGTCCACGATCGGGATCGGGCCGGTGAACGGCGCGAGTTCGCGGTAGGAGGCGGCGTTGATCGGGCACCACGGGTCGTGCAGGTAGAGCAGGACCGGGCCGGGCTTTTCCAGCCAGGTCTCCAGTTCCTCGACCGAGCGCACCGGTTCGAACGGGCCATCCTTGGTCACGGTTCCTCGTCGCGCCACTGGGAATCCTCCGCGAGCGTCTGCCCGATTGCCGCCGGCATTCTCGCAATCATCAGGCCGACGCGCCGGAGTAGTGACGCAGGCCGAACCCCCAGAACCAGCGCGCGGCCAGCGGCAGCGCGACCGCCAGCGCGAGCGCCCCGGCGACGAGCGCTCCTGTCAGCCGTCCGGTGAGCGCTTCCGCCGGGACGGTGATGGCGAACCCGATGGGCACGACGAAGGTCAGCGCCCCGCGCAGCCACGTCGGGTAGATGGTGATCGGCCAGCGGCCGGCTTCGTACATGCTCTGGAAGATGACGAGGATGTTGTCCAGCCGGACGAACCAGAACACGAAGGTGACGAGGATCAGCAGGAAGCTGTAGACGATGACGATCCCGGCAACCAGGACGATCAGGAACGCCGCGGCCTCCCGCCAGCCGATGCTGCCGCCGAGCCGCGTCAGCGCGACGGCCAGCACGGCGACGCCGATGGCGACGTCGATCAGTTTCCACGGCTCGATCCGGCGGATGCTGACGAGGCCTTGCGAATCCACCGGCTTGGTCAGGGTGAAGTCGAGCGTGCCCTGCCGCACGTCCTCCATGAACCGGGTCAGCGACGGCTGGACGACGAGTTGGGTGATGCCGCCGACGAGGAAGTAGACGCCGACGACGGCCAGCAGTTCGGTCGGGGACCAGCCGGCGAGGGTGTCGGTCTTGGAGAAGACGACGCCCAGCCCGAACAGCGCGGTGACCAGCCCGATCAGCGACTGCGCCAGTTGCATGAAGAGGTGGGTGCGGTACTGCAACTCGTTGAGGACGCCGAGCCGGAGGTGGATCCAGAGGAGGCGGAGTGCGTGCATCGAGTCTCCTCGCGGTCGCGCTCGTGTCCCGGCCCTGAAGGACCGGGCTAACCGGGAAAGCACCCTGAAGGGCGCTACGGATGGCCCCGCCGTCAGGGCGCTTCAGCGTCCTTTTCTCGTGAGCCCGGTCCTTCAGGGCCGGGCTCCCATCACGCCCCGACCGCCGAGTATTGCCGGATACCGCGCGCCCATAGGGCGTTCATGACCACGACGACGAGTGCGAGCCAGCCGGCCTGCGCGACGAGGCCGAGCGCGAATTCGGCCGGGGTCAGGCGGCCGAGCAGCAGTTCGACCGGGAAGCCGAGCATCCGGTAGAAGGGCAGCCACTCGGCCACGGCGGCGACGGGGCCGGGGAGCAGCGGCAGCGGCACGGCCTGCCCGGAAAGGAACAGGAAGGCGACGAAGTAGAGTTGGTTGATCGCGCTGACACGGGTGATCCAGAACGCCAGCAGCGCCAGCGTCCACTCGATCGCGTAGCGCAGCGCGACGGCCATGAGCAGGGCCGGGATGAAGGCCAGGACGGTCCACGCCTGAACCCCGGCGAAGGACGGCCGGAAGAGGATCGCCAGCACCAGCGCGACGGGCACCACGATCGCCAGCGTCAGCAGTTTGAACGTCAGGTTGACCGCGATCTGGCGGTGGATGGGGTGGACCGGCCGCAGCAGCAACGGCGAGAGGTTGCCCTGCCTGATCCAATACTCGAACTCCCACATGATCCAGGTGAAGGTGGCGTGATCGACGATCATCGTCGCCAGGAAGTAGGCGGCGAACTCGCGGCCGGTGAAGCCGTCCACCGAGCCGCCCTGCGAGGCGGCGACGGCCGACCAGACCGAGAGGTAGATGACCGGCTCCAGCACCAGGCCGATCATCCAGATCGCGAGCGCGCCCCGGTACTGGAACTGCTCGGCGATGGTGGTGCGGAACTGCGCCCGATAAAGGGCGAGCAGGTCGCTCACGGGGCAATCTCGGCGGCAGCCGCCGGCGCGGGCGCGGCGTCGCCGGTTTGGGAAAAGACGTGGTCGATGACTTCGTCCACCGGCGGGTCGGTCACGGTCAGGTCGATGACCGGCAACTCGGCCAGCAGGCGGGCGGTCACCGCCGCGGCTTCGGATTTCGGGACGCGCAGCGTGAACCGGCCGTCCTCGCTGGAGACGACGTCGCCGAAGCGGGCGAGGTCGGCCGCCGGGTGTTCCAGATCCACCGTCATCGTCTTGAACGGGGAGAAGCGTTCGACGAGCGCCGCCAGCGCGCCGTCGAAGAGCAGCGCGCCGTGGTGGATGACGATCACCCGCTGGGCGAGCGCCTCGACGTCGGCCATGTAGTGGCTGGTGAGCAGGACGGTGGCCTCGTGGCGGTCGGCGTACGCCGCCACGAAGGCGCGGATGCGGCGCTGCGCGGTGACGTCCAGCCCGAGGGTCGGTTCGTCGAGGAAGAGCATGCGCGGGCGGTGGAGCAGCGCCCCGGCCAGTTCGCACTTCATCCGCTCGCCGAGCGAGAGGTTGCGGACCGGCTTGGTGAGCAGCGGCCCGAGGTCGAGCAGGTCGTCGAGTTCCTTCAACGTGGTCCGGTAGGCGTCGTCCGGGATGCGGTAGATGGCCTGGTTCAGTTCGAACGAGTCGGCGACCGGAATATCCCACACCAGTTGGTTGCGCTGGCCCATGACGAGCGTCATCTGGCGCAGGTAGGCCTTTTCGCGCCGCCACGGGACGTGGCCGAGTACGTCGGCTTCTCCCCCGGTCGGGTAGAGGAGTCCGGAGAGCATCTTGAGGGTGGTGGTCTTGCCGGCGCCGTTCGGGCCGAGGAAGCCGACGACCTCGCCGGGGGCGACGTCGAATTCGATTCCGGCGACGGCGACGACCTCGTTGGTGCGGCGGCTCCAGAGGGAGCGCACCGAGGCGCGCAACCCCGATTCGCGCTCCGGCACCGAGTAGGTCTTGCGCAGGCCGCGCACGCGGATGGCGGGCCGGGTCTGGGTGGCGCTCATGGTCCCCCGCGTCGTCGTCGATCGCCGGAACGGGCCGCGAATGATACGCGGCGCGCCGGCACGGATGCACGTACACCGTCGGTCTGGACGGGAACTGGCGGGTCGGTGGGTGCTCGCCTACCCGTTCGCGACGCGGAGGCGGACGCCGAGCACCGGCGGGATCTCCCGGAAGCGGGACCACGACAGCGTCCTCGCGGCCGGATCGGGTGGCAGGTAGGGTTCCTCGATCCCGTCCATCACCAGCCCGGCGGCGAAGGCGGCGCCCAATAAGTCGGCGAGGGTGCGGTGGACGTACCACTGCGCCACGGGTTGGCCCACCATCGCCAGTCCCCTGGTTGCGCCGGTCGTCCGGTAGCGGCGCACGCGAAGGGAGTATTCGGTCACGAGGTCGCCGCCAACATCGGACTCCTCGGCGCACAGGCTGACGCCGCCGGGGTTGTTCAGCACCGGGTGCATGATGGTGAACACGAGCCGTCCGCCAGGCCGTAGCAGTTGCGACATGGCGCGAAACAGCGGTTCGACCGCGACCATGTCCATGATCGCCATGTTGCAGACGGCGGCGTCGAACGGCGCGCCGGGCAACGCCGCCAGCGCCGCCGGGTCGGTTGCGTCGAGTTGGCTGAAGGTGATGCGCTCGCCGATTTCCGGCCGGCCGACGGTGCGCGCCGTGGCCCGCTCGACCATCCGCTCGCTCAGTTCCGTTGCCACCACGGTCGCGCCGAGGTCGGCCATCCGGCGCGAGAACTGGCCGTTGCCGCAGGCGAATTCGACGACGCGCTCGCCCGGTTGCAGGTCGAGCAGGCGCTCGGCGGCCGGGCCGACGAGGTGGCGGTGGAACGTGTTGCCTTCGCCCATGCGCTCGTCCCAGAAGGCGGCGTTGGCGTCCCAGGCGGCGCGGACGGCCTCGTTCGACGGCATCGCTGCCGCGTCGCCGGATGCTGATCGAGCGTCGGGCATGGCCGGGCCTCCTCTCGGGGCAATCGCTGGGCGGAGCGCCGGGTTGGCCGCCCGGCGCGTTGGGCACGCTGGAAAACAACGCGCGAGGACGGGATCTGCAAGAAATCGGCTTCACCGGCGCACGGTGCCGCAGGCTGGATCGCGCCGCGGATGCCGGACCGGCTCGCGAATCGCTGCCTACGATAGCACCAATCTGGTACATTTGTTCTGTTATGCCCCGCCGAAACGCCCATCCAGCGCACGAGCAGGAGACCGGCGACGACCCAGCGATTGCGGCAGACGACCTCGCGGCGGTGCAGCAAGCCCTCGCGGCGTGGTTCGCCGTTGAAGGGCGCGACCTGCCGTGGCGGCGCACCCGAGATCCGTGGGCGGTGCTCGTCGCCGAGGTGATGCTGCAACAGATCCAGGTCGCGCGGGCAATCCCGTTCTGGGAAACATTCCTGCGCCGGTTTCCGACGCCGGTCTCGCTGGCCGATGCGCCGCTGGCGGAGGCGATCCGGGTCTGGGGCGACCTCGGGCGATACCGAAGGGTGGTCAACCTCCACCGCACCGCGCGGGTGCTGGTCGAGCAGCACGATGGGCAGGTGCCGTCCGATCCGGCGGTGCTGGTTGGCTTGCCAGGCGTCGGCGCATACACCGCCGGGGCGGTCGCCTGCTTCGCGTTCGAGCGCGACGAGGCGTTCCTTGATACCAACATCCGGCGGGCGATCGGCCGGGTGTTCGTCGGCGCGGAGGCCGGCGAGCGGATCGGTGGAGCAGCCGGCAAGCACGTCGAGCGCATCGCCCGCGATGCCGTGCCGCCGGGCGGCGGCTGGGTCTGGAACCAGGCGCTGATGGATCTCGGGGCGACGATCTGCACGGCCCGCCAACCGGCCTGCGATCGCTGCCCGGTTGCCGGTTCGTGCCGCGCCCGCGCCGGGATCGGGAGCGTCCTTGCGGCCCGCGAGATCGAACGCCGGGAGCGTGCGCGGCCGGCCTATCGCTACGAGGAGTCCGACCGGTACTACCGGGGACGGGTGCTCGCCAGCCTGCGCGCCTTGCCGCCGGAGCCGGACGCGTCGATTCCGCTGGCGCATCTGGGCGCGGGGCTGCGGGAGGATTTCGCGGCTGAGCACGAGCCGTGGCTGCGCGGGGTCGTCGCGTCGCTGGAGCGCGACGGGCTGGTGGTCGCCGAGGAGCGCCCGGCGTGGGACGCCGCCGGCGGCCCGGCCGAGGTGGTCGTGAGGCTGCCCGAGTAGGACGAATACCGGCCTATCGGACTGGACCTGCCGCCGCCGGTGCGCGAGCCGACGGCGCGATTGCACCGGAGTTTTTTTGGTATTTATTCGGTATTTATTCGCCGTTTATTCGGCGGCGGTTTTCCCATGAATATGCGGAAACCGCGTTTGTTCGGCAACCCCGCCCAGCCTCGGCTGGTGTAAATGGGGCGGGTGCGGCCGGCACGGGGCTCCGGGCGCTGGGTGTGGGATGGGGGGAGCGAATAAACTCCAATACGGTCACGAGATCGCGTACGTACGCGGTGTCTTCCGACCGAACACTTGCCGAATAAACGGCGAATAAATACCGAACAAATACCGAATAAATGGACACCGCTTGACCCCGCCGGGCGCTGCCATTCGCGGCGGCGGAGGGCACGGTCCCCCAGCGGCAACGACGGCCGGAATCCCGGTTCGATCGGCCCGATCTCGTCCAAGCGCGCGGGGGTGTCAACTCCTCGCCAACCCGAACTCGTCGAGGGATTTCGCTCTTCGGTGCTACGTACTACGTGCTACGTGCCATGACGTGATCCCTCGGCGCGGGATTGCGGCGGTATGGCCTGACGAGATCCCTCGACTGGCTCGGGATGACGATGGCGTGGCGCAGGAGTGGGCAACGAAAACGGCCCGGAGCAAACGCTCCGGGCCGCTGTTTCTGGTGGGCGATACTGGACTCGAACCAGTGACCTCTACGATGTCAACGTAGCGCTCTAACCAACTGAGCTAATCGCCCCGACCGCGTGAGTATAGGCAGGCGCGGATTGCAGCGTCAAGCGCCGGTGCCGGCCTGCCGCGCGAGGTGTTCCCGCAGCGCGCGGGCGCGGTCCATCCGCGCCAGATAGTAGGGGCGGTAGCGGTCGAACAGCGTCACGATCAAGGTCAGCAGCAGCACGAAGAAGGCGGTGTGGCCGAGGTCGATCACCCCGAGGGTGACCGGGAAGAACAGCTCGAACCCGACCGCCGAAAGCAGGTTGATCGCGCCCATCGCCAGGAACTCGAGAGCGGTCGACGACCAGCTGAATCCGCGCCGCACCAGCGATTCGCTGAACGCGGTGTTGACGACGATCACGAAGGCGATGCCGACCGCGAGTTGGGGAGCGGTTGCCCGCACCCCCGGCAGCATGTTGGCGAAGATGATGCTGACCAGCGACACCAGCACGATCTTCGCGCCGAGTTCCCGGTCGAACAGTGTGTGCGCCCGCGCCAGCGCCGCCGCCCGCGCCTCGGCGTCGGTTACGTCGGGCACGTGGGCGTCGGCGCGGACCGTGAACGGCCAGTCCGGCGGCGGCGCCCAGCGGCGCATGGCTTCGCGCACCCCGACGATGAGCAGGACGATGACCGCGATCAGCGCGAGCGTCGCCGGGATGTTGGCGGCGATGACCTGTCCCCACGGCGCGTCTACCGGCATGCCGAGCGACTCCTTCAGGAGGTCGGTGAAATCGAGTTGGCCGACGTGGATGAACCACTCCTGCGGGAGTTTGATGACGATCCAGATGAACGCGGCCAGCGCCACGACGGCCGCGCGCGAGAGCCTGAGCGGGTTCCAGCGCGTCCTGATGCCCTCGTAGGCAATGAAGAAGTACTCGAACGTGTTGGGGAAGACCATCAGCAGCCAGCGGAGCTGGAGGATCTCGAACAAGGTCACCCCGACGAGCCGATAGTAGAAGAGGAACTGGGAAACGCCGAACGCGTCCATCGAGGTCCACGTCCGAAACGTGGCGAGGTAGGCCAGCGTCAGATAATAGACATCCAGCGCCTTGTCGTAGGACTGGTAGTTCGTCAGGTCCAGGTTCGTGAAGGCCTGGAAGACCGTCTGATCGACCGCGTCGAGCAGCAGCGCGGCGATGATGGCCGGCAGCGGGTATCGCGGAATCAGCAGCGGCACCAGCACGCGCAACGCGACGACCACGACCGCGATCGAGATATCCGACGGGTCGGCCACTGGTCGTCCTCCGGCGCGCGGGCCGGCGCGAACGGGCGAACCGGCGGCCGATCGTAGCACGACGCGGGAGCGCGCCGGGTGCGCCGACGCCAGATTCGCGGGCCGGGCTGCGACTGGCACGAACCCTGCATTGAGCGTACCCAACGCGGTCCGCGCCGAACGGCGCGGCTCACCCGCCAAGCGAGACAGGAGCAGCCGGTGGACATCGAGGCATTCGACCGCTTGACCCGCACCCTCGCCGGACGGTTGTCCCGGCGCGGGGTGATCCGCGGCGCCGCGGTCGGCTCCGTCGCCGGCCCCGGCGCCGGGCTGATGGCGGCTTCGGCGCAGGAGGGCGGGCGGGGCCGGCGACGCAACCGCAACCGCGACCAGTGCCGCACCGCGGGCCAGGAGTGCGACGGCGGGCAGCCCTGCTGCGGCGGGCTGACCTGCCAGACCATCGCGGGCGGCCTTTCCACGCGCTGCCTGCCGCCCGGCAGCGGCGCGGAGACCGGCGGGCAAACGGCGGTCGCCACCAGCAGCGTCTGCGCGGGCGATTGCGCCGACGGGCAGCCAGCCGCGGCGGCCGGCGCATCGGCGGGAACGTTCGGCACCTTCCCGGTGGTGGACATCAGCGTCGATTGCCGGTACGACGACCGGGCGTTCCAGACCGTCTGCGTCGCGCTCGGCGGCGTGCCGGACGGCGGGCCGGTCATCACCAACATCGGGTTGCCGTTCGATGGCGTCTGCGCGGTCACCATCGACGCGGTGTTCCGGCCGCCGCGCTTCGAGGAGATCGTCTCGCGCAAGCCCGCCCCGACGGGCGGTGGCGGCGAGGCCTCCGCCGGGACCGGTGGTAGCGCCAGCGCCGACGCCAGCGGCGGCACGATCTCCATCGGCGAGGTCAACAGCGGCGGCAACACCGGCGCGGCGAGCGAGACGAACATCAACGTCAGCGCGGACGGCGGCACGGCCAACGCCGACGCGTCCGGCGGCGACGGCAACGTCGCCATCGTTGGCGGCAACGCTGGCGGCGAGGTCGCCCGCGAACTGCGGCAGATCGACCCGGCCAGCCTGACCGTCGTGCTGGAAGGCAACGTCGCGCCGGGCCGTTCCACGACATGGTGGATCGACACCGACCGCGGGCGGTTGCCGGCGAAGGGACCGGCGCTCGACCGGGTGGCCGAAACGACGCCGACGGTGGGCTCGATCGCGGTGAGTGCATTCGCCTGCCCGGACTCCGCTGCCAAGGCGAGCGGCGACTGGTTCGGGCGCTGCGTCGATCCGGCTCTGCCGTTCGGGCTCACGCTGACTCCGGTCGAACCGGCCGGAGCCGCGGTCGCCCGGGACCTGAACGACCTCGGGCGGACGCAGTTCACGAACCTCGCCCCGGGGCGGTACCGGCTCGATGCGCCGGACGGCGCGTGGTGCCGGGCCGAGAGCGACGCGGTGAACCAGGCCGGCGAGGTCGTCGTCGAGGGCGGCCGCGAATCGAACGTGTGGCTGTT
Organism: Chloroflexota bacterium; assembly: GCA_023423795.1. Taxonomy (GTDB): domain Bacteria; phylum Chloroflexota; class Chloroflexia; order Thermomicrobiales; family UBA6265; genus CADCWF01. Next base: position 2,697 of record JAFAEX010000247.1, on the reverse strand, counting down.
CACGTGTCCGTCCAAATAGTCCCGGGGCATCCTGCGCCGGGTATGCCGCCCGCTGTTGGCGCTCACGGGGCGGCGGCCGAGGCGCTGCTCGGCGCGAACCCGCTGGTGCGCGGCTTCGCCGGCATGATCGTGGGGCCGGCGGTGGACGAACCGCCGCCGGATCCCGCGAACGGCTGGGTGGCCCGGAGCGCCGAAGCCGGACTGGCGGCGCTCGGCCGCGCCGGGATGCGCTGGCGGCAGGTCGAGACCGAACGGCTGAGCGCCGGCAGCAAACTGGTGCGAACCGAGCGGGGCAGCGTCGAGTGCGCGGTGGAGGGAACCGGCGAGCCGGTGCTGGTCGTCCACGGTACGCCCGGCGGCTACGACCAGGGAATCGGCATCGGGCGGCTGCTCGGCAACGGGTACCGGACGATCGCGGTCTCCCGCCCCGGCTACCTGCGGACGCCGATCGATGCCGGCCGCACCCCGGACGAACAGGCCGCGGCGATGGCCGCGCTGCTCGACCGGCTCGACGTCGAGCGCGCGTCGGTCGTCGGCCTGTCCGGCGGCGGGCCGATTGCCGCCGCGTTCGCCCGGCGTTATCCGGATCGCGTGCGGCGGCTGGTGCTGTGGCAACCGGTGCTCGCGCCGTTGCCGTTCGATGCGGAAGCGGTCGCTCAACTGGTCGTCGTCAACCACGCCCTGGAATGGGTGCTGGCCGGGGCACTGCGTTGCGCGCCGTGGCTGGCGCTGCCGCCAGGGTTGCGCGACGCCGACGCGCGGCGCGCGGTGCAGGCGGTCGCCGTGAGCGCGTTCCCGCTGGCGCTGCGGCAAGACGGGATCACGAACGACGCCGCCCAGTTCGCCACCCTGCGCCCGGATGACGTGGCCGAGATCGGGGCGCCGTCGCTGCTCATCCACGGCACCTGCGACCCGCTGGTGCCGTTCGCCCACTCGGCGCGGGCGGCGGCGCTGATGCCGGACGCCCATTTGTTGCCGGTGGCGGGCGGCACGCACCAATCGACCCTGCTGGACGCCGATGCCGTCGCCGGCATCCGCGCCTTCCTCAGCGACGCCGCCTGAGCGTCGTGCGCGCCGGCACGAGGTCTATACTCCGCCGATGGACGAACGACGCCCGGCCACACCGCATGCGGACGCCCGTAGCCTCGACCGGCGCGAAGGCCGTACCCGGCTGGGCCGCGTGTTCGGTCCGAGTTGGCTGGTCGCGCTCGCCGTGGTCGCCGTGCTCCTGTTCGCGCTGCGCCGGTTCATGCCGTTCGGCCCGGTCGGCGCGCTGATCCTCCTTGCCGTCGTCTGGTTCGTCGTGCTGGTGGTCATGATGCGCTGGCGCATCCCCGCCGTGCGCCCCGAGGAGACCGGCCGCCGCTGATGGCGGAACCGGCGTACGGCGCGACGGAACGATTCCCGGATCAGGGGATGGCTTCCAGCGCGAGCAGCACGAGGTCGTGGTTCGGGCGGTCGCGCGGGGCCTCGCCGACGTGGGCGAAGCGGACGATGCCCTCGCGGTCGATCACGAAGACGGCGGGGCGCGCGATGGCGCGGCCGTCCGGCTCGTCGTCGTGGCGAACGCCGTAGCGGTCGATGACCGTCAGCGATTCGTCGGCGAGCACCGCGAACGGCAACGTGTCCCGTTCGACGCTTTCCCGCGCCTTCGACAGTGGTTCGGACGAGATCGGCAGCACGACCGCGCCCGCGTCCTCGAACAGGACGTAGGACCGACGCAGCGCCCCGAGGTGCGCCCGGCACGCGCCGCACCAGTGCCCACGGTAGAACAGCAGGACCGCTTTGCGGCCACGGCAATCGGCCAGCCGGCAGTCCCGGCCGTCCGTCGCCGGCAGCGCGAAATCCGGCGCCCGGCTGCCGACCGCGACCGCGCCGCTCTTCATCGTCAGTGCCCCAGCGCATCGACCGAGCGGTCGCGGCGGTGCCAGCGCACGTCGGTCTTGCCGAAGCGGCCGAGCAGCGCCACTGCCCGCTCGTGGAGCGGCTTCAGGTCGGGGTGCTTGATCTTCCACGCGCCGGTGACGCCGTTGATCACCAGTTGGCTGTCGCCGCGGACGGCCACGCTCGGTTGGCCGCCCGCGCCTTCCGCCAGCGCCCGCTCCAGCGCCGCGAGGAGGGTGCGGAACTCCGCGCCGTTGTTGGTGATGTTGTTGCCGTACTCCAGCCGCTCTTCGGCGACGACCGCGCCGCGGCCATCGACGATCTGGTAGGAGCCGTACCCCTTGCCGGGGTTGCCGAGCGATCCGCCGTCGAACACGATCGTGAAATCGAACCCCCGGACGGGAGGGAACGCCTTCTTGCGCGGCAGGTGCGGCGAGGGCGCGGCCGGCTGGACCGGCTCGAGGGACGCGCCGGTCTGCAACGCGCCGATGTAGGCCGCCTGCCGGGCCAGTTCCTGCCGCTGCCGGTCGATGACGCGCTGAAGGTCGCCGACCAGCGCCAGCAACCCGTCCCGGTCGAGGCGCTCGGGATCGACCGCGGAGGTGCGGCCGGAATCGTCGATTGGCAAGGGGAACGTGCCTCCCGTGGAGTGGTCACGAATGCGAAGGCGCAGGATCGGCCCGCGCCGGCAAGTGTGGCACGGGCGGATGATGCGTGTGGCGGGCGGGCTGGGGATTACTGGAGCGCGTTTCGTTACCGGCTTCGTCGTCGTCCCGAGTCCGTCGAGGGATCTCGTTCCTCCTCGACTCCTCG
>JAFAEX010000224.1 GCA_023423795.1 Chloroflexota bacterium | reverse complement strand
GGCCGGGGCAGCCACGGGCGCGGGCGGCGGCGCGGCGGCGGCCGCCTTGCCGTTGTCGGCCGGCGGCATCGCGGCGACGCCCTCCGGCGCGCCCGACGTCTCGTGCGGCGTTTCGCCCGGCGCTTGCGCGATCTCGGCTGCGGCGACCACCGGCGCGTCGTCCTCGCCGATGGTGGCGATGGCCGTGCCGATGGGCACCACCGCGCCCTCGGCCACCAGCGTCTTGCTCAGCACGCCGCCCTCGGACGCCTCGATCTCCAGCGTAACCTTGTCGGTCTCGATCTCGGCGATCGGTTCGCCGGCGGCGACCTCCTCGCCCGGCTGCTTGAGCCAGCGGAGGAGCGTGCCCTCCTCCATCGCGTCGCCCATCTTGGGCATGATGACGGTGGGCATCGGCTTACCCCTTCCGGTACAGCGAGCGGCGAACGGCGTCGGCGATCTGCGCCTCGCTGGGGAAGGCGGCGATCTCCAGATTGCGCGCGTAGGGCGCGGGCACTTCGGCCCCGCTAACCCGCAGCACCGGGGCGTCGAGGTCGTCGAACGCCTGCTCCTGGATGATGGCCGCCACTTCGGAGGCGACGCTGAACCAGCGCCACTGCTCCTGCACCACTACGGCGCGGTTGGTCTTGCGGACGGAATCGACGATGGTCTGCTCGTCGAACGGGCGGATCGTGCGCAGGTCGATGACCTCGGCCGAGATCCCCTCGCCCTCCAGCGTATCGGCCACCCGCAGCAGCATGTTCACCTGCCGCCCGTAGGCGATCATGGTGACGTCGGTCCCCTCGCGGGCGACCCGGGCCTTGCCGAAGGGAACCGTAAACTCCCCTTCGGGCACCTCGCCCTTGGTGCCGTAGAGGGCGCCCGCTTCGAGGAAGATCACCGGGTTGTTGTCCCGGATCGCCTCCAGCATCATCCCCTTGGCGTCGTGCGGCGTCACCGGCGAGACGACCTTCAACCCCGGGAAGTGGCCGTAGAAGCCTTCCAGCGAGTGGGTGTGCTGGGCGGAAAGCTGGACGCCGCCGCCGTTCGGGCCGCGGATCACCATCGGCACCGACACCTGCCCGCCGGAGAAGTAGCGGACCTTGGCCGCGTTCTGGATGATCTGGTCCACCGCCTGGAACGAGAAGTTCCAGGTCATCATCTCGACGATCGGGCGCATCCCGCCCATCGCCATCCCGATCGCGGCGCCGGTGAACCCGCCCTCCGCGATCGGCGTGTCCATCACCCGCTTCGGGCCGAACCTGTCGATCAGCCCGTCGGTCACCAGGTGGGTGCCGCCGTAGATCCCGATGTCCTCGCCGAGCAGGACCACCCGCTCGTCGCGCTCCATCTCCTCGGCCATCGCCGAGCGGAGCGCCTCCCGATAGGTCATCACCGGCATGTCGATCCCCTGTCGGGGGTGTCGGGTGTTGGGTGTCGAGTGTCGGGTGAGCGACCGCCGCCCGCTCCCGACACCCGACACCCAACACCCGACACCCGGTTAGTCCGCGTAAACGTCCGTGTGCAGCTCGGCGAGGTCCGGCTCGGGGCTTTCCTCGGCGAACTTGACCGAGTCGTCGGCGATCGCCTTCGCGTCGGCCCGGATCGCGGCGAGGTCGTCCTCGGTGGCGACGCCGTCCTCCAGCAACCGCTGCTCGTAGCGGTTGATCGGGTCCTGCTTGCGCTGCTCGGCGACCTCCTCCTTCGAGCGGTAGCGCTCCAGGAAGTCCGCCGCGCCGTGGGGGGACAGCCGGTAGGTGAGGGCTTCCAGCGCGTAGGGCTTGTTGTCCTCGCGCATCGTGTCGATGACGCGCTTGCCGACCTCCAGCACCGCGAACAGGTCGTTGGCGTCCACGTCCTCGTGCGGGATGGCGTAGGAGTCGAACTTGGCCGAGAGGTCGGTCATCGCCGTGGCCCGCTCGACGCTGGTGCCCATGCCGTACTGGTTGTTCTCGAGGACGAACAGGCAGGGGTTCATCCCGTCGCGGCCCCAAAGCCCCGAAAGGTTGGCGGCCTCGTGGAACGCGCCGTTGTGGATCGCGCCGTCGCCGAAGTAGAGCTGGGTGATGCCGCCCTTTTCGAGGTAGGCCTGGGCATAGGCGAGGCCGACCCCCAGCGGGATGTGGCCGCCGACGATGCCGTAGCCGCCCCACAACCCGTGCTCGACGTCGAACAGGTGCATGGAGCCGCCCTTGCCCTTGACCATGCCGGTGCCCTTGCCGAACAGCTCGGCCATCACCGCGCGCGGCTCGGCGCCGAGCAGCAGGGCGTGGGCGTGGTCGCGGTAGGCGGTGATGATGCGGTCCCCCGGCTCGTAGTAATGGAGGAGGCCGGTGGCGAGGGCTTCCTGCCCGATGTAGAGGTGGAGGTAGCCGCCGATCTTGCCCTGCCGGAAGGCCTTCTGGGCCGCTTCCTCGAACAGGCGGATGACCGTCATCTTCCGGTAGAAGTCGATCAGCGTGTCGCGGTCGAGGCCGAGGCCTTCGGCGGAGGCGCCGTTCGCCCCGGCCTTGGCTACGTCGGGCTCGGCGCCCGCCGCCTTTCGGCTCCGTGTGGTGGCCATGCAATCGCCTTTCGCACCAATAATCGGCGACGTTCCCGAGCATCGTCGCGCGCGTGTCTTGAGGTGGGGTGCCGTGCCGGGTCGGTCGCGCTCCCGTTCCGGGCAGACTGCGTCCGGGCGCACGCCCACGCCTACGCCTGCAAGTCTACCGTACCCTCCGCTCGCCGGGCCGCGCCGCGATGCCCAACCGGGCTTGTGCGCCCGACACAACACCCTCCGCCACGCAATTCCGCGGCCGGGGGAGTTCCGTATTCCGGGGTCGAGGGTGTAGGGTATGCGCACCCGCACGCGAACCAGGGGAACGCCGGCCCACGTCGGGCGGCGGGTTCGCCATTACCGCCGGTGCAACGGAGCGTCGGCGCGGCACACCAGCGGAGGGCCGGGAGGCATGTCGGAGGCAAACCAGGCGGTCGTGCGCCGCTTCTTTGAAGAGGTCATCAACCAGCAAAACGTGGCGGCCATCGAGTCGATCTTCGCGCCCAGCTTCGCGCAGGGCAGCGAAGGCCGGGGCCACTGCGGGCAGGCCGCGGCGGTGCGGGCCTGCTTCTCTTCCTTCCCGGACGTGCGCGCCACCATCAACGACCTCGTCGCCGAGGGGGACCGGGTGGCGGCCCGCATGACCTGGCGCGCGACCCACCGCGGCTCGTGGCGCGGCATCCCCGCCACCGGCAAGCAGGTAGCCTGGGACGTGATGGCCTTCCTGCGCGTCCGCGACGGCCGCATCCAGCACGCCTGGGTCGTCGAGGACGACGCCGCCCTCCTCCAGCAACTCGGCAACGCCCGCAGGTAGGCGTAGTCGGAGTCACCCATCGTCATCCCGCCTACCCCATGGTCATCCCGAGCCTGTCGAGGGATCTCGTCCGTAGCCATCTCGGACAACGATGAGATCCCTCGACAGGCTCGGGATGACCATGGGGCGTCCGCTCAGCGGAACCGCAGCGACAATTCCGCCAGCCCGTTACTCGGATAGGCATCCCGTTGCGGCGGGGTCGGGCCGGGTTCGATCGCGGTGGTGCGCGCCAGCAATTCCTCGATCGCGACCCGCAACTCCAAGCGGGCCAGCGGCGCGCCCATGCAGACGTGGATGCCGGCGCCGTACAGCAGGTTGCCGGCCTGGTCGCGGTCGAGGCGAACGGCGCCGGGGTCGTCGAACGCGCGCGGGTCGCGGTTGGCCGCGATCCAGTTCAGCGAGAGTTTGTCGCCACGCCGGACGTGCCGCCCCTCGATCTCGACGTCGCGGGTCGCCGTGCGCCGGTTGGCCACCAGCGGCCCGTCGGCGCGCGGGATCTCCTCGACCGCCGCCACCACCAGCGCGGGGTCCTTCCGTAGTTGCTGCTGCAAATCCAGGTCCTGCGCGAGGTGCATCGCCACGATCCCGATTGCCCCTGCCACCGTGCCGTGGCCTGCCGTCCAGTTGCGCAGCGAACCCACGATCTCCTCGTCGGTCAGCGTCCGCCCCTCCACCTCGGTGGCCATCAGCCGGGTCGTGACGTCCTCGTCCGGAGGCGCGCCGCGCGCCCGCCGCTCCCGCACCTGCCCGACCACGAACTCGGCGATCTCGCGGGCGATCGCGGCCCCGCGCTCCCGGTCGCCCGTCAGTGCGACGTCCTGGCTGCCGTGGTTCCACTCGCGCAGGCTGATCCAGGTGATGGGCGGCCAGCCGAGGAACGCGCAGGCGGCTTGCAACGCGAACGGCTCGGCGAAGGCGGAAACGAACTCCCCTTCCCCTTGCGCGACCAGCCGCTCCGCGTGCTCGCGGGCGATCTCCCGGCAGCGCGGCTCGAACGCCGCCATCGGTTCGGGGTCGAAAAACGGCTCCAGCGCCGTTCGGTACTGGGTATGCTCCGGCGGGTCCATCCCGTTGGGCACGGCAGGATGCCGCGATGCGTTGCTGAACGCCGCCGGGTCGTCGATCACCCGCATCACGTCGGCATGCCGGAACACCGTCCATCCCAGAAGATCGCTGGCCGCGACCGGGCAGCGTTCGCGCATGTCGTCGTACGCGGCGCGCTGGTCGGCGAGGACGGCGGGGTCCCGCGGGTCCCAGTCCGGGGTCGGCTTCTCGTGCACGATCGCTCCTCTCGGGTATCGCGGGCGCTGCCGGGCGGGCCCGCCGCGTCGTTCGTCGTCCCGGTTGGCCCGCGCCGGGCCGGCAACGGGCATCAGGCCGTACCGGCGTCACCCCCCAACCGCTCGTCGAGGAACGCCTTGAGCGCCACCGCGTCGTTGTGCTCGGTGTCGGCGGCGGCGTACACCAGCGTCACCGTGCCCGCCCGGGCCGCTTCCAGCAGCGGCTGCCAGGCCGCAGGGTTCGCCACCAGCTCCTTCGTGTAGCGCCGCTGGAACTCCGACCACTTCGCCGCGTCGTGGGAAAACCAGCGCCGCAGCCCGGTGCTCGGGGCGGCATCCCGCAACCACGCCTTCAAGTGCAGCGCGTCCTTCGTCACCCCGCGCGGCCACAGGCGATCGACCAGGTACCGATCGCCGTCGTCGTCCGTCGCCGCCTCGTAGGCACGTTTCGTCCGGATCACCAGTGCCCTCCCGACCTGGTGCACGCCCAACCGACCAGATGCATCGGCGCTCGAAGTGCCGCACAACCCGTGCCATTCGCCCGATTCCGCCACATCGGAAGCCACGTGTCAAAGCAGTTCGGCTATCCTGCCCGACAAGGCGTGCGCGCCCGTGCCCAACCGTCCAGCGCTGGGCGACGCGGAGCGGCGACAGGAGGAAGCCCCGATGTCCGATCCCATCCTCGGCCGGTTCGACCTCGACGCGGAGATGGCGCGGCTCGCCCCCGGCGAGAACGCCGCCCGCCGCCGGGCCGAAACGCTGATAAAGGGCGACCGCTTCCGCGTCGTGCTCATCACCATGCTGGCCGGCGCGAACCTCAACGAGCACACCGCCCCCGGCCCGATCACCATCCAGGCGCTGCGCGGCGACTTCGTGCTGAGCGTCGGCCCGGAGGAATCCGCCCTGCCCGCCGGCACGCTCGTCTCCCTCGCCGCCGGCGTCGAGCACGCCGTCCGCGCCGAAACCGACGGCGCGTTCCTCCTCACGATCGGCTGGGACCCCGAGTGGGGCGGCACGCCGGGCGGCCTCGGCTGATCTCGCCGCCCGGGTGCGTGGAAGGCGTTTGCCACGGTCGTCCGGCCGTCGGCGAAGCGGGCGTGACGAGGGCGGTTGCGAAATCGATGCGGCCACCGGCGACGCCCGCCCGGGGTCGATGGCGGTTGCCTATGTGATCCGGATACCGGCCCAGCGACGGGCGCGATGTTGGCAGTTGCGTAGCAGTTGCGTAATAGATGCGGACACCGGTCCAGAAGTGGGCGCGATGAATCGCGCCCCTACAGCACGTGGCGGCCCTACCCCTTTGTAGAGGCGCGATTCATCGCGCCCGCCACGCCGATGCCCGGACTATTTGGGCAACCGCCACAATCCCCGGGCGTCCCGGTGGCCGGGGTATTTTTTGGCGACCGCCATCAACGCGCCCGCCACGGAGCCGACATCCGCATGAACCCGGCGTATCCATCATTCCCGAGCGTCCCACAACGGCAGGCGGATGAGCAGTGGCGGCCGCCGCGCCAACGGCCGAACAACCTGGGCGGGGCCGCCGCTATTACCCCACCCCGAACGGCTCCAGCAGCGCCCGCAGCAACCGCGGCCAGAACCCGAAACCGAGCAGGTAGAGCGTGGCGAACCCGACCGCGAGCACCACCGCGTCGATGCTCTCGCGCCCTTCCGGCTCCCAGTACACGTCGGCCAGCCGCAGCAGGAGCGCGAACTCGTCCAGCACCAGCGCCGCGCCGATCCCGAACGCGACCGCCAGGACGCGGGTCGGGCGCGGGTCCGGCAGCACCAGCCCGAGGTACCCGCTCACCAGAACCAGGATCGTGCCCGGCACCATGTGGTGGATGTGCAATCCTCCGCGTAAGGTCACGTTGCGGAACGGGGTGCGCCGCCCGGACCGGATCGAATAGGTGATCGTCCGTACCGCGCCGAACGTGCCCAGGAACGCCAGCGTCAGCAGGAACGCCGGCTCCTTCCCCTGCGCGACGATCTCCTCCCGGTAGGCGATGCGGGCGTCCTGCACGACCGCCGCCGCCACCAGTGCGCCGCCGCCCAGCAGCAGGATCGGCACGAGCAGCGCGACGACCAGCAGCAGCGCCCGCCGGCGGCGGCGGTCGTCGCGGTCATCGCGGTCGGTCTTGGGCGCGGCCGATTCGTGGGGTTGCGGCGTCACCCGGCCATGCTAGCGCATCCCCGTCGCGGCTTCGGGAGGCCGGTCCGCCACCGCGCCACGCGCGCGGGTCGAGTCGCCGTGCCGAAACGGGTGCGCGGACACGGCGGGACGTTCGGCTATACTCGCGATGCCGATTTCGGCGGCGACATCGGCCGGGTGTGCGCGTGCGCGCCGGCGGAACGGGATGGTGCATTGGCTATCGTCGTCCAGATCATCCTGACCCTGCTGCAAGTGCTGTCCTGGGCGCTGATCGGCCGGGCGATCCTGTCGTGGTTCGACCCCCAGATGCGCTGGTCGATCAGCCGGGCGCTGGCCGACGTCACCGAACCGCTGATCGCGCCGATCCGGCAGGTCATCCCGCCGATCGGGGGGATGATCGACATCTCGTTCATCGTGGCGATCCTGCTGATCCAGGTGCTGTCGCGGCTGCTGCGCCAGGCCTTGCTGGGGTACTAGACGGGGGAACCGGTCCGATGCGCGTCCTCACGTTCGTCTACGGCGTCGTCTTCGCGGTGATGCTGCTGTTCTTCGTGATGTCGCTGTTCGGCGTCTTCACCGACCCGTTCATCGACCCCGGCATGTAGCACCACGGGGATAGCGACCAAGGGGCACACTGCGTTCAGCCGTGTGCCCCCTCGGATTTCTGCCTCGGCCTGCGGGCCGCACGCCATCCCTGGTCGCAGGCTGGTCCGGCCAGCCACGGCCGGTCGTCGCGCAACAGTCCGTAGCACTTGCGCGTCCAAATCTCACCCGTCGCTGCAAAATCCTGAAACCCGGTCCGCTGTATTGGACCGTGCGGCGGTTATCCCGCGCCGGCCGCTCGCCGTGGATCGAGGCCGGTGCTGGGCACCCCGGCGTCCGCCAGGTCCAGCCCGATCAGTTCCATCAGGCGCAGCGCGTTGGTGGTCGTCGCCACTCCCGGGCGCAGCACGCGGTCGAAGACCATCTCCATCCCGCCGGGGCCGTCGTGGACCTCGTCGCGGAAGTGGACCGGCACCGCCGCGTCGGCCAGTTCCGGCGCGTCGGCCAGGGCGAGGTCGTGGGTGGAAACCGCGCCGATCGCCCCGGTCTCGACCAGGTGGCGGATGATCCGCCGCGCGGCGATCTGCCGCTCGGCGGTGTTGGTCCCCTGCAGGATCTCGTCGAGCAAGTACAGCACGGGCGGCCCGCCCGCCGCGGCGCGGTCAGCCGCGTCCACCACCAGTTTCAGCCGCTGCAATTCCGCCATGAAGAACGAGACGCCGCGCTCCAGCGAATCCTGCACGCGCACGCTCGTCCAGAGCCGGACCGGCGGCATCTGCAGATCGGCGGCGCAGACCGGCCCGCCCGCCCAGCCCAGCGCCGCGTTCACCCCGATCGAGCGCAGCAACGTGGATTTCCCGCTCATGTTCGAACCCGTCACCAGCAGGAACGTGCCCGCCGGCCCGACCGTCACGTCGTTCACCTTGCGGACCGGCGCGGCCAGCAGCGGGTGGCCCAGCGCGGTCGCGGCGACCGCCGGTTCCGCCGCGTGGTAGCGCGGGAAGGTCCAGCCCGGGTTGTCGAACGCGAGCGCGCCCAGCGCCGCCAGCGCCTCCGCTTCGCCCAGCACCCCGAGCCAGCGGCGGGCGTGGGTTCCGTGCTGCCGCTGCCACCGCTCCAGCATCGCAAGTACGTGGACGTCCCAGCAGGTCAGCGCGTTCACGAGGAAGACCGACATCGACCCCGCCGGCAACGCCAGCCCGGCCCGCTGCGCCAGCGCGGCCAGCGGCGCATGCACCTGGTGCTCGCCGTCCCCGCCGCGCCGCTCGCGCTCGTCACCGAGATCGCCCTGCAGGCGGCGCAGCAGTGGCGCGTCGAATGACGCGGCCCCGATCATCCCCAGTTGCGCGGCGTGGGCGTCCATCGCCCGGCTTGCGTCGGCGACCTGGCGAGCGATCGTCCCGGCGTGCGCCCCGAGCGCCAGCGCCACGAACAGGTTGAGCGCGATCGCCAGCGGCCATAGCGGGAGTTGGACGATGCCGGCCGCCTGCAGCACAACCGTCGCCAGCAGCAGGATCGGGCCGATCCAGGCCAGCGCCAGCAGCCACGGCCGGTGGGCAAGCCACAGCTCGCCTTCTGCCCAGGCGAGGAACGGCGCGGGGTCCGCCTGCCGGTCGGCGGCGCGGCGGCCGACCCCTTCGACCTCCTGCCGCCACGCCAACCGCGGCGCGAGTTCGGCCACGGCCGGCTGGCGCTCCCGCACCTCGTCCGCGCTGGCCGGGTGGAGCAGCCAGGTCGCCAGCGTTGCGCGCCCCATCGGCGTGGCGGCCGTATCGAGCAGCCGCTCCAGCGAGGCGCGCCCGAACAAGTCGATGTCGTTGGCGAACGGGTGGTCAGGCGGGATCGGGATCGCCGGCGGCTCCCCCGCGCCGAGGACGTCCCAGTCGCGGGTGATGCGCGCGAGCCCGGCCTCGTTCAGGTTCACGAACAGGTCGGCCCGCGCCCGCCGCTTGCCGACCCGGTTGTGCGACGCGGCAAGCACCACGAAGGCGGCGAACGCAGCCAGCGCCAGCCAGCCGGCGGTCGCGTTGCGGCCCCACAACCCCCACGCCCCGAGGGCGATCGCCGCCAGTCCCGCGACCAGCCGCAGGTTGGCCAGCAGGTTCCAGCGCGCGTGCAGGGCGTCGCGCTCGGCGGCGTAGGCGTCCCGCCGCTCGGCGTACGCGGCGGCGGGATCGACGGTTTCGAACACGGCCGGTTGACTCTCCATGGCGCGGAGTGTAGCCGCAGCCCGCCCCTATACTGCCGGAGAGGATCGGAGGCGAGCGATGGCCGTGCAGTTCCGCGACAAGTACTGGACCTACGACGACCTGCGAGCGCTGCCCGACGACGGCAAGCGCTACGAGATCATCGAGGGGGTGCTGTACGAAGTGACCGGACCAGGCGGGAAGCACGTCGCGGCGCTCATCAAGTTAGAGCGGCCGTTGTATGAGTTGTCACGGCAGGGGGAAGCCGCAGTGGGCGTAGTAGCCGCGGGCGTCGGCGGCGGTGACGGCGTCGATGGCCGCGGCGGTGGCCGCCAGGAGGTCCTCCCGGGTG
>JAFAEX010000148.1 GCA_023423795.1 Chloroflexota bacterium | reverse complement strand
GCGCTACTCGGCGACGCCGGTCTCCTCGGAGGAGGTCGCCTCGGTCTCGGCCTCGGCGGCAACGGCCTCGCTGATTCCGTCGGCATCCGCCCCGGCATCACCCTCGGCCTCCGCGGTCGGCTCTTCGGCCGGAGCCTCCCAGGCATTGAGCACCGCGCCGCGGCCTTCGGTCGCCAGCTCGATCAGGCGCTCCTGCAGCTTGCGGTCGAACATCTCGTTGCGCAGGCTGGAACGGACGAAGTCGCTGCGGAAGAACTCCTCGGCCTGCTTCGGGTCGCGCGCGGTGCCGGTGGACGCCACCATCCGCTCCACCGAGGCGTCGATGTCTTCGTCGGAGACCTCGATCCCCTCGCGCTTGGCGACCTCGCGCAGCACGACCGACTGGCGCAGGCGGCGCGCCGCCTCCGGCCGAAGTTCGGCCTTCAGGTCGTCCACCGACTGACCGGTGAGGCGCAGGTAGGCTTCCAGCGAAAGACCGCGCTGGGCCAGCCGCTGGCGCATGCCCTGGAGGTCGTCCTCCACCGCGTCGTCGATCATCGGCGCGGGCACCTCGACCGTGGCGCCCTCGGCGATCGTCGCGATGATCGACGTCAGCACCTCGGAGCGGGCGTTGGTGGTGCGGTCCCGGTGCAGGTTCTGGCGGATGTTTTCGCGCATCTCGTCGAGCGTATCGACATCGGCGACGGTCTTGGCGAGGTCGTCATCCAACGGCAGCAGATCGCGCTCCTTGATGCCCTTGAGCGTGACCTGGTAGTGCATCGTCTTGCCGCGCAGGCCGGGATCGACCACGGAATCGTCTTCGGCGAAGTCGGCGGAGAAGGTCGAGGATTCGCCCGGGCGCAGCTTCTTGATCTCGTCTTCCAGCCGCTCGAGCAGGCCGCTTTCGCCGAGGACGAACTGGGCGTCCTCCTCCTGCTCGGCGTTCTCCGGGTCGGATTCGTAAACGGTGTAGTCGATGGTGACCTGGTCGCCCTCGCGCGGGGTGCGCTGCTTCGGCTGGAGGACGTTGTCGGGCCCCAGCTCCATCCCCTCCTCGGCGGGATCGACCCACGGGCTCGCGCCCTTGCGCAGGCTCTCGACCATCTCCTCGACCGCGGCCTCGTCCACGGCGGCGTCGATCGGATCGACGCGAACCGCAGCGTAGTCCCCCGGATCGACATCCGGGTAAACGGGGATCGTCACCTTGAAGGCGAGCGGCTCGATCTCGACGATCTCGACCTCGGGGTCGCCGACCGGGGAGACGCCGGACTGCTCGAGGGCATCCCGGTAGAGCTCGTCCATCAGCAGCCGGTGGGCTTCCTCGATGAAGATTTGCCGCCCGTAGGCCCGCTCGATCATGCCGCGCGGGGCCTTGCCCTTCCGGAACCCCGGCAGCGCAACCTGCTGGGCAACCCGGCGGTAGGCCTTGTCCATCGCCTTGGCGAACTCCGCCTCGTCGGAGGCGATCTCGAGGACGGCGCGGCTTTCCGGCAGCCGTTCGACGGTCAACTTCACGTGACGCCCTTTCGTTATCCGGTCGCGGCCGCGCCGGCGGCCTGCGCGAACGACGGTGTTCCTGTCCCAAACCATGCGGCCGCGCGCCTGCCCAGGCTGGACACGCGCGCCGGCCGAAACACGATTGGCGAGTATAGCAGAGCGGATTTTTCCCCCGGGCGGCCCCGGCGTCGGCCGCCCGTCCCCACCGCTCACATTGCGGAAAACTCGCATCGTCACATTATCGCTCGTTGACAATGAGGCACATGCCCGTAGACGGTTGCGAACGTGAACGTACAGTGCTACCGTTGCGTCGTTCCGTGCGCCCTCATCGCTACCGGGACATCCTCCCCGCACCCCCGCGTACCCCGCGCGGTCGCCGCCCCGCGGCGCGACCGGCCCGCCGTCGTGCGGCGGGCGAGTTTGGACAGCAGCGCCGTCCCAGGGAAGGGACGGCGGACCCGAACCGGGTCCGCCGCCGGGACGCCGCAGGGGAGGTCACGATGGTCGTTCGATCGCCGCGGGTTCGCCGCCGCGCCACCGCGCTGCTGCTTGCCGCGCTGCTGTGCGCCCCGCTCGCGCCGTGGGCGGTGGGGCCGGCGCGCGCCGTCGATGGTCCACGGGCGGTCATCGCCCACGCGTCGGAAGGCGTACTGCTCCGCGCCGAACCAACCTATGGGGCCGAGGTGCTGTCGGTCCTGCCCGAAGGCGAAGGGGTCGGGCTGCGGACCGGTGAGTTCGACACGGTGCTCGACCCGGACGGCGCGACCCGCTGGTGGCCGATCAAGACCGGCGCCGGCGACGGCTGGGTCGCCGGGTTCTTCCTGGAAATGGGCGACGCGGCGCCCGCCCCGGCCCCGGCGTCGAACGCCGCCGTCGCGGCGTGGCAGGAGTCGGTCGGCGGCGAAACCGGCGACGAGTGGAACCTCGTCGGCGCAGCCTTCGCCCGGGTCCGCGAACCGGACGGCGTCAACCTGCGCGCCCAGCCGGGGCTCGGCGGGGAGGCCGTACGCGTGCTCTCCTACGAGGAGACGATCTCCCTGCGGATCGACATTGCCGACACCGTCTACGCGGACGGGTCGCGCTGGTGGCCCGTCGGCGAATCCGGCGTCGAGGGCTGGGTCAGCGGCGACTTCCTGTCCCCATCCGACTGGGCCGCGCCGGCCACGGATACTGCCGACGACACCTCGTGGGTGTTCTCCGAAGACCCCGGCGCCAGCATCCGCGAATCGATCTTCGCAGCCAACTCCTACGTGCAGGTCCGCACCGACGACGGCGGCGGGCTAAACATGCGGGCGGACGGCGCACCCGACGCCGAACGCATCGGCGGCCTGCCGGAGGGCGAGGTCGTGCAGGTGATGGACGGCTTCACCGTCGATCCGCTCGGTAACCCGTGGTACCTCGTCACCCAGAACGGGACGACAGGCTGGGTGTTCGGCGACTTTCTCGTCGATGCCGGGCAGCCTGACGATCCGGGTGGTGCGTCGGCTCCCGTCGTCGAGGAGCGGCCCGCGCCGCCGACGCCCGGCATCGCCACCGGCGCGATGCAGTACCCGTTGGCGAACTTCACCTTCACCCAGAGTTTCGGCTGCAGCCCCTACTGGTTCGAGCCGTGGTCGTCGAACTTCGGCTGCAACTACCACAACGGGATCGACCTCGCCGCGCCGACGGGCACCCCCGTGTACGCGGCGGACGGCGGCATGATCGACCAGGCCGGGTGGTGCGATTGCGGCCTCGGCTACTACGTGCGGATCGACCACGGCAATGGGTACCGCACGCTCTACGGCCACCTCAGCGAGTTTTTCTACACGGCGGGCACGCCGGTGACCAAAGGAGAGCACATCGCCAGCGTCGGCAGCACCGGCAACTCGACCGGCCCGCACGTCCACTTCATCGTCAATATCAACGGCGTCGATTACGACCCGCTCTGGTACCTGCCCTGACGGCAGGGCGGCACAAGATTCGGCGCTGGACCGGGGTGGCGATCGACCGCCTCCCCGGTCTTTCAGTACGGCGGCCGGAACGTCTTTGGAACCCCGGGGCAGCGATCCAACCGGTCATCCCGGGCTTGTCGAGGGATCTCGTTCTTTCCCCACTGACGACAACGACGAGATCCTTCGACAAGCCCGGAATGACGACGGAGGCGGTAGCGAAACGCATTCCCCGGACGATCGGCACGCGCCGCCTGCGCCGCGGCTAGAATCGCGCCATGTCGCACCCGACCCCGCCCCTGACGCACGCTTTCGAGGAGAACGACCCGCCGCCGGCGGATCGCGGAAACGGTCGCCGTGCCGGTTCCGGCGTGAGCACTGCCACGGCAGTCGCATTGGCCGGCGTCACGTCCCGGTACCGGGAAGGGCAGCGTGTGCTGACCGCGCTCGACGACGTCACGCTCTCGGTCGCGCCGGGGGAGTTCGTCGCCCTCATCGGGCCGTCGGGATCGGGCAAGAGCACGCTGCTGGACCTGGTCGCCGGGCTGATCGAACCGGACGCCGGGGAGATCCGGATCGCGGGTGCGCCGCCATCGGATTCGCGACTCGGGCGCACCGCCTACATGCGGCAGCGCGACCTGCTCGTGCCGTGGCGCACGATCGCCGGCAACGCCGCGCTCGCGCTGGAGGCGGCCGGGATGCCGCGACGGGAAGCGGAAGCGCGCGCCCGCTCCCGGCTCGCCGAGTTCGGGCTCGACGGGTTCGCCGACGCCTGGCCCGCCCAACTCTCGGGCGGGATGCGGCAGCGGGTCGCGTTCCTGCGGACCGTCCTGCCGGCCAAGCCGCTGCTGCTGCTCGACGAGCCGTTCGCGGCGCTGGATGCGCTGACGCGGGCCGACCTCCACACGTGGCTTCTCGCCCTCTGGGAGCGGGAGCGACAGGCCGTCCTGCTCGTCACCCACGACGTGGACGAAGCGGTGCTGCTGGCGGACCGGGCCGTCATCCTTACCGCTCGTCCGGGCCGGGTCTCGGCCGAGGTCGCGATCGACCTGCCGCGGCCGCGACGGCGGGCCCTCGTCACCGACCCGCGCTTCGTGGCCTGCAAGGCGCGGGTGCTGGCTGCCCTCGGCATCCTCGGCGGTGACGCCGCATGAGCGTCCCGCCCGATTCGGCCGGCCGGCAGCGTCTCGTACGCGCCGACGCCGCCATTCTTCGCCGCTGGGCTCCGCCGCTGTTGCTGCTCGCGGTGCTGGTGGCGATCTGGGAACTCGTGGTGCGCCTCCTCGCGGTGCCGGCGTGGCTCTTGCCCGCGCCATCGGCCGTCGCCCATACGATGGGCGCGGAGCGCGACCTGCTGCTCGGCAACGCCCGCGTGACGCTGCTCGAAGTCGTGGTCGGTTTCGCGCTCGCGCTCACCGTCGGGTTGCTGCTGGCCTTCCTGATCGACGCCTCGCCGACGCTCGACCGCGCGGTCTATCCGCTGGTGGTCGCCTCGCAGACGGTTCCCGTGCCCGCCATCGCGCCGCTGCTGCTGATCTGGTTCGGCTACGGGCTGCTGCCGAAGGTGCTCGTCACGGCGCTGATCGGGTTCTTCCCGATCGTCGTGGCCACGGTGGACGGCCTGCGCGCGGCGGACCGGGAAACGCTCGCGATGCTGCGGGCGTTCGGCGCGAACGGCCGCACGCTGTTCCGGCTGGTGCGGTTGCCGGCGGCGCTGCCGGCAATCTTCTCCGGGGCGAAGATCGCGATCACGGTCTGCGTCATCGGCGCGGTGTTCGGCGAATTCGTCGGCGCGCGCGAAGGGCTGGGCTATCTGCTGACGCGCGCCATCGCGCAGTTCCGCACCGACCGGGTCATCGCGGCCGTGGTGCTGCTGTCGCTGATGGGAATCGGGTTGTTCCTGGTCGTATCGCTGCTGGAAGGCCTGCTCTTGCCGTGGCGTCGGTACGTCACGGATAGCAGCGCCGATGCTCGGTAGCGGGTTCGACCCGAGGTTCGGCCCTGCACCGGGTATGCTTTCGGCATGACGACCGATCCCGACCGGGCGAACCCAACGGCGGACAACGCTTCGGCCGACCCCTCCTCCGAAGCCGAGGGTGGCTGGCTCGACCCCGGAGGCCCGGACGGCTCGGCCCGGTGCGCCGCCTGCGGCAGCGAATTGCCCGAACGGTACGGGTGGTGTTCGGGCTGCCGGGTCGCGCTCTGCTTCCCGTGTGGCCGCCGGCATTTCTGTCGCCCAACCTGCGCGGCCAGCGGATGCCACGCCGGCCTCTGCGTCCGCGAGGTCCGCGACGGCGTCCTCTCGGAGCGCTGGGGCCTGCCCGCCGGTTGAGGCAAGGCACGCTCGGCCGGATGCACCAACCCGGCATTCTATCGGCACGTGTTCGGTGTGATACGAGATCCGGCCGATCGAACCGGGATTCCGTTCGTCGTCGCCGGGCAGGGACCGCGTCCTCCCCCGCCGCGAACGGCAGCGCCCGGCGCGACTCCGCGGCGTCCATTCGTTCGGTATTTGTTCGGCGTTTATTCGGTATTTATTCGGTATTTTTTCGGTACCTGTTCAATCGCGAAACACCGCATACGTACGCTCCCTTGCGACGAATGCGGGGTTTCTTCGCTCCCCCCTCCCAGCCTCGACGCCCGGACCCCCTTGGCCGACGCAACCGCCCCGGCGCGCCCGTGAGGCTGGCAGGGGGGTAGCGAAGAAACCCGGTTTCCGCGTGTCCATGGGAAATCCGTCGCCGAATAAACGCCGAAAAAATACCGAATAAATGCCGAATAAACTCGGTGCGATCGCGTGGCCGGCCCGCCCACCGGCGGCGATTCCAGACCGATCGACCGGATTTCGCACAATACGGAGTCCGGGTGAACGGCGCGACAGTCCGTTCGTCATGCGTCGGCGATCGTCCGGCGCCCTCCCGTGTCCATTCGCGGTTCCGGGATCGGAGGGCGCCGGACGTCGGCGCAGCGTCATCGGCGGGCCAACCGGCGGCAAACTGCCGGATTCCGTATCAACCCGTCGTTTCCACCGTCGCCTGAATCCGCGTACGTACGCAGTCTGATGGGCAATACGGGGACTTGTTTGCACCCCGCCGTACAGGGACCGGAACCCGCTGCGCAGACGGCGTCACGTTGCCCCGACGGAGGTTTGCCGATCAGCCTCGCTTGCGGCCGGTGTGGAGGGCCACGGTACCCGCGCCGAGCGGTTTCCACGACACGTGATCGAAGCCGGCGTCGCGCATGAGGGCGGCGAGCGCGCGGGCGTCGGGGAAGGCGGCGACCGACATGGGGAGATAGCGATAGGCGTCGTGGTCGCCGCTGAGGATTCCGCCGACCGCCGGGACCACCTTCGTGAAGTAGAGGCCGAACGCCTGTCGGATGCCCGGCACGCGCAGCGGGGTAAGTTCGAGGCAGTAGAGCCGGCCGCCCGGGCGGAGCACCCGCGCCATCTCGGCCAGCGCCGCACCGTAGTCGGGCATGTTGCGCAGACCGAACGACACCGTGCAGGCATCGAACCGGTTGTCGGGAAACGGCATGTGCAGCGCGTCGCCCGCCACCCACGTCACGCCCCGTGCCGCAGCACCCCGCTCGCGGGCCTTCGCGGCGGCTTCCTGCAGCATGACGCCGGAAAGGTCGAGTCCGACCACCTCCCCCGCCCCGGCATCGGCGAACGCGAGCGCGAGGTCGCCGGTGCCGGTCGCCACGTCGAGCACCCTCGCGGTGCCGCGGGCATACCCGGACAGCGCCCGGCGGACGGTCAAATCGCGCCACGCGACGTCGCGGCCGCCGGTCATCAGCCGGTTCATCAGGTCGTAGCGCGGCACGATGCGGTCGAACATGTCGCGCACGTCGTCGCGGGAACGCAGCGCGCCCGGTTTCGGGGTGGGATCGGCGGTCACAGGACGATGCTCCCGGCGAACGGAATCGCGAACAGCAGCGAAAGGCGGGCCGTCTGGCCCAGCAGCGGATTGAGCGCGCGGCCGGACGTCGTGCCGACCCGCCGCGCCAGCGGGATCGCGACTGGCAGGGTCAGCAGCGGCAGCCAGAACCACGGCCCGATCTCGCCGAGCAGCCACAGCAGCGGCGGCGTCAGGTAGGCGATCGCCAGCAGGACCGCGTACTCGGCGCGGGCGAACCGCGCCCCAAACCGCGCGGCCAGCGTGCGCTTGCCGGCGGATCGGTCGGTGTCGATGTCGCGCAGGTTGTTGACGACGAGGATGCCGGTGACGAGGCAGCCGACCGGCACGGACGCGATCAGCGCGAGCGGCGTCAGGTCCAGCGTCTGCACGTAAGCGCTGCCCGCCACCCCGGCGACGCCGAAGAAGATGAAGACGAAAACCTCTCCGAGGCCGAGGTAGCCGAGCGGCGCCGGCCCGCCGGTGTAGGCCACCGCCGCGACCAGCGCCGCCGCGCCCAGCAACAGGATCGGCCACCCGCCGCGCCAGACGAGCACCAGCCCGAGGACCATCGCGGCGGCCAGCACGAGCGCCGTCGCGATCGCCACCTGCCGCTGCGGAATGAGGCCGCCCTGCGTCACCCGCGTCGGCCCGAGCCGCTCCTGGGTATCGGCCCCCTTGCGAAAATCGAGCACGTCGTTGGCGAGGTTCGACGCGATTTGCAGCAGCAGCGCCACCAGCAACGCGACCAGCGTGATGCCGGCATGGAACCCTCCTTCGTGGATCGCGACGGCGGTGCCGACGAGGATCGGGCCGACCGCCGCCGGCAGCGTCTTCGGCCGGATCGCCAGCAGCCAGGCGGAGAGCGCGGACGGGGCGGCCGCCAGCGGCGGCGCGGATGGAGTCGTCATGGCGGGAATCCTACGCCCCAACAGCAGGCGCGTGACAACGCGCGCCCGCATCGCCCGGATACCGGGCCGGGTCGTCGGCGTTCTCCGGCCACTTCGGGCCGCCGCGCAGGGGGAAACCGCACCAGGAAACCCTCGCCCGGAGGTACCCCGGCGTGGTATCATTCACGTCGTTCGGGGATGTTTGGTTTCGACAGGGTTGTAGGTCAGGACGTTGCGCGTCGAGGCGCCCGAGGCCTCGTAAAAACGGGCACCCAAGAGCTGCGAACCAGCCTCTTGCTTACGCTGCCTAAGTCACAGACCTCTAGGTAGCGCGTCCGTCCGGTCCTCTTTCGTCCGGGGCCGGGTACGGGCGTCACCAAGGACGGATGCGGCGACCTAGTCCGTCGGAGCGCGGTCGCCAAAGGCAGTTCGACTCACCGCACGGGAAGCCTGTCGGCGGGCGTCCCGGGTGGCACGCAAATCACCGACTACGCGCGTAGGATACGGCCGGCTCGCAGTTCTGGACGGGGGTTCGACTCCCCCCATCTCCACCGAAACGATCGAAGGCCCGCCAATGTGGCGGGCCTTCGATCGTTGAATGACGATCACGCCGCCAGACTGCCTTGGCGGCCTTCGCTCGCTTGCCTTCCCTCACCGAACCAGCAATTGACGCACCCGCGCCGCCTCCCGCATCAGGTGGTCCCGCTCCAACGTGCTGGGAGCCGAACGCGAGGCTTCGGCATACAGATCGGCAGCGCGTTCCAGGCTGCCCGAGCGCTCGGTCAGGTACGCCGCTACCGCGCTGTACCGGGGCAGGTCGGCGCTCACCTCCGACAGCGCGGCCAGCCCGGCGCGCGGCCCGTCGGCCTCCCCGAGCGCGACCGCCCGGTTGAGCCGCACGATTGGGCTGTCCGTGACGCGCACCAGTTCGTCGTACCACTCGACGATCTGCACCCAGTCCGTTTCGGCCGCGGTTCGAGCATCCGCGTGCAGGGCGGCGATGGCGGCCTGCGCCTGGTACTCGCCCAGCCGGTCGCGTGCCAGCGCCGCCTCGAGGATCGCCACCCCCTCGGCGATCGTCCCGGTGTCCCACGCCGAGCGGTCCTGCCGGTTCAGCGGCACCAACCGGCCCGCCGCATCGGTGCGGGACGCGCGCCGGGCGTGGTGCAGCAGCATGAGTGCGAGCAGCCCGGCGGCCTCGGGATCGCCGGTCAAAGCGACCACCTGCCGGGCGAGGCGGATGGCTTCCGCCGCCAGATCGACATCGCCGCCGTACCCTTCGTTGAACACGAGGTACAGCACGCGCAGCACGGTTGCCAAGTCGCCGGGCCGGTCGAGGGCCACCCCGTCGAGCCGCCGCTTGGCCCGGCTGATCCGCTGCGCCATCGTCGCCTCGGGCACGAGGAACGCCGCCGCGATCTGCCGCGTCGTCAGCCCGCCGACCGCCCGCAGCGTCAAGGCGATGGCCGATGCCGGCGGCAGGATGGGATGGGCGCAGAGGACGTACAGTCGCAGCGTATCGTCCGTCGCCGGTCCCGGATCGGCGGGAGGTTCGCTCGCGGCGGCGGCCTCCCGCCGCCGCCGCGCCGCATCGGCACGGGCGGCGTCGAGGAACCGCCGCCACGCCGCCGCGACCAACCAGCCCTTCGGATCGCGCGGGGGATCATCCGGCCACGTTTCCAGCGCCCGGATCAAGGCCTCCTGCACGGCGTCCTCGGCCGAGGCGAAATCGGCCCCGCGCCGGATGAGGACGCCGATGACGGCCGGCACGAGGTCCCGCAGCAGGGATTCGTTCACTCGACGGCCGGCGGCGCCCAGGTCAGGAACGGCCGCACCTCGATCCATTCGTGGATCGGTTCGCCGCGCGGACCGGGAGCGGCGGAAAGTTCGCCGGCCAGTTCGACCGCGCGCTCCCAGGAGTCAACGTCGATGACCATCCAGCCGGCGATGAGGTCCTTGGTCTCGGCGAACGGACCGTCGGTCATCGGCGGGCGACCCGCGCCGTCGTGGCGCACGAACGCGCCCTCGGGCGCCAGCGCCTGGCCCTCGACGTACTCGCCCGACTTTTCGAGGCGGACGGCGAAGTCGCCCATGAACCGGATGTGCGCATCGACCTCCTCCGGCGTCCAGCGATCCATCGGCGGGAAATCGACGGCGGGGGTGGGTCCACCGCGGTAGTGCTTCAGCAACAGGTACTTCACGAGACGTCTCCTCCGACGACGCGGGGCGGCTCGTTGTCCCACACACAAGTTGGACGTAACCGACGATGGATTTTCGACATTCGGTCGCGTGGTAGCGTCGTCCGCCGCCGCTCGGCTGGGTCGCCGCCGCCCCGTCACCGTGGCTGGCGGAGTTCCTCAGCCAGCTCGACGATGATGCCCTCGGGGCCACGGACGTAGCAGACCAGGTACACGTCCTCGTACTGCTCGACGCTCCCGACCGTCTCGATGCCCTTGCCGCGCAATTTGCCGACGATGTCGTTCAAATCATCGACGACGAAGGCGATGTGGCGAATCCCCAGCCGATTCGGCGGCGCGATCTCCAACCCGTGGTCGTCGGCGGGCGCGTGGTACGCGATCAGTTCGATCTGGTCGCCGGCCGGTGTGCGCATGAACACCACGTCGGTGTGGGCATCCATCAGCCCGGTGACCTTGTCCAGCAGGTCGCCCCGCATGGACATCTCCCCTTCCCGCGAAAAGCCGAGGTCGAGGAAGAACGCCGTCGCGGCGTCGAGGTCGGCTACGTTGATGCCGACGTGGTCGAGTCTACGCACCGAGGACATTCCCGTTCTCCTTCGCACTCGAACGGCGCCACATCGCCGCTCTCACCACGAGGACGGAGCCGGCGTCCCGATTTCGACATCCGCTGGCTGGCGCATCGACCGGCGCGGGATGGCAGGACGGGGAACGGCGAGTCCGAGCGCATTGGTCGCCGTCATCCCATGGACACCACCCCATCATCCTTTGGACACCAACCCGTCATCCTTTGGACACCAACCCGTCATCCCGAGCCTGTCGAGGGATCTCGT
>JAFAEX010000065.1 GCA_023423795.1 Chloroflexota bacterium | reverse complement strand
GGACCTCGTCGCTCCTCGACCGGCTCGCGCCGACGGGCCGGGTGGATCGGGCGGACGGCACGCGTGGCTCGTGAGGACGGACTGGGTAGCCGATGTCGCGTTGGCTGGCTAGCCGTCTCCCCGGCGGTGTTCCCATTCCTGCGGGTCGCCTTCGGGCAGGTCGGCCACGCCGAGCCGCTGGAGGATGTGCAGCACGTCGGCGCGGTGCTGGGCATCGTGCAGGATGACGTGGGCGAGCGTGCCGCCGAACGACTGCCGCACACCCCAGCCGTCCACGAACGTGTCGTCCAGGCGCCCGTCGTCGTGCACCCGGCGGGCGAAGGCGGCGAACCCGGCGTAGGCGCGCTCGTGGCGGCCAGCCAGCGCGTCCAGCGAGGCGGCCTCGCGCGACCGATCGAGCGGCTGCCCCTCCATTTGCGCCGTCCAGGCCTCGACGTTGAAGATCATGTGGTCGAACGTCGCTCGCAGCGTGCGGTGCCCGATGTCGAACGGTTGGTCGAGTTGGGCGTCGTCGAGGTCGCGGCACAGGTCCAGCAGCCGCGCCGTCGTCCAGCGGTCGTGACCGAGCAAGCGGTCGAGCAGGTCCATTCCTCGTCCTTTCCCGCAAACGGAACCCCACTAGCACGGGGTGCATCCACGGTAGCGGGGAATGCGGCCAGCAGCCGTCCGGTAATGGTCGTTGCGCGATCGATCCGGCCGCCGGGACGCCCGGGGATGATGGCGGTTGCTCCGTTGATCCGGATACCGGCCCAGCGGCAGGCGCGATGATGGCGGTTGCCCAATCGATCCGGCCACCGTCCACGGCCGCCCGGGGTTGAAACCCCGGGCTACGAAAACGAAGTCCCTCCGGGACTGAACACGGGCGCCACCACCACGACCGGCGTCCTCAACTCCGGAGGGGTTTCGTTCCCGTGGCCCGGGGGTTCATCCCTCACCTTTACCCACATATCGAAACCGGTGCAAAGCCGCCGGTTATCGGGGCGAAAATCGGATCGATCCGTCAACCGACCGATGCCCGCTCGTCGCGGGGCGTTGCCCGAACTTCGGCAAACCTTGGCAGATCCCGCCCTTGGGCACCGGCCGAACGGCCGCCCGGACGCCCGGAGAAAGATGTGGGTAAAGGTGAGGGTTGAAACCCCGGGCGGCCGTCGCCGGTGGCCGGATCGATTGCGCAACCGCCATCAGCCCCGGGCGGCACGGACGCGTGGCAGGTGTTCCGGACGGGCACGCCGAACCGGCCGGCACGCGCCGCACCGTTCGGTCGCCAAACCGTGCCCAGCCAACCGGCAAAGGCATGTCGTTTCATTACTCGTCGCATGGAGCGCCTAGTGAACCGTCCATGACCGATCTACACTACGCGCACGTTCGCACGCGTTCCCGAGGACCGACATGGGCAGCGCAGCCAGTCCGGCGTTCCGTGTGCCAGTGCGTCAAACCGCCTCGCACGTCCTTCGCCGGGCGCGCCGCGGCCTCGACGCCGGATTGCCGTGCGCCGCCGTTGGCCATCGCGCGGCGCATCTCCGTCTCGCCAGGCGGGACCGGGAGGGATGACTGTGCCCGCGCTGGGCCGGCTGGATGCTTGCCGGGGCGACGACGACTGCCGCCCCGTCGATCGGGCACGCTACTACGCGGCGATGCTGCTCGTGGGGCTGGCCGTGGTCGCCTCCTGGGCGGTGCTCATCGCCGCCGCCGTGTGGGCCATCCGCGCGATCGTCCCCGGCGTGTAACGCGTCCCGCAGCATCCTCCGCCGTCACCCGAGCCGACCGAGGGACCCCGTCGTTCCTCGACGTCTCGGCCTGTTCACGACTTGTCGGCGATCCATACGGAATCCGGCTGATTGGTGCGCGAATCCGTTCGTCGGTCGTAGGGGAGGGACCCGTGCCCTCCCTCGTTCGGGCCGCGTACGGACGCGGGAGGGCACGGGTCCCTCCCCTACGAACACGCGCCGTCACGGGCAGGCGAAACGGCAGCGAACAGCCGGATTCCGTATCAGTCCGCGGAGGCCGGAGTGGGCGCGGCCTGCGCCGCCGGCCGGGCGGCGGGAGCGCGGCGCGGGTTGCGGATCAGGAACGCGGCCGCCAGCGCGAACAGGCAGATGAACGCGCCCGTCCGGAACGTATCGACGATGCCGGCCACGAACGCGCCCTGCGCCGCCCCGAAGATGGCAGGCAACGCGCCCGTGGCCGCCGGCTCCGCCTGGGCAACGAAGTCCGGCACCGCGGCGAGGTTCGAATCCCGCACCAGCAGCGCGACGCCCTCGATGGTCCCCGAGGAGAGGGTGCCGAGCCCGGCCAGCAGGTCGGCGGCGTGCCCGCCGATGCGCGTTTGCAGCACCGATCCCAGCACCGCGATTCCCAGCACCTGCCCGATGTTGCGCGCCGTGTTGAGGATGCCCGAGGCCGAGCCGGCGATGCGCGGCGGGACCTCCGCCATCGCCGCCGCCGTCATCGGGGCGAAGGTCATGCCCATCCCCGTGCCGGTCACCAGCAGCGGCAACAGCAGCACCTGCCACGTCGTGCCGGGCGAAACGACCGCCGCGATCAGCAGGATGCCGACGATCATCAGGCTCAGCCCGGCCACGAGGATCCAGCGCGCGCCGAAGCGGTCGGACAGGCGGCCCGAGAGCGGCGCAACGATCATGGTGGCCACCGAGAGCGGCGCGGTCGCCAGCCCGGCCGCGATCGGCGAGAACCCCAGCGCGCCCTGCAGGAACAGCGTCATCGGGAAGAAGATGCCGAGCATTCCGAAGGAGACGGCGAGGCCGATGACGTTGCCGACCGAGAAGTTGCGGATGCCGAACAGTTCCAGTTTCATCATCGGGTCCGCGGCGCGCCGCTCCCACCAGACGAACCCGGCGAGCAGCAGCGTGCCCAACGCCACCAACCCGAGGATCGTGGGGCTGGTCCAGCCGAGGTGCGCGCCCTCGATGGCGGCGAACACCAGCGCGAAGATGCCGGTCCCGGACAGCAACACCCCCGGCCAGTCCACGCTCGGGCTCGCCAGCGGGTCCTTCGACTCCGGCACGATCGCCTGCGTCAGCAGGATGGCGACGATGCCGACCGGGATGTTGATCAGGAAGACCCACTCCCAGGCGTAGTTGGTGACGATGAAGCCGCCGACGATCGGCCCGAGGATCGCGCCGAGCGAAACGACGGAGCCCCACAGGCCCATCGCCGCGCCGCGCTGCTGCGGCGGGAAGACGACGGTGATGAGGGAGAGCGTCTGCGGCATCATCAGGGCGCCGCCCGCGCCTTGCAGCACCCGGAAGAAGATGAGGGCCGCCGCGCCGTTCACGCCCAGCAGGTCCGCCAGCCACGACGACGCGCCACACAGGGCCGACGCGACGGTAAAGACCGCCATCCCCCAGATGAACATCTTCTTGCGCCCGAACACATCGCCGAGCCGCCCGAAGGTCAGCAGCAGCACCGCGTAGGCGAGGATGTACGAATCGAGGATCCACTGGATCTCGGGCAGCGACGCGCCGAGCCCGTCCTTGATCACCTGCTGGGCGACGTTCACGATGGTGGTGTCCAGCAGCAGCATGAACACCGCACCGCACAGCACGGCCAGGATCAGCCACGGGCTGCGGCCGCCGAGATCGGCCGGTGGCGGCCCGCCCGGAGGCGACGGGGTCTCGATGTGGGCCGGCTGCTGGCTCATGGACGGTGGGCGCCTTTCGTATGAAGGTCGAAGGGATGCCGGTGGGGGTTCGCCGGGGCGGTCAGGAGCGGGACGCCGCCGCGACCGGGTCGTTCGCAACGGACGGGCCGCGCGGGTCCGCGCCGTCGTCCAGCGCCGCCGTCAGCGCCGCCAGCGCGCGCGGGAAAACCGCCCGCTCCTCCGGCGGCAGCAACGCCAGCGCCCGCCGCACCTGCGACCGGCGCAGATCGGCGAGGCCGGCCCCGATGCGCGCCGCCTCCGGGGTGGCGGCCACCAGCACCCGGCGGCGGTCGGCCGGGTCGTCCTCCCGGCGCGCGAACCCGCCCTCGGCGAGGCGATCGACCAGTTCCGAGGCGGCCGGCATCGAGACGCCGAGCCGCGCGGCGAGGTCCCCGACGGCCAGCGGGCCGTCGGCGGCCAGGTGGAGCACCGCCTTGGTCTGGGCGACGGTCAGGCCAGAATCCTGCCCGCGCCGGATGAGCCCGGCATGGAGCCGCCGGCCGAGCAGCGGCATCAGCGGCATGACGGCATCCACGAGGGCCGCATCGATCGGCTCGTCGTCGGCGCGGCAATTTCGTTCGCATCCCGAATCATTCACGATCCGAAGGATATCCACGAACCGGGCCGGTGGCAAGGCCCCTGCAACGCACCGATGAGGACGCGATGCGGGCACTACACTTTCGGCATCGCGCCGCAGCGTCCCCGCGCCGGCGTTCGCCAACGCCGCGTTCGGCGATCATCCCGGAGGAGCGATCCGTGACCCCCCGACGCCACCATCCTGCCGCGCCCGGGCGCGCGGCGCTCGGCGCCCTGCTGGTGGGCGGCCTGCTCGCCGCCCCGCTTGCGCCGTTGCCCACCCTCGCCGCGCCGCCGGCCCAGATCGAAGGGCTGGAAACGCAATTGCGCGGCGAGAACATCCGGGTGCGGCTCGACCCCGGCGACGACGCCGAAGAGATCGCGATCCTGCAGGACGGCGAGCCGGTCGAGGTCACCGGCCCCGGCGAGTACATCGACGGGCACGCCTGGTGGCCGATCCTCGTGCTCGACAGCGGCGACGAGGGCTGGGTGCGCTGGGAGTTCCTGGCCAGCGGCACCCCGGTGCTCGCCGAAGCGCCCGCCGACGACGCGGCCGACGACGGCGGGCAGGATCGCCAGCGCAACCGCAATCGCAACCAGGACAACGCCGACGACACCGCCGGCGCGTCCACCGTGCCCGTGTCGGCGTCGCCGCTGCCGTTCGCCGCCAGCGGCGACGCCGGGACGACCGAGGCCGGGTCGTTCGCCTCCCCCGGCGGCCGGCTCGTCTACGCCGCCACCCACGAGGGCGACGGCCCCTTCGTCGTCACGATCGTCGATGCCGACGGCGAAGAGCAGGTCGCGATCGAGGAGGAAGGGGTCGCCGAAGGCCAGGCGAGGCTGCGGACTCCGGAAGGAACCACCTCGGTCCGGGTCGATGCCACCGGCCCGTGGACGCTCGGCGTCGCGGAGACCGCCCCGGCCGCGGCGGCCGCGGCGTCTGCCGACAGCGCGCCCGCCGACGGCGCGCCTGCCGACGACGCGCCCGAACCGCCCGCCGACGCGGAATCGACGCTGCCGTTCACCGCCACCGGCGACGCCGGCATCATCGACGCCGGGGAGTTCTCCTCGCCCGGCGGCCGGCTCTACTACACCGCGACCCACGACGGCGACGGACCCTTCGCCGTCTCGCTGGTCGATCCCGACGGGGCCGAGGAGATCGTCATCGAAGCGGACGGGGTCTACGACGACCAGGTCCGGTTCCGCACCGGGGCAGGCCCCTTCTCGATCCTGGTCGATGCGTCCGGCCCCTGGACCATCGAGGTGTCCGATACCGATCCGGCCGAATCCGCGACGGGCGACGACGCGGCGGCCGCCGCGGACGCCGCCGCAGAAGCCGCTGCCGCCGCCGCATCCTCCGCGGCGGCGGATGACGCCGCCGCAGACACCGCCGCCACGGACCTCGTCTTCAGCGCCAGCGGCGACGCCGGGATCATCGACGCCGGCGACTTCACGTCCCCCGGCGGGAGGCTGACCTACGTCGCGACGCACGACGGCGACGGGCCGTTCATCGTCTCGCTGGTCGATCCGGACGGGGCCGAGGAGATCGTGATCGAGGCCGACGGGGTCTTCGACGGCCGTACCCGGTACCGCACCGAGGAGGGAGACTGGTCGCTCCTGGTCGATGCGTCCGGTCCGTGGACCCTCGAGGTGCAACCGCCCTCCTGATCCTTCGCTCGCACGCAGTCCGCAAACGAAACGCCGGAGGCCATCGAGCCTCCGGCGTTTCGTTTGCCCGGCAATCGCGAGCCGCCGGAAGAGCCTGTGCCCTCGCTTACCCACTCGCTCCGGCGGGAAGGAACCGGAAGAGCGGGGCGCTTCCCTCCGGTTTCCGGGCGCTGCCATCCCGTCGTCATCCCGAGCCGGTCCATACACCGGTCGAGGGATCTCGTCCGCTGCTCGACTCCCCAACCCCCGATCGAGCACGAGATCCTCCGACCGGCTCGGGATGACGGGGTGTGTAATGCGACAGGACGCCAGAGCCGGCCGCCTATCGCGGACAATCAGCGCACACACCGTTTATCCGCCCGCCACGCGCCGGGCAGGCGCATCCTCGTCGCCATCGAATCCGGCCGAGGCGGCACCCTGCTGGAGCAGCCACTCCCGGGTGACGGCGATCTCCACCTCGACCGGGCGGCCGAGCACGGACCCCGCCGCCGCCCGCAGCGCCGCGAGGTGGCGCGCCTCGATCCGGCGGCGCGCGGCCGGGTGGGACGCCCCGACGACCAGCGGCGCTCCCGGCCCTTCGCCGGCCCGCCCGAGCAGCAGGGTGGGTTTCACCCAGGCGGCGAACTCGGCGGCCGAGACCGATCCGGCGGCGACCACCTCGGTCAGCACGGCGGCCCAGACCGCGCCGGAGGTCAGGCCGCACTCCTCGACCACGAAGGGCTCCGGGTCCGGCAACGGCGTGTCGGCATCCGGCAGCGCCGGCCGGGCAGGGACCACCCGTGCCACGTTCGCCACTGCCGGCGACCGCCCGCGGGGTCCGGCATCCCGCACCGCCGGAGACTGCGTCGCCTCGCGGGCGGAGCCAACCGCGCCGCGCGCCGCGGGAGCCATTCCCTCCCCGGCCCGGACCGGAGACGCCGCGCCCGCCGAATTGTCCGCATTGCGGCGACCGGCCGGGGCGTCATCGGTTTGCGGACAACCGTCGCGCTCCCAGCGGGTGAGGATCTCGCGGGCCCGGCGCGGGGCGACGAACCGGCTGCCGGCTTCGACCGCTTCGTAGATGGCGTCCGCCAGCCAGGCCCACCCGGAGGAACCGGCGGCAGCCGCGGCCGGCTCGAACCGTTCGGCCAGCCCGGCGAGCAACCGCCGCTCGGCCGGGGTCGCTTCCCGCGCGTTCGCTTCTTCGAAGGCGCGGATCGCGGCGGCCCGGCCCGGACCGTCGTCCGGCGCGGCGCCCGGAACCGGGCGTGCATCGTCGGCGAATCCGGCGTTCGCCGCAACCGCTGCTCCTCCTGTCGCCACCGGAACCTGGTCGATCGCGCCGACCAGACTGGCGGCGGGGTCCCCGCTCGTTCCCGGCTCCGCCGAATCGTGCTCGACCCCACTCCTCGTCGTTGTTGCTTTGGATTGGTCGTACGTCGTGTTGGTCGGTTCAACAACGGCAGGCTGGCGCCGGCTGCTCCGGCCAACAACGGTCGGTCCGGATCGGCGCGAACCGTTGTTGGCGAGTGCAACAACCGGGACCGAACCGGTGTTGATGGATGCAACAACGGTCTCGGAGGACTGTCGCGTATCGCCAGTGGCGCTGTCGGAGTCCACCCGCTCCCCTGCCCCGCCGTCACCGCCTTCTGGCACAAAAAAAGTGGACTCGGTGACGGCTGCCGGGGCCGCGTCCGTCTCCGCCTCCGGCTTGGCCGCGCCCTTGTTGCGGGCGGCGTGGCCGGCGCGGGTCCGGGCCGAGGCGCGATCTTCCTCGGCGGCGGCACGGGCGGCGAGTTCCTGCCAGGTGGGGTGCTGCCGAACTTCGGCGAGGACGGCGTGCCACGGGTTACCGTCGTCGATCGGCGCGAACTTCGGGGAGAAGACGCGGCGCACGTAGCGGTAGACCGCCTTGTCGCGGGCGGCCAGTTCGGCGACCCGGAGGACGTCGCCGGCGCCGAGGGTGAAGCCGTCGTCGTGGTCCTTCACCCGGTAGAAGTTGTGGGGCACCTTCCAGCGCCGGCCCTGCGAATCGGTGCGGGAGACGAGTTCCTTGCGGATCTCGATGAGGTCGAGGGCGACGAGGATCTTGTTGATGACGATGAGTTCGGCCCGGTCTTCGCCGTAGAAGTCTGCCTCGCGCTGCTGGGACGGGAAGGCGTAGCCGCGGTGGGGCGACTCCTCGCGGCGGTCGGTCCAGACCGTGTAGGAGTTGAGCAGCCCCACCCCCTTCAGCCCGATCAGTGGGGCGTACTGGGTGATGAGCGCGTTCCAGTGCCAGAACCAGCCGCGCCGGCGGGTGTCCTCGCCGCCCCGCGTTGCGTCCGGCACGGCGGCGACCGGCCGCCGCTCGTCGCGGGCGGTCACGGCGTCACCGGGTATCGGGTGTCGGGTGTCGGGTGCTCATGCGCGCTCGCTTCCACGGGAGTGGTCGCCCGGTCCCTAGTCTGGGTGCTGGCTGTTAGTGGAGCATTAGCGCGGCCCGAGACGTGTCGTTGCGGCGGGCTGGGGATGCTGGTAAGCGGGACGCGGCATGAGCGGTGTTGTTCGCTTCAGAAACGAGGAGGCGCCAGG
>JAFAEX010000293.1 GCA_023423795.1 Chloroflexota bacterium | reverse complement strand
GGGCCAGCGCGGGCCGGGTCGCCGCCGCGAGGATCGTGGCCGCGCCCCGCGCCCCG
The DNA here is from genome assembly GCA_023423795.1 of Chloroflexota bacterium. GTDB lineage: Bacteria > Chloroflexota > Chloroflexia > Thermomicrobiales > UBA6265 > CADCWF01. The sequence continues at coordinate 7,986 of JAFAEX010000293.1, read as the reverse complement.
TCCCCGGCCAGCAGCAGCGCCAGCCGCGCCCGCCCCAGTTCGTCCCCGGCCAGCCGCAACCGGCACTCGCTGCAAATCGGGTTCGCGTACGCCCCGTACGCCTTCGCCCCGCCGCAGATCGCGCACGGCTCCGGGCGGCGCAGCGCGAACGCCCCGGCGGTATCCGATGGGAAGTGGTTCGTGTATCCTTCGTTCACGACGCTCTCCTCGGGTGTCTTGCGGGCTCGGACGAGATGACTCCTCGCCCGAGCCCCTCTTCGTCTGCTACCGCCGCACCGGCCGCCCGAGCGGGTCGAGCACCGGCCGCTCGTCGATCACGTTCGGCCCCATCGCCGCCACCAGCCGGTCGGCGTTCGCCTTGGTCCACGGGGCGGACTCCCGCCGCCGCTCGTCCAGGTAGCGGTCCCAGCTCGCCTGCGCCGCGTCCCGCGCGGCCTCCGCCTCCTCCTTCGTCGCGTAGCGCCGGACCGGCTTGGGCTCCACCCCGCCGACCAGCCGCGTCCGCATTTCCACGAGGGTCCACCCACCTCCCCGGTCCGGCCCGGTCACGTGAAACCGCTGCACCTAGCCCTCCATCCCGGCCGCTTCCAGCGCGGCCTTCTGAATCCAGATCCCGATGGCGTCCTTGGGGAACTTGAGGTTGCGCCCCACCGCGATGTGGGGAATTCGCCCGGCCCGCGCCATCCGGCGCACGCTCGACGGCGAGCAGCCGAGCAACTGCGCGACCTCCTCGGCCGTGTAGGTCAACCGCCGCTGGCGGTCCCGCTCGACCCGGCCCGTCACCAGGTCGTAGACGCGCGGCTCGGTCGCCGCCGCTGCGCTCATCACGCCGCCTCCAGTTGCACCGCGTCGCCGTCGCCCAGCCCGAACCGGTCGCCCGGGAACGGGGTTGCCTCGGCCAGCCGCTTGCGGCGCGCGGCCAGCAGCCGCTGCGCCCGCGGCGACTCCGGCCCGCGGTGCCCGATGACCTGGACGATCGCCAGCGTCTCGTGGCAGTCCGCGATCCCGGCCACCAGCCGCGAGCGCAGGTAGGCCGTCTCCGCGTCGTCCTCCTCCGGCGTCAGCACGCCGTCGCTGCGGTTCGCCCGGCGCAGCTCCTCGAACTCCTCCGCGGTCGTCAGCACCGCGCTCCAGATCGTCTCGCCGTTCACGCGGGGTCCCTCCTGTCAACGTTGGCAGCGGCGCGGTTGCCGCTACGCTCCGTGTGCCGCCGGTCCGTCCGGTCGGCAGCGGGGCCATGAGGGGTGTTAGGCGGCTTCGATCTCTATCGGGATCGATTTGTTCCCGACCGGGAAATCGAATGCCAAAAAAAGGGGGACGCCGAGCGCCGACGCGATTCGACGGGCGGTCTCTTCGTCGGTGGTTCGGGTACCGCCGATCAGTCGGCAAATTTGCGCGCGGGAGACACCGACTTCGCGGGCGAGCCAGTCCTGCCGGCGGCCCTGCGCTTCGAGCACGTCTCCAAGTCGGGATGCCTTCAAGCGGCGAGGTCGTTCCTTCATGGGATCATCTTATACCCTCTCGGGAACGGTGTCAACTAGCATTTCCGGTATGGGCCGATCGGTTTCCAGCCGGGATCAAGAGAGCTTCGGCACCTGGCTGGCGCGTCAGATTCAGCGTGCTGGAATGAACCAGCGCGAGTTCGCCAAAGCAGCGGGGGTAGGGAACTCCACCGTGAGCCGGTGGATCAACGGCCGACTGCCCGAGGCCCAGTATTGCGATCGCATTGCCGACGTTCTCCACCTCGACGTGGACGACGTACTCGCGCGTGCCGGTTACCGTCCCGGCGCCCAGCGCAGCCCGGCCGAAGAGACGCGGGCTGCGCTGGTGGCGATGATGCAAACGGTGAACCTCGACAATCCGGAGCGCGTCGCCCACCTGCGTCGAACGCTCGAAACCTACTTGTCGTTCGATCGGGGCGAGGACCCCGTGTTCGACTGATCGGCCGGCTTCCCGCTCTTGGGTTTGGGCTTCAGTTGCTCCGACTTCGGGTACGGACGAATCGGGCGCGGCACCGGATCGGGCCGCATCGTGTAGAGGGCGCGACGCATGAACCGGCGGACCTCCAACCCGGCGCTTTCGACCGGTTCGCGATCCGGGCGTCCCTCCCAGCGCGTTCCTTCCCCCACGGTAACGCGCAACGGCGCGCTGCACTCCATCGGCGGTCCTCCATCGCGCATCACCAACGCCGCCGTCCCCTGCACGCTCACTTCCGACGACTCTTCTTCGACCACGGGCATGTCTTCGTCGGCCACGCCAAACTTCTCCCGATCCACTCGCGAACCCGACGCCGAAGCCATTCTTTGCAGCGGTCCCTATCCGGCGATGGACACACGTTAGAACACGTGTTCTAATCCCGCAAGGGGAGGTTGGTCCCGTGAAGAGGCGTTCCGTTCTGTTGGCGGCCGTAATGCTTGCGTGTTCGGCGGCCAATGCACCAGCCCAAACACCGGCCCCGGTCGTCTCGCCCGATGAGGTGCTGTCGTCGGGCACCCGCACGTTCCAAATCCCCGGCATGAGCTTCGACGGCACCATCGCCATCGCCGCCTACGGGATCGAATTCGTCAGCGATGAAGCCGCCGAGCGCGCCTTCCGGCCAGCCACGGACGGGGTTGCCGAGCAACTGGCGCCGGACGGTCTGGCCGAAGTCTCCGCCCCCGCGATCGGCGACGAATCGGAGGCGCTGGCAGGGGCTGCCGCGATTGGCGACGGCGAAATGACGGCGGAAATCGGGCTTGTCACGTACCGCTCGGGCTCCGTCGTCGTCGTCGTATTCGCGGCGGCGCTGGCAGGCAGCCCCGTTGAGGATGCGATTACGACGGCCCAAAACGCCGCCGAACGGGCACCGGGACCTGCCATGTCGCAGGCCAGCCCGGAACCGAACGAAATGAGAACCGACGGCGTGTTCGGCGCGCTGCCCACACTCGATGACGTGCCGCCCGGCCTTGCGTTCGTTTCGGATGAAGTTGAAGAGATGGGCGTCGATGATGACCCTAGATAACGCGCACCCTTTTGACTCGTCGGGCCTCGGCACCCGCAAGGTAAGCCCCGGCGGCGGCACGGCCGTGAACTGCGAGCGGGAGGTGTAGGACGATGAACGTTCCAGACGACGGGCGGATGCGGATCCGTTACTTTGCTCGAACCTACGGGCCGTCAGTGGAGGCGGCGCTCGAGCATCTTGGTCTGGATCTCGATTCGAGCGCACCGAATGATTGGGTCGAGTCCAGGGGGTGGCGGTGCGACCCCCGCAGCAATAGCGACAAAGGATCTCCCAATTACCACCACGTCATCTACGACGCCGACGACAACGAGGTCGGCGACGGGTGGGGCGACAGCGCTCGCGAGGCATTCCTTGCCGCCGTCGCCAGCGCCATGGAGCGCGAGAACGCCTGATCGAACGGAGGTGCCGGGGTGGACCGAGAGGAAGGCATCGGTGGCCCGTGGGTCACCGCGGCGCTGTTCGCCGAACGGATCCTCACGGAAAAGGACGACGTAGTGACCCTCGTCCGCGTCGTGGACCGGTTCACGGCCACGTTGCCCGACGACGAACCCGAGGCTGCCTCGCTAATCGAGGCAACGTTGATCGTCCGGATGAAGGCGGGCGACTTCCGTGGCGATACGGAAGTCGCGATCGAGCAGATCGACCCGACCGGCCGCCGCCGACGGCTTGGACGAACCGTCGGAACCCTCAATGGTTCGATCGACGGATTTCAGATCACGCTTGATGCGGGGATCGCCGTGGCCGAATCCGGTGTGCATTGGTTCGACATTGTCGTCAATGGGCGAAGCGCGTCGAGGACGCCGCTGCAGTTCGATATCCACCGGGTGCCTCGCGCCGAATTCGAGGCAGCGGGCGCAACGCGAGTGGCGCCGCCGAGCCCCGACCGCGATAACGGTGGGGACGACCAATCATGATGGGCACACTCGCGGTGGCGCCGGATTCGACGAGCGCGCCCTCGACGCTGCCGGACCCGACGCAGACGCCCACTAACGGGACGTTCCGCACCTCCCGTACGAGCGCAGTACGGACATCGTCGGCCGAAGCATGCCCGCCGCTGAACTCCCACAGGAGGTTCATGGCGCGCCAATACAGGGCGAAGTCCTCGGCACTGCCGAAGTCCTCGACCAGGTCTTCAACCCCGACCATCCACCGCTGGATCTGAGGGAGGGAGGCGTTGTCCGCGAGCAGTCTTCCGAGTTGCGGTCGGAGATCGAGATCCGAACCGTCCAAAGCGTCCTCCGTTCCCAAAATCGAGCAAAGCGCCTCGGAGCTTCGGGAACGCTTCGCCCGTGGCAAGTATATCGAACGGATCTCGCGCGGGGAATTCCGGTGGTGCCTGCACGACGCGAACCGTCCGGCAAGCAAGGACGAGCCCGAAGGTTCGCAGAGCTACTGCCTTGGTGGGCTCGATGCCGCCGGTCATCGGGTTTTCCTCGTTCATTGCTACATCCGACCGGGAGGGGAGCTTGGGGCGAGCGGGCGACACGATCCAAAGTGGCTTTTCGAGAACGGGACGGTGTACTGGACGCCGTGATCTCCGGCTAGAAAACGGCAGGACCAAGGCCGCGAACTGAAAACGCGAGGTGTAGAGCGTGGGCACCATCCGCAAGCACGGCGACAAGTGGCGCGCCTGGGTCGATCGCCCGCGCGGCCCGGACGGCAACCGCGCCCGCGCCTCCAAGGTCTTCCCCACCCAGACCGCCGCCAAGGCATGGGTCCGCGCGGAGGAAACGGCGCGCGACCGAGGCGAGGCCGTGGCGCCGGACCGCCGCACCCTCGCCTCGCTCGCCGCCGACTGGATCGCCGCCCGCGAGCACGAGCTGCGGCCGAAGACCGTCGCCTCCTACCGCGGATCGCTCGACCTCCACGTCCTCCCCCACCTCGGCGACCGCCGCGTCCAGGACCTCACCGAACAGGACGTCGCGCGCTGGGTCGCCAAGCTCCGCGCCACCGGCGTCGGCGCGCGTTCGGTCCAGATGGCGAAACTCCGGCTCGACCAGGTGCTCGACCTCGCGGTGGACTGGACCATCGTCCCGCGCAACGTCGCCCGGAGGGTGAAGGTGACGGCGCCGCCCGCCCGGACCGCCGACGTGTGGTCGCTGGACGACCTTCGCCGCTTCCTCGCCGCCGCGGACGACGACCCGGCCTTCCCGCTCTGGCACGTCGCCGCCGCCACGGGCCTGCGCCGCGGCGAGCTGCTCGGGCTGCGCTGGGCGGATCTCGACCTCGACGCCGCGGTGCTCCGGGTCGCCCAGCAGGTGATCCCCGTCCCGGGCGGGCTGGCGATCGGCCCGCCCAAGTCCAGGGCGGCCCTGCGCAGCGTGGCGCTCCCGTCGTGGCTGCCGCCGCTGCTGCGCGCCCACAAGGACCGGCAGGCGTTCGCGAAGGCGAAGACGGGAGACCTCTGGCGCGACCTGGACCTCGTGTTCCCGAGCCGGGTCGGCACGCCGCAGAACCCGAACAACCTCTACCCGGACCTCAACCGGCTGATGGCGCGGGCCGGCGTGCCGCGCATCACCTGGCACCAGATCCGGCACACCCACGTCACCCAGGCCATCGCCGCCGGCGTCCCGATCGGCGTCGTCTCCAAGCGCGTCGGCCACGCCCGCACGAGCATCACCCTCGATATCTATGCCCACGTCCTCGGCGGTCAGGACCGCGCCGCCGCCGACGCGATCGGCGACCTGTTGGCGCCGGCGACCGGCCCGGACGACGGGGAAGCGGCCGTCCGGTAAGGGCCGCGGCCGTGTGCCATCGTGTGCCATTCCGTGTGCCACGGGAACGGAACGCCGCCCTCGCACGGCCGCGCGACCTGCCAATACCCGCTTCGGAAAGCCAGTTTTAGCCTCTAGTCGTCGCGAGGAATCCGGGGAAATCGGGGCCGTTCCCACCTTCCAAGCAGGCTGTCGCGGGTTCGAGTCCCGTCCCCCGCTCCACCGAAATCCGCATGGATATTCCCTTTTTCGGCCGTGGAGAACGATCTCCGGGGCCGAATTCGTGGGCGCGTGTGGCAGAGGTGTAACGAGCAGTCCCATGAGGGACCGAGACGCCCTGGGGTGCAGCAAACCAACGGCCTGGGCTGTGTCGTCCTGCATCCCCGGCAGGATATGGGTGTAGGCGTCCATCCTGATCGACTGCTTCGCGTGCCCCACCTACCCTGAAACGACCGAAAAGCGTCACCGATCCTGCACCATGCACCACGTCACTCACGCCTCCAGAGAGAAGAAGCCGGGACGACCCTGTCCCGCATGGCGAGAACTCGCGCGGCCCGGTTCCTGCTCCAGCAGCCCGATTCGGGGCGGGAGCCCCGGGCAGCAGCGCCCCGTTGCGAGGCGGGAGAGCAGATCGTGGACGGAACGCAACCGGACCATGTGGTGCACCAGAGCGTCCCACAGACCCCGCTCGGGGTCTGCCCCTATTGCGGATCTGACCGACTCAGTGTGTCACGCCTCAAGCCGTCCGAGGAGGAGCTGCATTCGCCGTTGCAGCCGAGAACCGTCGAGTGGCGATGCGAGGCGTGCGGCAGGACAGCCAACGACGAGGCGCTGGCCCCTCGCTGACGACGCGGAGCCGCGCCCACGCATGAGTCCGTGCGGATCGGGCAGGTCGGGCGCCCTGTCATGCAGCGCCTACGGCGCCCTACGTCCAGGTAGACCTCGACTCTCAAGCCATGATCCGCGCCAGGTTCTCGTCCACGTAGCGGGTGTGGACGTTGCCAGCGGCGAAGTCGTCGCCGGCGAAGAGGCGGGCGAGGAACGGCACGTTGGTCTTGATGCCCTCGATGCGGCAGGAGGCGATGGCCTCGCTCATCCGGGCGGTCGCCTCGGCGCGGTCTTCGCCCCAGGCGATGACCTTGGCGATCATCGGGTCGTAGTAGACCGTGATCTTCGAGCCCGCCGCCGCGCCGGCATCGACGCGGATGCCCTCACCGTCCGGCAGGTCCATCGCGGTGATTTCGCCGGGCGACGGCATGAAGTTCTTCGCCGGGTCCTCGGCGTACACGCGCGCCTCGATCGCGTGGCCGCGCGGCGGGATGCCGCCCTCGGGAATCGAGAGCGGTTCGCCGGCGGCGATGCGGACCATCTCCCGCACGAGGTCCACCCCGGTGACCATCTCCGTGACCGGGTGTTCGACCTGGAGCCGGGTGTTCATCTCGAGAAAGTAGAAGTCCTCCCCGTCGAGCAGGCACTCGATGGTGCCGGCGCTCTGGTAGCCCATGCGAGAAGCGAGGGCCACCGCCGCCGCGCCCATGCGCTCGCGCAACTCGGGCGAGACCGCGACCGACGGCGTCTCCTCGACGATCTTCTGGTAGCGCCGTTGCAGCGAGCACTCGCGCTCGCCGAGGTGGACGACACGGCCGTGGGCGTCGCCGAGGATCTGGACCTCGATATGGCGTGGGGCAGGCGAGAAGAACTTTTCGACGTAGACCGTGGTGTCGCCGAACGCGCGCTGGGCGTCGCGACGAACGCCATCGAGCACGGTCTGGATCTCGTCCGGCCCGTTGGCGACCCGCATGCCGTAGCCGCCGCCGCCGGCGGCGGCCTTGATCGCCACGGGATACCCGAGGTCGGCGGCGACGGCGGCGATCGCGTCGGCGTCGTCGAGCGGGTCCTCGGTCCCGGGCACGATCGGGACGCCGGCCGCCTTCGCCGCCCGCCGCGCCTCGATCTTGCTGCCCATCGCCTCGATCGCCGCCGGTTGGGGGCCGATCCAGGTGATGCCGTCCTCCTCGCAGCGGCGAGCGAAGCCGGCGTTCTCGGACAGGAACCCGTAACCGGGGTGGACTGCCTGCGCCCCGCTTTCGCGGGCGACCTCGAGCAGCCGAGCCTGGTTGAGGTAACTCTGCGCTGCCGGGGCTGGCCCGATCGCGTATGCCTCGTCGGCGGCGCGGATGTGCAGGGCGCCGGCGTCGGCCTCGGAGTAGACGGCTACCGAGTCAATGCCCATCTCCCGCAGGGTGCGGGCGATGCGGACGGCGATCTCGC
>JAFAEX010000266.1 GCA_023423795.1 Chloroflexota bacterium | reverse complement strand
CCGAGCGTGTCGAGGGATCTCGTTCTTTCGGAACTCGTGCGAACGACGAGATCCCTCGACACGCTCGGGATGAGGGCTGGTTCAGGCGCTTGTCAGGCTAAACGGCGGCTCAATACTGCCAGGAGATCGGGACGTTGATCAGCGTCGGCAGGTCGCGGCCGAGGGCGGTGGTGACGGCCTTCTCCAGCGCCTCCGGCGACTCGGCGCGCTCGGCGGGCATGCCGTAGGCGGCGGCGAGTTGCATGAAGTCGGGGTTGACCAGGTCCACCGCGAGGTGGCGGCGGTCGAAGCGCATCGCCTGATCCTGCTTGACGGCGGTGTAGGTGCTGTCGTCGAACATCACGATCGGCACCGGCAGCTTGAACTGCATCGCGGTGGCCATCTCGTGCATCGTGAACTGGAAGCCGCCGTCGCCGACCATCGCCACCACCGGCGTTTCCGGCTTGGCGATCTTCGCGCCGAGCGCCGCCGGCAGCGCGAACCCGAGGGTCAGGTAGCCCGTCGGGGTGATCCAGGTGCGCGGCGCGTAGGTCGGGAACCGCAGCGCGCCGAGGTAGGTCATCATCGTGGTGTCGGCGACGAGGATGCCGTCGCGAGGGATCGCCCGGCGCAGCGCGTCGAGATACGGGGCGTTCTCCGCGCCCCAGCTCGCGGCCAGCGCGTCCGCCTTCGCCTTCGCCACCTGCTCCGGGGTCCAGCCCTGCTTGCCGATGCCGGCGCTCGCCAGCGCGTCGGCCAGCGCCTCGGCGGCGAGGCGGGCGTCGGCCACGATCGGCACCGTGACCGGGTAGTGGCGGCCGACCTCGAACGGGTCGATGTCCACCCGGACGATGTTGGCCGGCAGCGTCATCGCCATCCCCTCGGTGGCGTACACCCCGAGCTTGGAGCCGAAGACGAGGGCGAGGTCGGCCTGCTTGAGCAGCTTCTCGACCGCGTTGTCGCGCTCCCAGGTGTTGCCGAGGGCGTAGGCGTGGTCCTCGGGGATGGCGCCCTTGCCGAGTTGCGAGGTCAGCACCGGCGCGCCCAGCCGCTCCGCCAGCGCGACCAGCGCGGCGCTGGCGCCGGCCGCGACCGCGCCGCCGCCGGCGTAGATGACGATCCGGTTGGCGGCGGAGATCGCCTCCACCGCCGCCGCGATCCCCTCCGGCGCGGGCGGCTGCGGGTGGACCGCCGGGGCGGGCCGGATGTCCCACGACGCCTCGACCTCCAGCAGGTCGCGCGGGATCTCGACGTAGGCCGGGCGGGTGCGCCCCGTCGTCATCGTGCGGAACGCCTCGCCGACCAGCGACGGGATCTGCTCGACGTGGGTGGCCTCCCCGGCGTACTTGGTCAGCGGGCGCATGATCGCCATCTGGTCGGTGATGTCGTGGAAGTTGCCGGCCATTTGCCGCAGCCAGCGCCGCTCCTCGGAGGAGGCGATGACCAGCATCGGGCTCGATTCGGTGTAGGCCTCGCCGACCGCGGTGGCGATGTTGGTGACGCCGGGTCCGGTGATGATCAGCGCGACGCCGGGCTTGCCCGAGGCGCGGGCGTAGCCGTCGGCCATGAAGCCGACGCCCTGCTCGTGGCGGCCGAGGACGTGCTGGATGGGCGAATCGACCAGCGCGTCGTAGATGGCGAGGGTGTGCACCCCGGGGATGCCGAAGACCACCTCGACGCCGTGCGCCTCCAGCGCGCGCACGACCGCCTGCCCACCCGAGATCCGAGCCGCCATGATGTCGTTACCCCTTGACCGCTTCGTCGTCGCCGATCCGCTTGCGCGACCGAGCGCCCCGTGGCCACCGCCGTGGGGCGCTCGTGTCGTGCAGATCATACTCGGGAGGGCAGACGTGCCGGGTGCCGAGTGGGCGAAGTCGGCGAGTCGGCAAGCACGAACGATGCGCCCCGCCGAGCGACCTACCCTTCTCGGCCCTCGGCACTACGTGTCAGGCGAGCACGAAATCGAACCGGGCGGCGAGTTCGTCGCCGGCGGCGGTCGCGTCGGCGTCGGGTTCGACGAGGAGCGCGGGGTCGAAGATGAAGTCGTTCGCGTTCTCCGGCACGTCCGGGAAGTAGAGTTGGGTGACGAGCAGGTCGCCGCCGGGCGGCTGCACGCGGACGTGGACGTGCCGGGTGCGGCCGGGGTAGAGGCCGGGCACGATGGTGGCGAGGTCCCAGCGTCCCGCTTCGTCGGTGAACTGGTGGCCGCGCAGGCGGTAGCCCTCGTTGTCGTAGGCGCCGGCGTCGTCGGCCTGCCAGAACTCCATCAGCGCGCCGGTGATCGGTTCGCAATCCGTGGTGAGCACGTAGCCGCGCAGCCGCAGCGGGGCTCCGGCCACGCCCGGCTCGCGCAGGTCGGCCCGCTCCGGCGAGTCCGGGCTGAAATAGGGGCCTTCGGTCTGGCGCGGCGTCGGGGCGTCGTCGCCGTCGTCGCACTCCGGGGTGGAGGGCAGCGTGGCGATCACTTCCTGCGCCCGCCCGGTCGCGGGCGCCAGCGCGGCGGCGGCCGACGCGGCGGCGAGGGCGGCGAGCGTGCGCCGGGTGAGGCGGGTTTGTTCGGGATCGGTCACGGCGGCCTCCCTGTGCGATTGCGCCCGAAAAGGCACGCTGACCTTCCGTTCAGTCATCGTCACCGCGTCAACTTCGATCGCGTATTCTGGCTCGGTGCGGCGACCGGGAAAGGATGCACCATGATGGCAACCGCCAGCCCGCAACCCGACGAGGAGCGGCTCCGCCGAGAAGCGCTGGCCAACTGGAAGCGAATCCAGCGCGAACTCGCGGCGACGACGGCCGACCTCTCCGACGAAGAACGGAACGCCCTCATCGACGAAATCTCGGAAGAGATCAAGCAGCGCATCACCGATCGCTTGCGCTCCCCGCGCCCTGGCCATTGATCGGTGCGGGTACTGCTCGATGCGAACGTCTACGTGAGCGCCCTGCTGACCGCGAACAGGCCGACGGGCGTTATTGCCACTGTGATTCAGTCCGGCATCCTCGGAACGTTCGCCCTCGTGCTGCCCGACGACGACGTGGCAGAACTCCGGCGCGTCACGGGAGCCAAACCGCACCTGCGCCGAAAACTGCCGCCGCCTGTTGTCGCGGCGTTCGTCGAGACCATCCGCTCGGTTGCGGAACCCGCACCGGCCCTCGATGAAACCCCGCCTCGGGTCTGCCGTGATCCGAACGACGACTTTCTCGTCGCCCAGGCGCTGAGACTGAGTATCGATGTCCTCGTCTCCGGCGATCCCGACCTGCTCGCGCTGGAGGGCACGGGGCTGCCATGTCGGGTGCTCAACCCGCGCGATTTCCTGGAGCTGCTGGAGGCCGAAGCGGCTCAGCAGGGGTAGGGCCGGACCCGGTGCGCTCCGGGTCCGGCGATCGTCACCCGCCGATCAGCGACTCCGCGGCCTCGGCGATGTGGCGCGGAGTGAGGCCGTAGGCCTCCAGCAGGTAGTCGTTGGGCGCGGATTCGCCCCAGACGTCGTTCCAGCCGATTCGGCGCATCCGCGTGGGTCGGTGCTCGGCGAGGGCTTCGGACACCGCGCCGCCGAGGCCGCCGATGACCGTGTGGTCTTCCGCCGTCACGATGCCGTTGGTGCGCTCGGCGAGGGCGACGATCGCGGCGACGTCCAGCGGCTTGATCGTCGGGACGTGCAGGATCGAGGCGGCAATGCCGCGCTCGGCCAGCAGGTCGGCCGCCGCCAGCGCTCGGATGGTCTGCACGCCGGTGGAGACGATGCCGACCTCCGCGCCGTCGCGCAGCAGGACGGCCGTGCCGATCTCGAACCGGTAGTCGACGCCGAAGATCACCGGCGAGGGATCGCGGGTCAGCCGCAGGTACATCGGCCCGTCGTGTTCCATCATCGCCGCCATCGCCGAGCGCAGTTCGGCGGCGTCAGCCGGCACGATGGTGACGACGCCCGGCATCGCCCGAAAAATGGCGATGTCGTCCACGGCCTGGTGGGTCTTGCCGGTCTTGCCGGTGAGGACGCCGGAGTAACTGCCGCACATCTTCACGTTCAGCCCCGGCTGGGCGACCACGACCCGGATCTGGTCCAGCGCGCGGGCGGCGAGGAAGGGTACGAACGTGGAGATCCACGGCACGAACCCGACGGTGGCCAGCCCGGCAGCCACGCCCAGCAGGTTCTGCTCGGCGATGCCCATCTCGAAGAAGCGCTCCGGCACGGCGCCCGCGAAGATGTCGGCCCGCGTCGAGTTGGCGAGGTCGCCGTCCAGCACCAGCAGGTCAGGGTAGCGCCCGGCCAGCGCCACCAGCTCGTTGCCCCACGCTTCGCGCAGTGCTTCCTGCGGCGCGTCGGCCAGCGGGGTCGTTTGGGTCAGCGCCGGCAGCCCGGCGCCGGTGGTTGCGGTCGTGGTCGCGCTCATTCTTCACCCCCGATCGCCGCGTCGAGCGCGTCCAGTTCGACGAAGGCCCGTTCGAGGTCGTCCGGGGTGGGCACCTTGGCGTGCCAGAGGTAGTCGCCTTCCATGAAGGTGATGCCCTTGCCCTTGAACGTGTGCGCCACCACGCAGGTCGGCTGCCCTTCGTGCGCCTCGGCGGCGTCGAACGCTTCGCGGATCGACGCGTGGTCGTGGCCGTCGCACTCGACGACGTGCCAGCCGAAGGCGCGGAACTTCGCGCCGGGGTCGTCGTAGGGGACCGCGCGGGTGTGGCCGCTCGGGTCCGGCCAGCCGAATTGGGGCAGCTTGTTGTAGTCCACGATGGCGGTCACCCGGTCCAGCCCCATCCGGGCGGCGGTGAAGGCCGCTTCCCAGACTTGCCCTTCCTGCAACTCGCCGTCGCCGAGAATCACCCAGGTGCGAAACGGCAGCCCGCGCAGCCGCGCGCCGAGCGCCATCCCGACCCCCGGCGACAACCCCTGCCCGAGGGAGCCGGTGGACATGTCCAGTCCCGGCAGTTTGCTCATGTCCGGGTGGCCCTGCAGGCGGGAGTTCGCGGCGTCGAAGGTCGCAAGTTCCGAAACCGGCAGGAAACCGCGCAGCGCCATCACGGTGTAGAGCGCGATCGAAGAGTGCCCCTTGGAAAGGATGACCCGGTCGCGCTCCTCCCAGTCCGGCCGCTCCGGATCGACCCGCATCCGGTCGAAGTAGAGGTTGACCAGCAGGTCGGTGCAGGAGAGCGGGCCGCCGATGTGCCCCGCGCCCGCGGTGTGGATCGATTGCAGGATCAGCCGCCGGGTTTCGACGCTGCGCCGGCGCAATTCCGCCAGCGCCGCTCGCCCGGTTCCTGCCTCGCTCGAACGTGCCGCCGTCATCGCGCTCCCTTTCCCCGGGCACGCCCTCGTGGCCCGCCTCGCGCCGTGCGTGGCTATTGTACCGGGCGCACTCGCCGGGGCCGCCGCGGGCGTGTTCGCCGGCGCCGCCGGGTGCGCGACAATGCCGGCCGTCGATCGCGGCCCCGCCGTTGCGGCGCGGCCATTCCCGAAGGGAGCCCCGATGCCCCTCGACGATTTTCGCCGGCGCACCGCCGAGATGATGCCCGCCGTCACCGACGACCTCGCGGCGCTGACCGCCATCCCGTCGATCGCCTTCGCCGGCTTCCCGCCAGAACCGGTGCTGGAGGCCGCGAACGAAGTCGTCCGCCTCTTCCGCGAGGCCGGCGTGGAGGGCGTCCGCCTGCTGGAGATCGAGGGCGGCTACCCCGCCGTCTACGCCGAGATCCCCGCGCCGCCGGGTGCGCCGACGGTGCTGCTGTACGCCCACTACGACATCCAGCCCGCCCCGATGGAGCAGGGCTGGACGATGGACCCGTTCACACCGGTGGTGCGCGACGGCCGCCTCTACGGGCGCGGCGCGGCCGACGACAAGTCCGGCGTGATGATGCACGTCGCGGCGATGCGCCTCTTCGGGGGCAAACCGCCGGTGGGCGTGCGCATCCTGATCGAGGGCGAGGAGGAGACCGGCAGCAGCCTCGGGCCGTTCGTCGCCGCCAACCCGGACCTCGTCGCCTGCGACGCGTTCATCATCGCCGACGGCGGCAACTCGGTCGCCGGCCACCCGGAACTGAACGTGGCGTTGCGGGGAGTGGTGACCTGCACGATCACCGTCCGCACGCTGACGTCGATGGTCCACTCCGGCGCCTACGGCGGCGGCGCGCCCGATTCGCTGATGGCTCTGACGACGATCGTCTCCATGTTGCTCGACGAGAACGGCGACGTGGCGGTGCCCGGCCTCCACCGCTACCGGTGGGACGGCGCGGACGTGCCCGAAGACGGGTTCCGGGCGGCGGCCGGGATGCTGCCGGGCGTGCCGCTGATCGGCACCGGCACGCTGGCCGAGCGGCTCTGGGCGCGTCCGTCGGTGACGGCGATCGGGCTGGACGCGCCGCCGGTGGCCGGTGCGTCCAACTCGCTGATCCCCGAGGCGCGGGCGAAGATTTCGCTGCGGATCGCGCCGGGCTCCGACCCGGAGACCGAGCAGCGGCTGCTGATCGAGCACCTGCGGGCCAGCGCGCCGTGGGGCATCGAAGTCGAGATCGCGCCCGGCGAACTCGGCGTCCCCTTCGCCGCGCCGTCCGGCGGCCCGATCGACACGACGGCGCGCGCCGCGATGCAAGAGGTCTTCGACCGCGAGGTCGTCTCGACGGCCTCCGGCGGCTCGATCCCGCTGCTGGGCGCGTTGCAGCAGATCGTGCCGTCGGCCGAATTCGTCGTCTGGGGCGCGCAGGAGGGCGAGCACTCCGGCGCCCACGGCCCCGACGAGAGCCAGGATCTCGCCGAACTGGAGCGGATGATCGTCGCCGAAGCGCGGTTCCTCGAATTGCTGGGGGAGCGGGCCGGCTGATCGCTGGCTGCGCGCTCCTGCCTGACCGGCAGCGTACAGGCGCTCGCGGAGGCCGGGTGCCGGCCTCCGCGAGGGCCCGATTCGTCGTTGCGACCCGTAGTCGCTGCACGGGGCGCACCGCCCTGATCGCCGCCTCACTGCCAGGCCGCGTCCTCCCAGGTGAGCGCGTCCTCCTCGTCGCCGAACGGCAGGGAGCGGATGGCCGGGGCGCTGATCGCGCGCTCCGGGAACGCGGCGCGTCGCACGCAGACGAGAACCTCGAACTGCCGGGAGGCTCGCGCCACCGCCGTTTCGGCGGCCTCGAACGGAGAGGTGAACGCGCGGGCGGGGCAATCGTCGGACATGTCAGGCAAGGCGGACACGGCGGCGTCGGCGGCTGCGCGGAGCAATGTCGCGGGCATGGGGATCTCCTCTCGTGCGTCGTCGGTGTTCGCTGGCGGAACCCGGGGCGGGATCGACCGCCGGGATTCAGCCTACGGAACGCGACCGACCAGCACGACGATGCCCGCCTCCCGATCGCCTGACGATTTGGGAGGGCATGGAGGTCTCGACGCCACCCGCGCCGTCACCCCGAGCCTGCCGAGGGATCTCGTTCTTCTTCCACAAGTGGGGTCACGACGAGATCCCTCGGCAGGCTCGGGATGACGGCGCGGGTGGCGTGGGCACAACGGATTTCGCAACCACTGCGATGTGGTGCCAACCACGGCTGTTACGGAATCCGGGTGATGGGTGCGACATCCCGTTCGTCGTTCGTAGGGGAGGGCCCGG
>JAFAEX010000187.1 GCA_023423795.1 Chloroflexota bacterium | reverse complement strand
ACCTGCTCGCCGAAGTCGCCGACCTCCAGATCGACCGCCGCTCCTGACGCTCGGCTGCGTGTCGGCATCACCTGGCACGGCAACGTTCGTTCCCCGCATTCGGCCGCTTCGCCTTGACGGTGTTCCAGGCGCAGGACGTGCGGACGAGGGCCACCCCGTCATCCCTCGACGGGCTCGGGATGACGGGGTGGCCGACGCCGCCGGCGTACCGAAACCCGCTCCGCTCTACAGCGCGACCAGGCTCCGCTCGTACATGCGGCCGAAGATCCGGTCCCAGTACCCGAGGCCGGGGTCGAGTTCGCCGAACTCGGCCTCCAGTTGCTGCGGCATGTCCGGCGCGAGCAGGATCGTCGCCAGCCGCTCCCGGTGGCGGCGCTCCAATGCGCGGTCCAGCAACTCGGCCTCGTGGCGCGCGGTCGGCTTCAACCCGACCAGCACGAGCAAGTCGGCGCTGACCACCGAGGTCCAGGTCTGGATCGTCACCCGCGTGGCGAGGTCGAATTCGTGCTGCCGGCGCGGACTCTCCGTGACGGACGGCGCCAGTTCCGGCAGCCCGACCTCGGTCACGTAGGCGCTGATCGCGAAATCGCGCCACGGCATCAGCACGTAGGAGACCTTCGGCTGATGCTCGGCGAGACGCGTCTGGATGAACGACGCGATCCGACGCGACCGCCCCATGCGGGCGTTGAAGATGAACCACCCCTCGCCCTGCCGCAGCCGGTGGTCCACCGCGTCGAAATACAGGCTCATCCGTTGCAGCAGGTCGCGGTCCTGCAACGGGGCTTCGTCGATGAGGACGGTTGCGTCCGTCATGGGCAACCCCTCCGGAACAACTCGTACCCGGTTCGCGATGGCGGGAGCCGGATTCTGGACCAACATCGCGATGCCTCGCAACCCCGCTGCCGCCTCCGCGACCGAAGGACCCAGAACCGGCAACGCCGCTCATCGCTCCCGCTACCAGGGATTACCCGCGTCAGGCGCGGCCGGATCGCACCCCGAGGCGCTCGCGGACGATGTCGCGGAACCGCTCCCGGTCCACGCTCAGCGCCACCTTGACCGGCCCAGGCCCCGTGATGCTGGTCGCACCTTCCCGCCCCTCCGCCGTTTCGATCGCAATCGCCGCGTCCTCGTAGCCGACCAGCGTCGGGTCGAGCGCAACGGCCACGGCCAGCGGATCGTGCAGGTAGGTTCGCGCCTGCTCCGCGCGGGCGAACTCCTTCGCGTAGACGGTCGCCGCCAGCCACGCCGCCGGGGCCTTCTGCGGGTTCGTCGCGAGGGCGCGGGCGGCATCCCACGTTTCGCGGTCCAGCCAGACCTTGTGCGTCACGTCCAGTCCGACGACGGTCAGGTTCGGCAGCCCGGCGGCGAACACCTGTTGCGCGGCTTCGGGATCGACCAGGAAATTGAACTCGGCCCACGGCACCGTGTTGCCCGGCACCGTGAACGCGCCGCCCATGACGACCACCGCCCGCAGCAATCCACCGAGTTCCGGCGCGACATTGAGCGCGATCGCGAGGTTGGTCAGCGGACCAACGCAGACCAGCACGACCTCGCCCGGCCGCTCCTTCGCCAGCCGGATGATGGCCGCCGGGCCGCGATCCACGCCCAGCGGCCGGTCGGTCCTCGGCAGCGCCGCGCCGCCGAGGCCGTTCACGTCGTGGTAGTAGACGGCGTCCCGGTGCGGGCGCACGAGCGGGCGGCTCGCCCCGCGGTGGACGGGGATGTGATTGGCCCCGAGCACGCCCAGCACGTCAAGCGTGTTGCGGGTCGTCTTGTCCACCCCGACGTTGCCGGCCAGCGTCGTCACCGCGATCAGGTCGCACTCGGGCGCGTTGACGGCGAAGGCCAGCGCGATCGTGTCGTCGATGCCGGTGTCTACGTCGAGGATCAGCGGCACGCGGTCGTTTTTCTGGCCGCTCATGCCGTGGTCCCCGCTTCCGCCCGCCGTTGCTCTGCCGCCTGCCACGCCGCGACCGGCGGCGTCTCGGTGATCGGCGATTCGGTCACCACGTCGAGGAAGTACGGTCCGCCATCGGCGAACGCCTCTGCCAGCGCGCCGCGGACGTCGGCCGGGTCGGTCACCTGCCCTGCCCGGAAGCCGAAGCCGCGGGCGATCGCCGCGTAATCCACCGGGTCGAAATCGACGCCGAAGTAGCGGTCGCCGTGGTAGAGGTGCTGGAGTTCCTTGATCCACCCGAACGAATTGTTCGAGCACTGGATGATGACGATCGGCAGGTTCAGCCGCGAGATCGTCTCCAGTTCCCCGACCGACATCCCGAACGAGCCGTCGCCGGTCATGCCGACCACGCGGCGCCCCTCGGCGGCGTACCACGCGCCGACCACGGCCGGGATCGCGTAGCCCAGCCCGCCGTGCGCCCGCGGGATGACCGTCGTCCGTCCGGGCCGGCGCACCTCGTACTGCGCGCCGAGGAACGGGGTCGGCGTGCCGGGGTCGGCCACGATCAGCACGTCGTCGCCGAGTAGGTCGCGCATCTCCCGAACCAGTTGCGCCGGCTTGATCGGCTGCGAGCGGACGGCGGCCTGGGCATCGACGTCGGCCCAGTAGGCGTCCCGCTCGGCCAGCAGCGCCTCGATGCGTGCCCGGTTGCGCTCCCGGACGACCTGCGGGCGGTCCACGGCGGCGAACAAGTCGGCGAGTGCGAGGCGGGCATCGCCGCCCAGCCCCGCGACCAGCCGGTAGTTGTTGCCGACCTCGAACGGCTCGATGTCGATCTGGATGACGGCGGGCTGCCCGTCCTGCGGCGGCAGCGTCCAGTGGCTGGTCGTCGTCGATTCGGTGCGCGAACCGACGTAGACGATGAGGTCGGCTTCGGCCAGCGCCGCGTTCGCGTAGGGCCGCGCGCCGTTGCCGCCCACCAGCCCGAGCGCAACCGGGCTCGTCTCGGCGATCGCGCCCTTGCCGTTGATCGAGGTGGCGACCGGCACGTTCAGCCCTTCGGCCAACGCGGTCAATTCGTCCCACGCCCCGGAGATCATCACGCCGCCGCCGGCGACGATGACGGGGCGCTCGGCGGCGGCCAGCGCATCCGCCGCCCGGACCACCATCGCCGGGTCCGGCCGGGTCGCCAGCGCGGGCGCGACGGCGTTGTCCGGCAAGCCGTAGACGGACGCGTCGGGCGTCTCGCCCTCCAGCGCATCGGTCGGCAACGACAGGTGGGTCGCGCCGGGGCGCCCGCTGGTGGCCATCCGCACCGCGCGGCGGGTCATCTCGGCCATCGTCTCGGCGCTGTTGACCCGCGTGTTCCACTTGGTGATCGGGCGGAACAGCCCTTCCTGGTCCAGTTCGGTGAGGACGCCCCGGCCCTGCTGCCCGACCGGGGTATCCGACGTCAGGCACAGCAGCGGGATCGCCGAGCCCTGCGCCTCGGCGACGCCCGGCACGATGTAGAGCGCGCCGCCGCCGCTGGGGCCTTCGCACACGCCGAGCCGGCGGCTGACGCGGGCATAGGCGTCGGCCATGAAGGAGGCAGAGCGTTCGTCCCGCGTCATGACGTGGACGATTTCGCCCTGCGCCTCGCGGAGCGCGTCGTAGAAGGCCATGCCGGTATCGCCCGGCAGCCCGAAGACGTGGCGCACTCCGCTCTCGGCGAGCACCCGGACCAGCGCCCGTGCCCCTTGCATCGTCGTCCCCCTTCGCCCGCGGGTCGGCAATGCCGTCCCGGACTCACTCGAACAGATCCGGCCTACCGCTCGATCTTCAGAGGGGAGGGACCTGCGCCCTCCCTCGCGGGCCGGCAATCAGGACGGGAGGGCACGGGTCCCTCCCCTACGACGCCGGGCCGTGCTGGCTCCCTCCATTCTGCCCGATTCGGCGGCGGAGGATGCGGGCAGGCGCTACCGGATGGCGCTCGCCCGGACACCGATGTAGATGTCGCACACGTTCGTCCCGGTCGGACCGGGCGCGACGATGCCGCCGGCCGCTTCGAACACCGCGAGGCTGTCGTTCTCCCGAAGCGCCCGTTCCGGGTCGATGCCGGTGGCCCGCGCCCGCTCGATGGTCCCGCCATCGGCGATCGCGCCGGCGACATCGGTCGGGCCGTCCTGTCCGTCGGTGGCGAGGCTGGCGACCAGCCAATCGGAATCGCCGCCGTCAGTCAGCGAGATCGCGGCGGCGAGGGCGAACTCGGTATTGCGGCCACCGACGCCGTCGCCGCGCACGGTGACGGTGGCCTCGCCGCCGCCGAGGATCACGTCAGCGTCGGAGCCAGCGGCGCGGCAGGCGTCCACCCACGCCCGCCCGAGGTCGCCCGCTTCGCCCTCGCGCTCAGCCCAGATCGTCGCGGCGCGCAATCCGTCGCGCCCGGCGGCCAGCCGCGCGGCTTCGACCGCCTTCGCGTTGTCGCCGACGATGACGGTCACGTCCCGCGTAGCCGCGGCTTCGTCCTCCCGGTCCGGGTCTGCCGCGATGCGCTCCAGCACTTCGATGACGGCCGGTGGAACGCGCTCGGCGATGTCGTACCGCGCCAGCAGGTCAAGGGCCGCCGCCCCGTCCAGCGTGGCCGGGATCGTCGGACCGGAGGCGATCGTCCGCAAATCGTTGCCCAGGACGTCGGAGAGCACCAGCGTGGCGAAGCGCGCATTCGGCGCGGCTGCGCGCAAACCGCCGCCCTTGACTTGGCTGAGCGGGGTCCGCACGGCGTTCAGGTGCTGGATCGGCGCGCCGGCCCGAAGCAGAAGATCGGTCGTCATGGCGACGTCGGCGAGCGTCAGCGGCGGGCGCGGCGCTTCCAGCAGCGCGGAACCGCCGCCGGAGATCAGCGCCAGCACGAGGTCGTCCGGCCCCGCGCCGCGCACGAGGTCGAGCACGCGCTCGGTCGCCGCGACGCCGCGCTCGTCCGGCACCGGGTGCGCCGCCTCGAACGCCACGACCGGCGGCGGAAACGGGCCGGTGAGGTGGCCGTCCTTGGTGATGACGACGCCGGCGGCCAACGATTCACCGAGGTGGTGGATGGCCGCGCGCGCCATCGGGTCGGCGGCCTTGCCGACGGCGACCAGCAACACCCGGCCACGCCCCGGCGCGGCCCAACGGCCCGAGCCGGACGCGAGCGCCCGGCTCACCGCCGCGGCGGGATCGACGGCGTCCAGCGCGGCGGCGAACCAGCGGGAGATCGCGGCCCGCGCGGCGTCGAACCCGTTCATGCCGCGGCCAGCCGGCGCAGGCGGTCGAGCACCTCCTGCAGGTCCGCCGGCAGCGGCGCGGTGAAGTTGACGGCGCGCTTGTCCGGCAGCGTGAACCCGAGTTTCCAGGCGTGAAGGAACTGGCGATCAACCGGAATCCCGGCCACCTCGGTCGGGCCGCCGTAGACGAGGTCGCCGACGACCGGGTGGCCGATGTAGGCGAGGTGCACCCGGATCTGGTGGGTGCGGCCGGTCTCGATCTCGACTTCCAGCAGGGTCGAGCCGGGTAGCCGTTCCTTCACCTTGAAGTGGCTGAGGGCGGGACGGCCGGTGCGGATCGCCGCCATCCGCTGTCGCTGCGCCGGGTCGCGCCCGATCGGGATGTCGATGGTCGCTTCCTCGGGGCCGATCTCGCCGGTCGCCAGCGCGAGGTACGTCTTCTGGACGGTGCGTCCTTCCCACTGCGGCACGAGCGTCGTGCGCGCGCGGTCGGTCTTGGCGACGGCGATCAGGCCGGAGGTGTCCTTGTCGAGCCGGTGGATGATGCCGGGCCGGTTGGTGCCGGCGAGCGCGATATCCGGCGCGTGGTGGACGACGGCGTTGACCAGCGTTCCCCGCGGGTGGCCCGGCGCGGGGTGGACGACCAGCCCGGCCGGCTTGTCGATCACCAGCACATCGCGGTCCTCGTAGACGACCGAGAGCGGGATCGCTTCCGGCACGATCTCCTCGGCTTCCGGCTCGGGGATCTCGACGGTGACGAGTTGGCCAAACGTCATCTTGAACTTGGACTTGCGGACCTGCCCGTCCACCCGGACGTGCCCCTGCTCGATGAGTTGCTGGACGTAGGCGCGGCTCAGGTCGGGCAGGCGAACGGCGACGAACCGGTCCAGCCGCTCGCCGGTGTCCTCGCGCTCCGGGCTCAGTTCGATGACGCCGGTTGGCGCATCTTCGAGCGATTCGTCCAGTGCCTCGTCGAACGCGGCGTCGTGCGCGTCATCCATCAGCAACTCCTCCTGTCGGCGCGCGGTCCGGCGCTTCGGGGCGGAGCAGCACGTCCACGACGAGGCAGGCTACGCCGACTGAGATGGCGGCGTCGGCCACGTTGAAGTTCGGCCACGGACCGACCGCGATGAAATCGACCACGTAGCCGAGCCGGATGCGATCGAGCAGGTTGCCCACCGCGCCGCCAACGACGAGGCCGGCGCCGATCGCCAGCCACCACCCGTGAAACCGGAGCCGCGCCGCGTAAACCACCACGCCGAGCAGGATGAGCGCCGGCAGGATGGTTGCCACATTGGGCAACGCGGCCAGGGCCCCGAACGCCACGCCGCGATTCTGCGCGTATTCCAGCAGAAACCAGTCCCCCACCAGCGGCACGGCGGCCCGCTCGCCGCCCGGCCCGAGGTCGCGCTGGATGAGCGCCTTGGTCCACTGGTCCAGCACCAGCACGAACGCGGCCAATACCGCCGCGATGGCGACTCCGCGCCGCGAACCGTTCGCCACGCCGGGCTATCGTCCCGTGCGCAGCGCCTGCTCCCGCTCGATGCGCGACTGGCACTCGATGCAGCGGGCGACGTAGGGGAACGCTTCGAGCCGTTCCTCGTTGATCGGTTTGCCGCACCGCTCGCAGATGCCGTAAGTGCCCTCGTCCATCCGGTGGAACGCGCCGTCGATGTCGTTCAGGAGCGAGCGCAGGTCCTCGCTGATGGTGGAGAGACGGTCGGCCTCCATCACGTTGGAGCCGTCCTCGGCCATGTGGTTGCCGAGGCTGCCGTTCTCCATGTCCTGATCTTCACCGATCGAGCGAATCTCGTCGGACATGAAGCCGATCTCGCGCTCGATCTCGGCCCGCCGCGCTTCCAGCGACGCCCGCAACCGGGCCTGGGTCTTCTCGTCCATCGGTACGCTCTCCGTGCGGTGCATTCCAGCCCGGCGCCCCACCCGGCCGGGCGGGGCTTCCGGAATCGCCGGATGGTAGCACAGGGCCCTCGCCGAGCCGGATTTGCGATCCGCCTATACTCGCCGGCGTAGTCGTCCGCCGCCCGGATGCGCGCACGGTTGGCGGCCGGCGCGCGGGCGGGGCCGAGCGGGAGGAACCGATGGGAACCGAGGCGGGAGGGCTGCGGCTGCTCGTCGCGGGCGGCGGCACGGGCGGACACGTCCTGCCGGCCGTCGCCGTGGTGGAGGAACTGCGCGCGCGGGGGGTGCTGCGGGACACGCTGTGGATCGGCAGCCATGCCGGCGTGGAGCGGGATGCAGCCCGCGACGCGGGCATTCCGTTTCGGCCGATCCAGACCGGCAAGTTCCGGCGTTACCTCTCGATCCACACGCTGACCGACGCGGCGCGCATCCCGGTCGGGCTCGTCCAGGCCCGCCGGGAGGTTGCCCGGTTTCGGCCGGACATCATCTTCAGCACCGGCGGCTTCGTGAGCGTACCGACCGTGACGGCGGCGCGTGGCATCGCGCCGACGCTGACGCACGAGCAGACGGCGACCCTCGGGCTGGCGACGCGCATCAACGCCCGCTTCGCCGACGTGCTGGCGGTGTCGTGGGAAGCGTCGTTGCCGGCAGCGACGGCGATCCACAAGCGGGTCGTGGTGAAGGGCAATCCGGTGCGCTCGTCGCTGCTGAGGGGCGATCGCACGGCAGCCCACGCCCGCTGGGGGTTCTCGCCCGACCTGCCCGTCGTCTACGTCACCGGCGGCGCGCGCGGGGCGAACGCGCTCAACCAGCGCATCGCGTCGTTGCTGCCGGGGCTGCTGGAAACCTGCCAGGTCCTGCACCAGACCGGCCCGACCAGCGCCAACGACGACCACGCCGCGCTCAGCAGGGCGACCGCGGGGTGGCCGGACCACCTGCGCGCACGCTACCGGCTCGTGGAATTCGTCCGCGACGGGTTGGCCGACTTGTACGCGGCCTGCGAGGTGGTGATCGGTCGGGCCGGGGCGGGCACCGTCTCGGAACTGGCCGCGATCGGGATACCGGCGATCCTGGTGCCGCTGCCCGGCGCGGGCGGCGACG
The DNA here is from genome assembly GCA_023423795.1 of Chloroflexota bacterium. GTDB lineage: Bacteria > Chloroflexota > Chloroflexia > Thermomicrobiales > UBA6265 > CADCWF01. The sequence goes on along the minus strand of JAFAEX010000187.1, from coordinate 1,800 downwards.
AGCAGACGCGCAACGCGCGGCTCCTCGCCGATGCCGGTGGCGCGGTCGTGATCCAGCAATCCGACGCGACGCCGGAGCGCCTTCGCGCCGAACTCTCCGCCCTGCTCGCCGATCCGGCGCGGCGGGCGGCGATGGCGGCAGCGGCCCGCTCCGTGGGCAAGCCGGACGCGGCGGCGGGACTGGCCGACGAACTGCTGGCGCTGGCCGGCCGCCCAGTGGCGCCGACGGCTGCGGGTTAGCGGTCTCGCCTCGCGCCGGCCGTGATGACCGATGTGAGGACGGGGAGTTGCGCTGGCTCGAACGCCGGGCTGGACGTCTGTGCAGGTGACAGGACATCGGGGTGGTTGGATCGATACTCCGTTCGCCGTTCGTAGGGGAGGGACCTGTGCCCTCCCTCGTCCGGAGGCGATCACGACGAGAGAGCAGAGGTCCCTCCCCTACGACGATGGGGCATCCTCACCCGCTTCCTGGACGGCGCCTCGCGGAAGCGTCGTGGCCGGGAGCGAGTTTATTCGGTATTGATTCGTAATTTGTTCGGCATATATTCGGCAGCGGTTTTCCCATACCCACGCCGAAATCAAGTTTCTTCGGCATCCGTCCGACGCTATTCGGGGCGTTGGACATCCGCACCGTCGGGCCGCTTCCCAGGCTCACAGGCTCCGGGGGTGGCGAAGAAACCCGTTTTCCGCATAACCATGCGGAAACCGGCGCCGAAAGAATGCCGAACAAATTACGAATCAATACCGAATAAGTTCGCCGCGTTACGCTAGCCGAGGGCCGCTTCGATCGCGTCGGCGACGCTCGCGGCGCGCGAGATCGCCATGCCCTGCACGTCGCCGAGGCCGCGGGAGGCCGAGGGCACGATGGCACGGGAGAAGCCGAGCCGCTTGGCCTCCTGCAACCGCCGCTCGAGTTGCCCGACGGAGCGCAGTTCCCCGGAGAGCCCGACTTCGCCAATGGCGACGGTGCCAGGCTCGACCTGCCGGTCCTTGAACGACGACGCCACGGCCAGCGCCAGCGGCAGGTCGGCGGCCGGTTCGGCGATGCGCAAGCCGCCGACCACGTTGGCGTAGATGTCCTGCGCGCCGAGCGCGAGCCCGACCCGCTTTTGCAGCACGGCGACCAGCAGTTGCAACCGGTTGGTGTCGAACCCGTTGGCGGAGCGGCGCGGCATGCCGAACGCGGTCGAGGTGGTCAGCGCCTGCACCTCGACGAGGATCGGCCGGGTGCCCTCGATCGTCACCGCCACAGTCGAGCCGGCGGCGGCGCCGTCGCGCTCTGCGAGGAACGCTTCGGACGGGTTGCGGACCTCACGCAGGCCGACATCGGCCATCTCGAAGACCCCGACCTCGTCGGTGGAGCCGAACCGGTTCTTCACCGCGCGCAGGATGCGGTACTGGTGGTGGCGGTCACCTTCGAGGTAGAGGACGGCATCCACCATGTGCTCCAGCACGCGCGGCCCGGCGATGGTGCCTTCCTTCGTGACGTGGCCGATGATGAGCACGGGGATGCCGCGCGGCTTGGCCCACTCCATCAGGCGGGCGGTGCATTCCCGCACTTGCGAGACGCTGCCGGCCGCCGAGGTGATCTCGTCGATGGCCACCGTCTGGATCGAGTCCACGATCAGCAGCCCCGGCCGCTGCTCCTCGGCCGCCGCCAGCACCTCGGCGAGGTTCGTCTCGGAAAGCACCCAGAGGTCGTCGCTGGCGACGCCGAGCCGGTTGGCGCGCAACCGGATCTGCTCGGCGGATTCTTCCGCCGAAACGTACAGCACCTGCCCAACCGTACCGGCGAGGGCGG
>JAFAEX010000172.1 GCA_023423795.1 Chloroflexota bacterium | reverse complement strand
GTCCCGGTTGCCGTTGGCGTTGCCCCAGGCATCGACCTCCGGCACCAGGATGACGACGCCGTCCGTCACCGCCGGATCGGCGTTCGCGGCGAGGACGGCCACCCCGGCGACCGCCTGCTTGCCCAGCGGGCGCACCCCGAGCGTCAGTTGCCCGGCGGAGGCATCGCCACGCACGTCGCCGCAGGCGGCGGGGTCGGATGCCGCGTCGTCGGTTTCGTGGACCAGCAGCATCCACGGCTGGCTGCCCAGCAGCACGTCGAGGGAGACGGCGGCCGTGCCGCTGCCGGTGAGCGGGTCCGGCGCGGCCGGCGCGTCGGATGCGGCCTCCGGCGGAGCCGGGATCGTCGCCAGCGGCACGAGGTCGGCCACCGCCAGGGCGGGCGCTGCTGCGGCCGGGGCGGCCGGCGCGGCGTCGCTGGTCGTCACCGCGGCCGGGGCTTCGGCAGGAGCCGTGTTCCCGACATCGGCGACGCCGCCGGAGTTGCCGCCGGTCGAGCCTTCGGTCGTGACCGCCGGTTGCACGGCCGCCGGCTGGTCGCTCGCGCCGTTGGCCGCCGCGTTGCTGTTGCTTTTGCTGTTGGCGTTGGCGTTCGCGTTGGCGCGGGCAGCCTGCCGCGCGGCGCGCCGGGTGGCGCGGTCGGCGTTGCCGCCACCGCCGCCGTTGCCTCCGGAGGTCGCGCCGGCGAGCGCTTCGCAACTGCCGGGCGCGAGCGTCGCCAGCCGGGGCGACTCCGCGTCGCGTTGGGCGGCCCCGGATGGCGTGAGCGAGGGCAGCACCGCGCCGCCTGCGAGCACCAGCGCCGCCGCGAGCACCCCAAACCGTCCAGCCGTCATCCGCGTCTCCTTTCGCGTTCGAACGTGGCGGGAACACCCGCACGGTCGATACCGCCGCGTTCTTGATTCCGAAGGGCGCGGGGAACCCGGTTCGTCCTGGCCGCCGGCGTGCGCCGGTGGACGTCCCGCGAGCGTCGATTGTGGCGGGGGGAGTCGGCAAGCGCGGCGGCGAGCGCGCCGCGACTCCAAACGAAGGCGGGGCGCCGATTCGGCCGCCCCGCTGACCACCTGAACGCGGGAGCGGCGGCATCCGTTCCGCGCGCCCCCGACGGGGCCGCTCGCCGGGCCGTTCCCGGCACGCATCCCGCGATACGGAACCCCGACGGACCCGCCGCGCGGCGGGCGGCCACCCGGCGAAGCGCGCCGCATTTTCGAGGAGTTGTTGCGCCATGCTCGAACTCGGCTACAAGATCTCCAGCGAAGAGCATCCTCCCACGCACCTCGTCCGCCACGCCCAGATGGCGGAGGCGGCCGGGTTCCCCTTCGCCCTCATCAGCGACCACTACCACCCGTGGGTGAGCAAACAGGCGCACGCGCCGTTCGTCTGGTCGGTCATCGGCGGCATCGCCGAGGCGACTCGCACGCTGCGGCTCGGCACCGGCGTCACCTGCCCGACGGTGCGGATGCACCCGGCGGTCGCGGCGCAGGCGGCGGCCACCGCGGCGACGATGATGCCGGGGCGGTTCTTCTTCGGCGTCGGCTCCGGCGAGGCCCTCAACGAGCACATCACCGGCGCGCGCTGGCCGGAAACCGAGGTCCGCCTGCGGATGCTTGACGAGGCGGTCGCGATCATGCGGCTGCTGTGGACCGGGGAGAACAAGAGTTTCCACGGCGAGTTCTACACGGTCGAAAACGCCCGCATCTACGACGTGCCGGCCGACGGCGTGCCGGTGATGGTCGCGGCGGCCGGGCCGAAGGCGGCCGAGTTGGCCGGCCGCATCGGCGACGGGTTCGTCAACACCGTCCCGGACCGGAAACCGATCGAGGTTTTCGAGCAGAGCGGCGGCGCGGGCAAGCCGAAGTACGGCGAGATGACGGTCTGCTGGGCGCCGGACGAGAAGAAGGCGCGCAAGACCGCCCACGAACTCTGGGCGTTCTCCTCGCTGCCCGGCGAACTGAGCCAGGAACTGCCGACGCCGATGCACTTCGAGCAGGGCGTGCAGATCGTCACCGAGGAGATGGTCGCCGAGTCGGTGATCTGCGGCCCGGACCCGGAGAAGCACATTGAGCAGATCCGGAAATACGAGGAGGCCGGTTACACCCACCTCGCGATACACCAGGTCGGGCCGGACCAGGAAGGGTTCATGCGCTTCTACCGCGAGGAGATCCTGCCCCGGTTCGGGCAGGCGGCCGACGCCGTGGTCGGGGAAGAGATCGCCGGCGCGGGGAGCGGCCTGTCCGGCGCCGCGGCTGGCTAGCGCGACCCGTCCGGTCCGCGCCGGCGGGCGGCGGATCGCCCTGCCGGCGCGGTTCGGGGTCCTGCCGTTCCCCGGCGGCGCGCAGTCGCAGCGGGACCGCCGGGGCGACGACCGTTTGGCGGACCACCGCGCGCGGTCGCGGGTGCCGCTCGCGCCGGCTGCGCTAGACTTCCCGTTGCGATCCGTCCGCCGTCCGACGTCCCGGTGGTTTCATGCCCGACCTCGGTCACCTGCTTTCCCAGCTGGGCAACCCGCGGTCCATCCTCGACGTTCTGGCGGTCACCCTGATCGTCTACTGGTTGCTGTGGGTCGCGCAGGGGACGCGCGCCACGCAACTCATCCGCGGCATCGTCATCCTGCTGGCGCTGGTCTTCCTGCTGGGGACATCCTTGCAGTTGACCACCCTCAACTGGGTGCTCGGGCAGACCTGGCCGGCGCTGGTTGTCGCGGTGCCGGTGCTCTTCGCCCCGGAGTTGCGGCGGGCGCTGGAGCAGTTGGGCACCACCGGCGCCTGGCTGCCCAGTTTCTCCCACCGCGACGAGGCGGCGCAGGAGCGCATGGTCGATGAACTCGTCCGCGCGGCAGGCCAACTCGCCCGCAACCGCTACGGCGCGCTGGTGGTGCTGGAGCGCGAAACGGGGTTGCAGAACTTCGTCGAACGCGGCGTGCCGATCGACGCCGTCCTGACCCGGCAACTGCTGATCAACATCTTCTACCCGAACTCGCCCCTGCACGACGGCGCGGTCGTCCTGCGCAACGACCGGATCGTCGCCGCCAGCGTCGTCCTCCCGCTGACCGACAACATCTCGGCCACCGGCCAACTGGGAACCCGCCACCGCGCCGCCATCGGCGTCTCCGAGGTGTCTGATGCGCTCGCCGTCGTCGTCTCCGAGGAGACCGGGCAGATCGCGGTGGCCCACAACGGGCGGCTGATCCGCAACCTCGACCAGGACCGGCTGCGGCTCGTCCTGCGCTCCCTGCTGCGGCTGGATGCGCCGGAGCGCGAGAAGCGCGGCGTCGTCCAGGCGATCGGCGAGCGGCTGGGGCTGCCCGGCCGCGCCCGCACCGACCGCCCGGCCCAACCCACCCGGCCCGCCGCGCCCGCGCCGCGCGCGGACGCCGAGCCGACGAAGATGACCTGATGGGACAAGCGCCGCCCACCCGCGACGGACGAGACGGGGCTCGCCGCTTCCCGGTGGCGATGCTGCCTCGGCTCGGCATCTCCCTGCTGCTGGCGCTGCTGCTGTGGGGCTGGGTGACGACCCAGCGCGACCCTACGGAAACGCGCGAGTTCGGCAGCGTGCCGATCGTTGCGCCGACCCTGCCGGAGCCGTACCAGATCGCTGGCGACCTCGGCGCGGTGTCCCTTTCCCTCGAAGGTCCGCGGTCGGCGGTGGCGTCCATCACCCGCGCCGATTTGCGGCCGTCGCTCGATCTGACCGAGGTCACCGGTCCCGGCAGTTACACCGTGCCCATCACCGTGCCGCTGCCGGCGCCTGTCCGCATCCGGCAGATGGACCCGCAGCGCCTGGCCATCGTGGTCGATGAGACGGGGTCGCGCACGATGCCGCTCACGGTGCAGGTCGTGCCGCCGGACGACACCTCGCGCCGCCCGGGCGCGGTGCGGCCCGAATACTCGGAGGTCACCGTCAGCGGGCCGCTGCGGCTGGTGGACGAGGTCGCGCAGGTCGTGCTGCCAATCGAGATCGGCGAGCGGGCCAACGACTTCACCGGGCAGTTCATCCCGGTCGCCGTCGATGCCAACGGGCAGCCGATCCCGGAGGTGGACGTCCGCCCGCGCCGCATCATCGCCGACGTCGAGGTCGTCGCCCGGGGCCGCAGCGTGCCGGTGCTGATCCAGACCATCGGCAACCCCGCGCCCGGCTACGAGGCGGTGGACCGGGTGGTGACGCCGCCGACGGTGCTACTGGACGGGCCGGATTCGGTGCTCGACGACATCGTCTCGGTGGTGACCGAGCCGGTCAGCGTCGAGGGCGCGATGGCCCCGGTGAGCGCCCGGGTCGGACTCGCCGGGCTGCCGGAGGGCGTCCACGTCGTGGAACCGACCGACGGGCAGGTGTCGGTGGTCGTGCAGGTGCGGCAGCGCGGCGTCACCCAGACGCTGAACAACCAGCCGGTCGTCGTCACCGATGTCGGCCCCGGCCTCGCGGCGCGGGTGCAGCCGTCGGAGATCGCCGTCGTGATCTTCGCCGGCGAGGACACGCTGGCGACGCTGCGGGCCGGTGCGGTGCGGGCCAGCGTTTCGGCGGCCGGGCTGGAGCCGGGCACCTACCAGTTGCCGCTGTCGGTGGCGGTGCCGGCCGGGGTGCAGTGGATCCGAACCGAACCGGACGTGGTGCAGGTGGTGGTGACGCGCGCCGGCGAAGTCGCCACACCGGTGCCGAACCGGGCTATGCCGTAGGCGGCGGGTGGATCGTGGCGGGTGATGTGATGATCCGATCAGCGCGGTAGATCGCTCGGAGCAGAGGTCGATTGCAGACGAGTTCCGGAGTTGATCGCGCCTGCGAAATCGATTCCGGGCGGCGGGGACGCTCCGCCGGGCTTGATGGCGATTGCGGCAATGATGCGGCCGTCGGCCAACCTAGTCCGGGGATGATGGCGTGCTTTATTAGCGCCGCTGGTGGCCGGATCGATTTGGCAACCGCCATCGACCCCGGGCGGTGGCACCGGGAGGCCGGACCAACTCGGCAAACGCCACCATTCCGGGCGAGTGGAGTTCGTCGCCTTGATGGGTTCGCGGAATCAACTCGCCGGACGATCGATCCGAGCGCACGAAACGAAGGAGGGACAGCAAGCGCCGTCCCTCCCCCGATCTGCCTGAGGTGAATCTCGCTCGTACTACTGCCCGGCGCTGCCGCGGTCCATCTCGTAGGCGAGGAGGACGGCCTCGGCCACTTCCTTCATCGACTTGCGGGTGTCCATGCTGGTCTTGCGGATGCGGTGGAACGCCTCGGACTCGCGCAGGCCGTGGGTTTCCATCAGGACGCCCTTGGCGCGCTCGACGACCTTGCGGGTTTCAAGCGCTTCCTTGAGGTCGCCGATCTCGCGCTCCAGCGAGCGGAACTCGTCGAAGCGGGCGCGGGAGATCTCGATGACCGGCAGCAGTTCGGTCGGGCGGAAGGGCTTAACCACGTAGCCGACGACCCCGGCCTCGCGGGCGCGCTCGACCAGCCCCTGGTCGCTGTAGGCGGTCAGCAGCACGACCGGCGCGATCTTCTCGCGGGTCAGTTCTTCCGCCACCGCGATCCCGTCCATCCCCGGCATCTTGATGTCCATGATGACCAGGTCGGGCAGGAGCTTGCGCGCGAGGTCCATCGCGGTTCGGCCGTCGCCGGCCTCGCCGATCACGTCGTAGCCCATCTCGGTCAGCATCTCGCGGAGGTCGAGCCGGATCAACGACTCGTCGTCGGCGATGAGGATGCGCGCGGGCGTGGCGGCGGTCGGCTGCAAACTGCTCATTGGGGCTCGTCCAGACGGGTTGGCGGGCCGTTCCTGGCCCGCTCGGCGGCACGACGTAGCGCCGAACGCCGCGCAGCGGCGATCCGGCGCATCCGTCAGGACATGGAATGGAGAAAAAAGGGTCGGGGCGAGAGGATTCGAACCTCCGACCACCGGTACCCCATACCGGTGCGCTACCGGGCTGCGCCACGCCCCGACTGCCCGACAGTATAGCACGCCGGTCCTGATTGCCAAATCCCGGGCGCTGTCCACGCCGACCCGTGAAGGCGTGCATCAGGGCGGAACCGTCCACCCCAGTTGCGCGTTATGGTTGGCGGACAAGTCGAGTTCGCGCGTCCGCACCGCGGCCCCGGGCCTGCCCGGCGGGCCGGCGTGCGCGGCGCCACTGCGTACGGGAGCGTTCGCGGGTGGGATTTCTCGTTGCGCGGGCGTCGGTCGCGGCGCTCATCGTCCTTCTCGGATTGCTTGCCAATATCGTTCCGAACGCGCCGGTTCAGGCCCAGGGGATCTCCTGCGCCGACATCGGTGTCTACGAATACGCCCAGAGCCTGTTCGACGCCGACCCGGCTGTGTGGGCGGCACTCGACCCTGACGGGGACGGCGTCGCCTGCCCGGAACTGCCCAACGGCGTCGCGCCCGCCCTCTGGACCGACGCAGTGCCGTCCGATGCGACGCCGGCGACCGTGCTGCGGGTCGTGGACGGCGACACGATCGAGGCCGAAGTCGGCGGCGTGGTCGAGCGGGTCCGGCTGATCCTGGTCGATACCCCGGAAACGAAGGACCCGAACAACCCGGTGGAGTGCTACGGCGCGGAGGCGACCTCCTTTACGACCTGGCTGCTCGGCCTCGGCGCGCCGCTGTACCTCGAAACCGACGTGTCCGACCGCGACCGCTACGACCGGTTGCTGCGCTACGCCTGGCTGGACTTCGGCAACGGCTCGGTGGTGCAGGTCAACGAGGCGATCGTCCGCTCCGGCTACGGGGTGTTGGCGACCTTCCCGCCGGATGTGGAGTACGTGGAGGAGATGCGCGACGCCCAGGCGTTCGCCCGCCGCCACCAGTTGGGGCTGTGGCCGGCCTGCGGCGGCGCGGACACGCCGCTCGGCATCGTGGCCGAACCGGCGCCGGCTCCCGCGTCCACGAGCGGCATCGCGTCCTCCGGCGGCGGCGCGGACGGCGGTTCGTGTGACCCGTCCTATCCCAATTTCTGCATCCCGCCGGGATCGCCGGACCTCGATTGCGGCGACATCCCCCAGCGCCGCTTCACCGTGCTGCCGCCCGATCCTCACCGCTTCGACGGCGACAAGGACGGCATCGGCTGCGAGAGCTAGGCCCGAACCAGAACCCGTCGCCGTTCTTCACCCTGTCAACCCGAGCCGCCGTGAGAGTTCGTCGTTGCCTCATCAGGGGTAAGGAGGAGATCCCTCGGCAAGCTCGGGTTGACGGCGGCCGTGGACATGAAGCGCCCTCATGGATTCGCCGTTGGACGCGACCGTGCGGCAGGCCGTTTAGCGCGGGCTGTACGCAACCTCTTCGCCCGAAGTTGGGTGCCGCCACTACGCCTGCAACGTGGGGTGGCGAATCGTGTGGCGGTATGAGACGATCGCGCCACGCCAATCGATAGTGTAGGACGCGCGGTCGCGCAGGCGATGGACCGCCTCGGCGCAGGTCGCGGTCCGGCGATTGGGGACGCCCCGCTGATGGGGTCGCGTGCCCCGGGTTCGTTGCTGCCCGGGCACCGGGAGATCGACGCATGGACGAACGGGTTTTCGACGGAGTTGCCCGGTCGCTGGGCGCGGCGAAGGGCCGGCGCGGGCTGCTCGCCGCCGTGGCGCTGGCGGTGCCAGGGGTGGCCACGCTGGCGGGCTACCAGGAAGCCGAGGCCGGCCATGGCTGCCGATGCCGGTGCAGTTCTGGGTACAAGTGCAAGTGCCATTGCGGGCGGCGGCGGTGCCGCTTCAAGTGCGTTCGGCGGTGATTCGTGCGCGGCGGGGCAGGCGATCCTGCCCCGCCGCATCGTTTCCGGCGCGATCAGGCCGCCCGCACGCGGGCCTTGCCCTGGGTGGCTGAAGGCCACGCCGCGGCGAGGTTGGCAACGGCCGAATCGGTCGCTGGGAGGAGCAGTCCGCGTTCGCTCCCGAGTTCGACGGCCAGCGGGCGCGGTGTATGCACGGTGTGCCGGAGCGTAGTTGGTTCGACCGATGCGCGGACGAGCGCCGGGTCGCGGCCGAGGCGCGCGGCGAGGTCGCGCAGGAGCGCCGTGAGGGTGAGCGGTCCGGGGTGGGCGAGGTGCCAGATGCCCGTTTCGCCGTCCACCAGCAGGTCGAGCGCGGCGTGGGCGAGGTCCGGCAGCCACGCCGGCGAGCGCGCGGCCGTGTCTTTGGCGGTGACGGGTTCGCCGTTCGCCATGGTCGCCAGATTCGCGGCGATGACCGAATCGCCGCCGTCGCGCCCGAGGATCATTCCGGCGCGCAGGATGAGGGTGGCCGGGTGGCGGGCGGCCAATGCCGTTTCCAGGTCGGCGTGCCGATGGCCCAGCGGGTCGTGCGGCGCGACCGGGTCCGATTCGAGGTAAGGAGCGCCCTTCCGCCCGTCGAACACGAGGTCCGACGAGAGCGCGAGCAGCGGCACGCCCATCGCGGCGCAGGCTTCCGCGAGCGCCGTGGCCGCCCCGAGCGCGCCTGGCGACCAGGCGTCGCGGTCCCAGCGGCCGCCCCGGCGCAGGCGGGCATCGACGACCGCCCACGGCCGGTGGTTCCGCAGCAGGTCCGACAGATCGGCGGCATTGATCGAAGCGGCCTCGCTTGCCCGCAGCGGCACGAACCGGATGCCGCGCGCGTGGCAGGCGGCGGCGGCCTCCTGCCCGAACGCGCCGTCGGCCCCGACCAGCAGCAGCGGTCGCGGCGCGATCCGGTAGCGAGCGGCGACGGGCGGCGGCGCCGTTGACAGGGCCGCGCCCTCGGGCGACCCGTCCTCCGGCCACGGCGGGTAGAGCAGCCGGTCGGGGCGACGCCACCAGCCGGGGTCGGCCAGCAAGGGATGAGCGGGCGGTTCGCCGCGGGCGAGGGTGGACGCGAGCCGGGCGATCGCGGTCGGCCGGGGAACGGGCGCGCGCAGGTCGAACGCGCCGGGTTCGTAGTGGCCGTCGCGCCGGGTCAGCAGGCAATGCCAATCGTGCGCGCCGAGCAGCGACCAGACGGTGACGGCGCGCACGTCCGCACCCGCCTCGCGGGCGTCCACCGCCGCGGTCCATGCTTCCGCCAGCCAGCGCACCTGGTCCTCGCGGGAGCAGCCGAGGTGCGCCTCGGTGATCGCCAGCGGGCGGCGGTAGCGGTCCCACGCTTCGCGCAGCAGCCCGGCCGGCCCGTCGATGCCCTCCCGGCGCACCCGGACCGCCTCGACGTCGGCGTAGGAGACCCAGCCGTTGCCGCCGTGGAGGTGGTTCGGGTACTCCTCCAGGCGATGGTCGAGGAAGCGCTCGCTGGTGACGTAGGTGTTGATGCCCAGCACGTTCGGCGGGCAGGGCCGCTCGGCGAAGAAGGCGAGGTCCGCTTCGGGGATGCCGAGCCAGCGCAGGTGCTCCCACATCCAGTGGCCCGGCACGACGCGGCCCAGCAGCAGGTCGAAGGTGATCCAGCGGCGCTCGTTCTCGAACTCGACCTGGAGGTGGGTGCGGTCGGTGCCGTGGGTCTTGCCGAGGTCCTCGGTCTGGACCAGCATCGCCGCCGGGTTGACCGCGCGGACCTGCTGCATCGCCAGGACGACCGCCTTGCATTGATGGAGCAGCGCGGTCATGCAGGCGCGCTCGTCGCGCAGGTGCGGGTGCCAATGGCCGTAGAGGGCGGAAAAGCGCGCCGTCGTCAGCGGTTCGTTGACGGGAGTCCAGGCGTCCAGCCACGGGTAGCGCTCGGCCACGGCGCGGGCGAAGGCGGCCAGTTTGTTCGGGAACGCGGGGTCCAGCAGATCGGTGCCGGGCGGGCCGCTGCCGTGGTGGACGAGCCCGGCGACGGGGCGCACGCCGAGCGAACGCAACCGCTCCAGCCGGGCGTCGGTCCACGCCCAGTCGGCGCGGTCGAGCCCGTGCGGCGCGACGCGCTCCCAGAGCACCCCGTAACGCAGCGTGCGGATGCCGAGCGCGGCGATGCGGTCGAGGTCGTCGATGCGCTCGTCGTGGCCGGAGTGGGCGTACTGGTCGTGCCAGACGTCGCCGACGCGGTTGACGGTGCACTCGATGCCGCCCCACAGCTCGGGGTGCCGGGTCCTGGGTGCTGAGTGCTGGGCGGCGAGGCGCTGGTGGGCTGTCATGCGGGGTCTCCGGAGCGCGCCGCCGCCCCGCGTCCGCTGCCGGCGGGGGACCGGCGGCGGAGCGGCGCGGCCGGGGAGGGACGGCTGCGCCTCGCGGGGCGGCGGCTGGGAGTGATCGGGAGCGGCGGGCGGGCGGCCATCGGGAGCCCGGTCAGGCGGCCACCAGGCGGCGGGCCGCCGACAGTTTTTCGTGGGCGGCGAGCGCCTGCGCCACCACCTGGTCCATGTTGTAGTACTGGTAGGTGGCGAGCCGGCCGACGAAGACGACGCCGGCCTCCTCGGCCGCCATCGCCTGGTAGCGCTTGTACAGGTCGCGGTTTTCCGGCCGCGGGATGGGGTAGTAGGGGTCGCCCTCGGCGCGGGGGTACTCGTAGACCACGGTGGTCTTCGGGTGCTGCTGCCCGGTGAGGTGCTTGAACTCGGTGACGCGGGTGTAGTCGTACTCGTTGGGGTAGTTGACGGTGCCGACCGGTTGCGCCCATTCGCGGTCGAGCGTTTCGAACCGGAACTCCAGCGAGCGGTAGGGCAGCGGGCCGTGGACGCGGCCGAAGTACTCGTCGATCGGCCCGGTCCAGACGAGCAGCGGCGGCCGGTCCCCGAACAGCGGCGCGATCTCCCGCCAGTCCGCGCCGAGCATGACCGAAATGCGCGGGTGGTCCAGCATCCGCTCGAACATGCGGGCGTAGCCGTGGGCCGGCATCGCCTGGTAGCGGTCGGCGAAGTAGCGGTCGTCGCGGTTGGTGCGGGTGGGGATGCGCGCCGCCACCTGCGCGTCGAGTTCGCTCGGGTCGAGGCCCCACTGCTTGCGGGTATAGCCCCGGAAGAACTTCTCGTACAACTCGCGGCCGACCTTGGAGACGACCGCGTCTTCGCTGGTGAGGATGCGGTCGCGCGGCTCGGCGATGCGGGCGAACCAGTCGGCCAGTTCCGGGCCGGAAAGGTTCAGCCCGTAGAGCCGGTTGACGGTGTCGAGGTTGATCGGGATCGGCACCAGTTGGCCGTCCACGCTGGCCAGCACCCGGTGCTGGTAGGGCCGCCACCCGGTGAAGTTCGACAGGTAGGCGAAGACCTCGGGCGAGTTGGTGTGGAAGATGTGCGGGCCGTAGCGGTGGACCAGCAGCCCGGTCGCGTCCGCCTCGTCGAAGGCGTTGCCGGCCACGTGCCGCCGCCGCTCGACGACGAGCACGCGCATCCCGTCCTGCGTGGCCAGCCGCTCGGCTAGCACGCTGCCGGCGAACCCGGCCCCGACGACGACCGCGTCGAACATCACGCCGCTCCCGTCACGACGGCCGGCGAGCCGAAGCGGAGGCCGGCGTCGTCCCGCGCGGCGGCGGCCACGGCCACCAGCGGCAGCGGCGCCCGCCGCGCCAGGGCGAGGTCCATCAGGTCCTGCATCTGGGCGGCGATCGCGTCCCAGCCGTGGCGGGCGAGGATGGTCTCGGCCCGGGCGAGCCGCAGGTCGCGCACGGCAGCCGGCTCGTGCAGCAGGTCGTCGGCGGCGCGCACGAACTCCTCCGCCGTTTCGCCGAAGGAGACGACCTCGCCGTAGAGATCCACCACGTCCACGATCGGCGTGGAGACGATCGGCTTGCCGCCGGCGAGGTATTCGAGCGTCTTCGTCGGCGAGATGAAGCGGGTGGCCTCGTTGCGGGCGAAGGGGAGCAGCGCCACGTCGAAGCCGGCGAGGAAGCGCGGCAGGTCGGCGTAGTCCTGCTTGCCGTACCAGAGGATGTTCGGGCGTTGCGGCAGGTCCTCCGGGTCGATCTTGGCGGTGGGTCCGACGAGGGCGAGCGTCCACTCCGGCCGCAGGTCGGCGATGCCCGCCAGCAGGTCCATGTCCACCCGCTCGTCGAGCACGCCGTAGAACCCGAGCACCGGCCCCGCGCGCCCGGCGAGGTCGGCCGGCGGCGCGAGAGCGGTACGGGCCTGCGCGAAATGGTCGGCTTCGACGCCGGACGGGAAGCAGTGGACGGCGGGGTGGCGGTCCTTGCGGGAGCGGTAGAGCGACGGCCCGCCGGTGAAGACGAGGTCGGCCCGGTGCATGAGCGCGGCTTCTCGCTCGACCAGTTCCGGCGGGGCGAAGCGGAAGGCCGACAGTTCGTCCATCGCGTCGAAGACGACGAGGTCGGGCTCGATCCCGGACGGCGCGGCGCCGAGGGCCATCGGCGTGTAGTACCAGGTCACGAGCGGGCCTTCGCCCTGCGCCAGCAGCCCGCAGATGACGGGAGCGAGCAGTTCCCGGATGACCCGATTGGCGCGGCGGTTGAACCCGCCCGGCACGTCGAGCCCGGCCGGCAGGACGGGGGTCAGCACGGTGACCGCGCCGGCATCGCGCACGCGCAGCGTTTCGGTGTTCCCCTCGAAAACCGGTTCTTCGACGACGTACACGGGCATTCGTTGTGCGAATCTCGCCATGAGGTGCTGCGGCCGCTGCCACACGAAATCCCACCGGAGGTGAGAAAAGCAGAGGAGCATCGGGGACGTCCTTTCGCCAACCGGGGTCGCCGCGCGACGACGCGCGACCGGCGCCTGCCCGCGACGGGCGGCGCTCGGATCGAACGGGTCGTCGGATGAGGCTTGACGCATGCGCCGGGCGACGGTCGGCGAGCGAACGTCGCGTGGGCGAATCTTGTCTATGCAATCGGCGTGCCAAGTCGATGGCGGGTGCGATGGTGGCGGTTGCCAAATTGATGCGGCCGCCGGCGATGCGCGCCCGGGATTGGATGTCCCGGGCGGCGGGAACGACGTCCCTCCGGGACTGACGACGGGTGGGTCCGGCGTCGTTCGGCGACCGCCACCATCGCGCCCGCCAGGCGCCGGGCATCCGCATCGTGCAGGGATCCGCCATCAACCCCGGGCGTCCCCTCATCGTCGGTGAGCGGGCCGACGGCGCATCCGCGCTGGTTTTTTCGGTATTTGTTCGGTGTTTATTCGCCATTTATTCGGTGCTGGTTTTCCCGTACCCATGCGGAAATCGGATTTCTTCGGCGACCCCCGGCCACCCACGCGGGCGCAAGCGGCGCGGGCGCGCCCGGAAGGGGGGTCCGGGTGCTGTGGCTGGGAGGGGGTGCGAAGAAATGCCGATTCGGGCGAAAACAAGCGTACGTTCGCGGGGTTCCGCGACCGAATAAATGGCGAATAAACGCCGAATAAATACCGAACAAACGGCGGGCGGGATTGGCGCCGGATCGGGTCGAGCCACGCCGCCTGGGGTAGGGGGAGATTGCCGCCGGGGTGTGCGGCGACGTGTCGCGCACCCCGGCCGCGGCTATTGCCGGACGAACCCGCCTTCGGAGTTGATCACCTGACCGGTCACCCACGCGGCGTCGTCGGTGGCGAGCCAGGCGATCAGGCGGGCGGCGTCTTCCGGCGCGCCGATGCGGCCGAACGGGAACTTGGGCAGCAGCGCCGCGGCGAGGTCGGCGTCGATCCAGCCAGTGTCGGTCGGGCCGGGGTTGACCGCGTTGACCGTCACGCCGCGTTCCGCCGCCGCCGGCGAAAGGCTGGTGGTGAAGGCCTCGATCGCGCCCTTGGAGGCAGCGTAGGCGAGTTCGTTCGGCATCGGGCCGCGCCCCTGCCCGCTGCTCATGTTGATGATGCGGCCGCCACTGCCGCCCTCGAAGCGGTGGAGAAACCCGACGGAGAGTAGGGCGGTGGCGCGCAGGTTCACCGCGTAGTGGGCGTCTAGCGTCGCCGCGTCGAGCGCCTCCCAGCCGTCGTTCGTGGAATAGGCGGCGTTGTTGACGAGGATCGTGAGCGGGCCGAGGCGCGCCGTCGCCTCCGCCAGCAGGCGCTCCGGTCCCGCCGGGTCGGACAGGTCGATCGCGAAAGACTCGGCGCGCACCCCGGCGGCGCGGAGGCCGTCGCGCAGCCGCACCGGTTCGTCCGCCTCCGGCGCCCAGGGGAAGCCGTCGTCGTAGGCCGACCAGTGGCTGAAGGCGATGTCCGCGCCGCGCGCGGCCAGCGCCCGGCAGGCAGCCGCCCCGATGCCGTTGAGCCGGGTCGCCCCGGTGACCAGCGCGACGCGTCCCACGAGTTCTCCGCTCGCCATGTTGCCCGCCCTTCCCGGTTCCTTTTGGTCCCGTTTTTCCGCCCAATGGCGCAACGTTCCATGCTTGACCATGACCGAAGCGTCGTGCAAGGTTAGGCGAACGCCCTCCGCCGGGCAGAAGGAGGATCGGGGGATGCGCTTACCCGTCTTCGCAACGTGCGGTCTCGGATTCGCGCTCCTCGCCGGCATCTTCGGCAGCGGCCCGGCGCTGGCGGAGGTCAGCCGGCAGGCGGGCACCCCGGCGCCCGCGCCGACGGCGGTCGCGCCCGCCGCCACGCCCGCGCCCGAACCGGCCGCGGAGCCGACGGCGGTTGCGCCCGATCCGGCCGCGCCGGCGGTGGACGCCACGACCGACGTGGTGACGCTGGTGACGTGGTACGCCAACGACCCGTCCGGCGAGTTCATCAACGTGGTGCCGATCGCGGTGGATGCCGCGCTGGTGGCCGGGCCGCAGCAGGGCGCGGCGGCCATCGGGCGGGCCGATTTCCCCGACGAGGGAACGCCGGTGATCACCCTCGGAGAAACCCGCTTCGACACCTACGCCCGCAGCGAGGGCGACATCCCCGAGCGCTGGACGTGGCTCGACGACGTCGAGGGCGCGCGCCCGGCCACCCTGGTGATGCAGGTCTCCGGCAGCGGCGGCCCCTATGGCGGGTACTACGGCACGGCGACCTTCATCTCCCGCGACGAGGGCGGTGCGGGCGGCGTGCTGGTGCTGGCCCTGCGCCCGGCGGCCCCGGCAGCCGACGCGGCCGAGGCGGAGCCCGCCGCCGAAGGGGAGGCCCCGGCCGACGCCGCACCGGCCGACGAGACCGTCGCGACGGACGCCGAAGCCGTCCAGCCGGACCCGGATCTGCCGGTGCCGACCGACGTGCTGGCCGAGCCCGCCGAATGAGGCCGTCCCGGCGACCGGCGGTGAACGCGAAGCCGTGCCGGCTCCTCCCTTGGGCCGCGAGCGCCGCGCCTTCCCGAACGCCACGCTGGCCGGTCGAGCGGTCGGCCGGTGGAGCCCGTTCCTGGCCGCCGTCGGCTCCCTGCCCGGTGGCGCATCCGTTGCGCGGATAGCGGACTGAATCGCGATGCCCGTCGGCGCGCCCACCCCAATCCCGATTTCGTCGCGCACCCGCAGCGTCCTGCTGGCGGGACTGCTGCTGGCGGTGGTGTGGCTGTGCTGGCGGGTGCCGACGGTGCCGCAATTGGCGCTCTCCGGAGCGGCGCTGGCGCTGATCCTGTCGTTCCCGGTGCGGCTGCTGTCGAAGGTGCTGCCCCGCGGGCTGGCGATCGTGCTCGTGCTCGTGCTGCTGGTCGTGGCCATGACGGTCGCGGTGCTGGTGCTGGTGCCGCTGGCCATCGCCCAGTTGACCGCGCTGGTGCAGGACGCCCCGACCTACGCGAACTTCGCCAACCAGCAACTGCGGCAGGTCGTCGAACTGCTGGCCGAGCGCGGGTTGCTGGAGGATTCGCCGGAGCAAACCATCCAGCAGGTGCAGGGGGAGGTCCTCTCGCAGGCGCAATCGCTCGGGCAGACGCTGCTGCGCAGCGTGCTCGACGCCCTGACCGGGTTGCTGGGGTTGGTGCTGACGCTGTTCGGGGTCGTCTTCGTGGCGGTCTACCTGCTGGCCGACTCGAAGCGGTTCAAGGACAGCATGCTGCGGGCGCTGCCGCTGGTTTACCGCGACGACGCCGACGAACTCTGGACCAACGCCGGCGACTCGTTGTCGCGCTACCTTGGCGGCTTGCTGATCTCGCTGACGTTCCAGGGCATCTCGGCCACCGTGATCCTGTTCTTCATCGGCGTGCCGTATTCGTTGCTGCTCGG
>JAFAEX010000114.1 GCA_023423795.1 Chloroflexota bacterium | reverse complement strand
GCCCGCCGCCGCGCCGTCGTTGCCGCCGCTCCCGGTCGCCGCGCCCCGGCGCTGGGAGGCGATCCCGGCGCCGCCGACGCCGCTGGTCGGCCGGACCCGCGAACTGGAGCGCGCCCTCGACCTCCTGTGGCGGCCGGAGGTTCGGCTGGTGACGCTGACCGGCCCGGGCGGCGTCGGCAAGACGCGACTGGCGCTGGAGATCGCGGCGACGCTGCTGGATGACCTCGCCCAGGGGGCTTGCTTCGTCGATCTTTCCGCGCTGCACGATCCCGCCCTCGTGCCGCCGGCGGTCGCCCGCGCGCTGGGGCTGGAGGAGGAGCCGGGCAAGCCCGCGACGGACGCGCTGCGCGACGGCCTGCGCGGCGCGGAACTGCTGCTGGCGCTCGACAATTTCGAGCAGGTGCTGGATGCCGCCCCGGCCGTCGCCGACCTGCTGGCCGCCTGCCCGCGCCTGAAGGTGCTGGCGACCAGCCGCGAACCGCTGCGGCTGCGGGCCGAGCACGAAGCGCCCGTCCCGCCGCTCGGGCTGCCGCCCGCGCGCGGTGACGGCAATCGCGCCAGGCCGGCCGACCTGTCGCGTTACGAAGCGCCGGCCCTCTTCCTCCAGCGCGCCCGCGCGGTCGCCCCGGATGCGCCGCTGGGCGAGCCGGAGGCGGCGGCCATCGTCGAGATCTGCGCCCGCCTCGACGGCTTGCCGCTGGCGATCGAACTGGCGGCGGCGCGCACCCTCGATCTCCCGCCGCCCGCGCTGCTGGCCCGGCTCGACCGCCGCCTGCCGGAACTGGTCGCCGGTTACCGCGACCTCCCGGCCCGCCAGCAGACGCTGCGCAACGCCATCGCCTGGAGCCACGACCTGCTCGCGCCGGACGAGCAGATCCTGTTCCGCCGGCTCGCCGTCTTCGTCGGAGGATGGCCGCTCTCCGAAGTCGAGGAGTCGAGGAGTCGAGGAGTCGAGGAGTGGACTGCCGGCTCCGTCCTTCTTCTCGACTCCTCGACTCCTCGACTCCTCGACTCGTTAACCTCCAAGAGCCTCATTCGCGTGGATGCCGCCGCCGCTCGGGGGGCGATGCTGGAGACGATCCGCGAATTCGGGTTGGAGCGGCTGGCCGAGAGCGGGGAAGACGCGGCGGTGCGCGACGCCCACCTCGCCTGGGCCATCGCGCTCGCCGAGGGCGGCCGCGGGCGCCTGGGCCTGGGGGACGAAACCGACGCCTTTGACCGGCTGGAGGCCGACCACGACAACGTGCGGGCGGCGCTCGACTGGGCGCTGGCGACGGCCCCGGAACGCGGGTTGCGCCTCGCGGTGGCGATGACCCGGCTCTGGAAGCGGCGCGGCCACTACCGCGAAGCGCTCGCCTGGCTCGAACGCGTCCTCGCCGCCACGAGCGGCCTCCGAACCGAGGACTACGCCCGCGCGCTGACGGCGGCGGGCTGGGTGGCCGACAGCCTCGGCGACATCGACCGCGCCGAACGGCTGCACCGCGAGGCGCTCGACCTCGGCCGCGCGCTCGGAGCAGACGAGATCGTCTGGCGCGCGCTGACCGACCTCGGCAACGCCGCCCGCATGCGCGGCGACGTTGCCCGCGCGGTGGCGTTCGGCGAAGAGTCGGTCGCCGTGGCCCGCGCCACGGGGAGCGACCCGGCGATGGATACGTGTCTGTCGAACCTCGCCAGTTCGCTGCTGGCGGCGGGGGACGTCGATGGCGCGGCAGCCCGGCTGGAGGAGAGCCTGATCATCAGCCGCCGCATCGGCGACCCGGCGCGGACGGCGGAGACGCAGGTGGGCGTCGGCATCGTGACCATGTGGCGGGGCGACCTGGCGGGCGCGGCGGCCCACTTCGAGGCCAGCCTGGCCACCTTCCGCGCGGTGGGCTATGCCTCGGGCATCGCCATCGCGTTGTCCAACCTCGGGGAGGCGCTGCTGCGCTCCGGCGACGTCGAGCGCGGCGCGGAGGCCGTTCGCGAGTCGGCCGAGCGCCACCGGGACTTGGGCGACAACCGCAGCGCAGCGATCGCCCTCATCAACCTCGCCGAAGCCGAGGACATGCGCGGCGATCTCCGCGCCGCCCGGGCGCTCGTCGCCGAGGGGCTGGCGCTGCTGCGCCTCGTGGGCGACCGCGGGGTGACGGCCGAGGTGCTCGAACAGGCCGCCCGCTACCTCGTGCAGGAGGGCGAACCGGAGGCGGCGCTGCGCTGCGCCGGCGCGGCCGAGGCGATGCGCCGGGAATCGGGCGCGGCCCGCCAGCCGACCAACGTCGCCCTCCACGACGAGGCGATGGCGGCGGCCCGCGCGCTGCTGCCCGCCCGCGTGGCCGACCTCGCGTGGACGGCCGGCCTGGGGCTGCCCTTCGACGGCGCGATCCTCGACACGGTCGCCAGCCTGGCTGCCCTCGACGAACGGACGGCGGTCCGCCGGGACTGAGCGCGGGGAGCAGGATGTCGCCCGGCGTCAGCACCGGAGGGTCTTTGCTTCCGCAATTCGGCTGTCGGGATGCCCGGGGCTGGGCACGATGGGCGCGCGGGCGGCCATGTGGATGGATTCGGCACGGGTGCGGGCGCTGGGGGTGGGACAGGCCGCGAATAAACCCGAATTCGTTCGTTTTGGTGCGTACGTACGCGGGAATCCGCGACCGAATAAATGCCGAATAAATGGCGGGGCGGCGCAACGTTCCGGGCGTGGGGACGGTGGCGGTGGGTTCATCGATCCGGGAGTTGGCCATGCCCGCCCGGGGGTGATGGTGGTTGGCTTGTTGAACCGGCTCCCGATCCATCGGCGGACGCGATGATGGCGGCTGCCCGATTGATGCGGATACCGGTCCGAGAGCGGGCGCGATGATGGCGGTTGCGCAATTGATCCGGCCATCGCCCGCGCCCGCTCCGCCGATGCCCGGACTCTTTTGGCCACCGCCATAAACCCCGGGCTACGAAAACGAAGCCTCTCCGGGCTGGGCACGGGCGGTGGCCGCCCTATTCTGGGCAACTGCCATCATCCCCGGGCTCTGGGAACGAAGCCCCTCCGGGGCTGGGTACGGGTGGCGCTTGCATCAACAAGGCAACCGCGATTATCGCGCCCGTGCCGCCGGCAACAGGCCCGCCGGGAGCAGGGCGCGTACACCGTCCGCGCCCATCGCTCTCGTCTTCCAGCAAACCTCTTCCTGCCAGTGTCGGCTGGAAGGTTCGTGGAAGCCGAGCCTCCTAACCTGCGCGTCAGTGGTGGGGCGGCCCAAACCCTCTTCCGGGCCTCCCCGCCACCGTTACCGCTGCCCGCGTCGGCCACGGGCGCAGCCCCGCCCGGGCCCGGCCGTTTCCGTGCCGCGCCGAACTCGTCGGCCTCACCCGGCGGGATCGGCGGACGCCTCGCCGGGCACCCGCCGCAACCACGACCTGCCGGAAAGGAGGCTCGGAGGGACCATGGAGGATCTGCGGTTCGACGCCCTGTCGCGGGCGATGTCGCGTGCCACCAGCCGCAAGGGGGCGATCGGGTCGCTCCTCGCCGGGCTGCTGGCCGTGCTCGTCTCCGGGACGCCGGACGTGGACGCGAAGCAGAAGGGCAACAAGGCTCGGCGCAAGGCGAAGCGAAGGAACAAGCGCCGGAACGCGAAGAACAACGGCCGCGCCTGCAAACCCGGGCAGGAGCGCTGCGGTGGCCGCTGCCGCAACGCCTGCCCGGACGGCAAGGTCCGCGACCGCGCCACCTGCGGCTGCGCCTGCCCGGCCGGCATGCACGACTGCGGCAACGCCTGCATCGCCGAGGGGTGCTGCCCGGACGAGCAGGAGTGCGGCGGCGGCTGCATCGCCAGGGACGCCTGCTGCACCGAAACCCACCACGCCTGCGGCGACGGCTCGTGCCTGGAAAAGGAATCCGGCCAGTGCTGCCCTGGTTACGCCGCCTGCCCAACCGGCCCGGGCGGTTGCTGCAACGCCCTCGCCGGTGAAGCGTGCAGCGAGGATGGCTGCTGCGACACGCTGCTCGGCAAGGCGGTTTGCGGCGGACGCTGCATCGAGACCGACAACGACCCGGCCAACTGCGGCGGCTGCGGAAACACCTGCGCCAAGGGCGAGATGTGCCGCAACGGCGCCTGCGTTTCCACGTGCGGCTACGCCTACCTGTGCTGCAACACCGGGGCCGGCGAGTACTGCGGCCGGTCGGGCACGGCCTACCTCTGCTGCACCGGCGAAGGCTCCGGGCAGCAGTGCCGCTGGCCGGACCGCTGCTGACGGATCGGCCGAAGGTCGCCATCCATGCCCGCCCAACCCATCGCGATCGAACGCGTGCCGGATCGAGTGGCGTGCGGCGAAACGGCGCGCAGTGCGCCATCGATGAAAGGACTCGTCAGTGAGCGTTGCCCAAACTACTCGTCACCGCGCCGTCCTGGCCGTGGCCGCCCTGCTCGCCTCGGCCGCCGTCGGGCCGGCCGCCTTCGCCGCGACGACCGGGGAGCCGGCCCGCACGCTCGACGCGCTTGGCCTTCCCGAAATCGAGATCGTGGTCGGGCTGGACGGGCTGGAAGCCCCGGCCGCGCTGCCTGCCGGCCACGTCATGTTCACCCTCGTGCCGGAGGGGCCGAACCTCGCCGGGCTCACGCTGCTGCAACCGCCGGCGGAGATGGCCGCGAACGAGGTCGTCGCCAGCATCCCGGCCGCCGTTTCCGAGGACGTCGCCCTGCCCGGCTGGGTCTACGCCGGCGGCGTCGAGGCGATGGAGCCGGGCGAGCCGGAATCGTTCGTCGTGGACCTGGAGCCGGGCGAATATCACATCGCCGCCACTTGGCGCGGCGACGGGGAGATGGAGGCCGAGCCCGCCTACAGCAGCACGATCCTCACCGTCGCCCGCCCGGCGTCGGGGCCGGAGGCGACCGCCGCCGCCCGCAAGCCCGCGCCCGAGGCGGCGGTGCGGCTGGAGATGACCGACGAACTGACGTACCTCGTCGCCCCGTCGCCGCTGCCGGCCGGGCCGCAGGTCTGGGAAGTCGCCAACACCGGCACGCTGCAGGCCCACCACGTCGTGATGATGCGGGTGCCGGAGGGCACGACCGCAGAGCAGATCGTCGAGGAAACCGGCGCGATGATGACCGGCGCCGAGCCCGCGCCGGACGGCGCGTTCGCCCATTCGATGCCGGCCGGCTACGTCGGCATGCAGACCGGCGGCATCACCACCTGGGCCGAGTTCGACTTCGAACCCGGCACCTACGCGGCGATCTGCTTCATCGTCGATCCCGCCACCGGCCATCCGCACGTGATGGAAGGCATGGTCTCGGTCTTCGCGGTCGAATAGCGCGGGTGACGCAGCCCGCGGCGCGTGCCGGTTCGCACGCGCCGCGGGCATTCCGCATCCCGGCGCGTTGGCGCCGGGGCCGCGGTCGCATCGTCCGGGAGCAGGGGAGGTCCGCCACATGCGCGTCGTGCAATTGGCCACCGGCGGATGGATCAGGATCGGGCTTGCCTGGCTGCTCGCGGCGCTCCTCTTGGCGCTCGGGTTCGGGCAGGCCGCCTTTTCCGGCGCTGCCCAGCCCGCGCGGTGGGCCGAGGCGTGGCGCATCGGGTACGACGGTGGCGGGCCGCTCGCGTTCACCACGGCGCACGGCACGGTCTACCTCGCGGACGGCGCCGGGGTGCGCGCCGTCGATGAGCGCGACGGTCGGGTCCGCTGGGCGTTCGAGACCGAGGCACCGGGGTCCTCGGGACCGGTGCTGGCCGGCGACCTGCTGGTCGTCGCCGACCACGCCGGAGCCATGACCGCGCTGGCTGCCGACGACGGGTCGGCGCGCTGGACCGTGGCCGGTCTGGGCGAGGTTTCGGGCTCGCCGCTCTCCTTCACCGAGAACGTGTACGCCAGCGTCCGTGCCGGACAGGCCGGGGCGCTCGTCGCGCTCGATCCGGCGACCGGGCGGGAGCGCTGGCGGGCCGACCTCGGCGCGGGCGCGTTCGGCGCGCCGGTGGCGGCGGGCCACGTCGTCGCCGTCACCGGGGTCGATGGTGCGACGTCGGCGGCGGTCGTGCGCGGTTTCGACGCCGTGACCGGAACCCGGCTGTGGCAATCCGACCCAGCCGACCGGCTCGGCGTGCGTGCCACCGGGCGGGACCTGTTCTACGCGATGTCCCAGGCCACCGGCGACCTCGTCGCCATCGATCCGGCGGGCCGGGAGGTTTGGCGCTACGACCCCGGGCCGACCGTCTGGAGCGTCGATCCGCCGGTTGTCGCGGGCGACGTGGTCTACGTCGGCATGGGCATCGGCTCCAACAGCCAGACGCCTCCGACGCCGCCGCGGCCCGGGGTGGTCGCGCTCGACGCGGCGACCGGCAACGTCGTCTGGAAGACCGAGATCGCGGGCGGGGCCGGGCAGGGGCCGGTCGTGGCCGGCGACGTGCTGGCGGTGCTCGGCAGCAGTCCGCGCACCCCTGTGCTGCTCGACCGCGCCACGGGCAAGATCGTCGGGGTGCTGCCTGCACCATCGGACGCCCAGCCAATCGCGATCGGGACCGCCGGTCGGCTCGTCCTCGTCGCCTGGGACGATGCCGCTCCCGGAACGGCCGGCAGCGTCGTCGCCTACCGCGCCCGCGGTCGGGATGCTGGGCCGGCTGCTCCTCCGGCGACGCGGGCGCCACGCTCGTCTCCGATTGTGACCCCGACCGCAGCGCCGACGGTGGTTCCGCCGGCCACGCCGGTTGCCGACGTCGCGTCGGTCACGGTCCATGCCTACGCCTGCCCGGTCGCCTACGACGGCGGCAACCACGGGCGGGATTGCCGGGAGCCGCTGGCCGGGATCGGGTTCCGGCTGCTCGTCCCGTCGTCAGAGATCGCCCGCGAGCGGACCACGGATGCTGCCGGGGCGGCGAACTTCCTCGGCCTGCGCGCGGGCGTCTACGCCCTCACCGGCGGGGTGCCAGGCGAGTTTGCTACCCAAACGGTGGCCTGCTTCGACGCGGACGGCCCGATTCTGGTCCAGCCGACGAGCAGCGGCATTCCCGGCGGATCGTTCGAGGTGCGGCGCGGCGCGGCGGTGAGTTGCGCGTGGTACGTGATCCCCGAGGACCTGCGCGGCGAAGTCGATGGCAGCATCGCCGTCAGCGTCCACCATTGCGCCGTGCCGCCGGTCGATCCGTACGCGGAGTGCGTCTTCGGCGACGCCACCGGGGTGGTCATCGAGGGACCGGTGCGGCTGGCCACGGACGCCAGCAGCGACGTTCCGGTGCGCATCCACGGCGTGAGTTGGGTCTGGGGCGAAGCGGGCGGCGTGCCGCTCGGGACCTACCACCTCCGGACGAGCGGGATCGCCGCGCCGGCGGGATACGAACTCTCGGACGTGCGCGGCAGCGCCGGCGCATCGGATACCGGCTGGACAGTGATTCTCGACGGGGCCACGCCGAACGCCGTGCTGGCGATCGTCTACGTGGGCGCCGACCCGCCGCCGGGCGGCCCCGACACCGACGGCGACGGCCTGACCGACGGCCGCGAGGTCGAGATCGGCACGGACCCCGCCAACCCCGATACCGACGGCGACGGGCGGCTCGACGGCGCCGAGGTCGCCGAAGCCGGGCCGTGGACCGATCCGACGAACTGGGACACCGACGGCGACGGATTCGGAGATAACCACGAACTCGTCGAGGGCGCCGATCCGACCGATCCGGCGAGTTTCCCGCTCGACCCCTCGGCGCTGGACACCGACGGCGACATGCTGACCGATGGCGAGGAAGCGCGGCTCGGCACCGATCCGGCGTTGCCGGATACCGATGGCGACGGCCTGAGCGACTTCGCCGAAGTCGGCTTCGAACCCGGCTCCTCCACCGGCACCGACCCACTGATGTGGGACACCGACGGCGACGGCATCGGCGACGGCGACGAGGTCGTCGCCGGATCCGACCCGACGGACCCGGCCAGCCCGGGTTGAGGCGGATTTCGTTCCCGATACCGAAGGTAATCGGATCTCCGCGGTGATTATCCGGAACCCGGTCGATCGATGCGGAAGATTCTCCTACGTACGACGGGGCGGCGCGGGGCGAGAGAATGCGGAGCGGCCCCGGACAACGTCCGGGGCCGCTGCACATCCGAGCGAAGTAGTGCGCTACGAGGTCAGGGTGACTTCGCGCAGGACGACCGAGCCGACCGGTGAGACGACGAGGCCCTGAACGGCCGCGCGCGCCCCGATGCCGCGCTCCGGGTAGCCGAGGGTGACCCAGACCGCGTCGTCCACGATCGCGCGCTGGGCGTCGAGGTAGAGCTGGGTTCGGGCAGCCGGGTCGGCGGTCACCTGCGCTTCCTCGATCAGCGCCGCCACGTCGGGGTCGTCGTAGCCGAGCCGGCTGACCGCCCGGTCGCCGACGAACAGCGAGGACATCACGTTGTCCGGGTCGCCGTTGTCCCACGTCCAGTCGTTGATGAAGGCGGGCACGGAGCCGGTCGCCAACGTCGAGAAGAAGTCGGCGTCCTCCAGCGTTTGCAGGTTGGCGGTGAGGCCGACCGCGGCGAGGTCCGCCTGCACGAGTTGCCCGATCAGCGGCCAGAAGGAGTTGTTGCGGACGTAAAGGTCGAAGCTGGCCCCGGCCGCGCCGGCGGCGTCGATGGCGGCCCGCGCTGCTTCCTGGTCGAAGGGGTAGGCCTCGGCGAACGAGGCATCGTAGCCCGGCAGCGGCGGCGCGATCGGCCCCGCGCCAAGGGTGTAGCGGCCGTAGAAGACGGCGTCGGCGATGTTCTGCTTGTTGATCGCTTGCGAAACCGCCTGCCGCACCTCGAGGCTGTCGAACGGCGCGTGCGCCTGGTTGAAGGCGAGGAACTGGACGTTGAGGTAGCCGCCAGTGATCAGCTGCAGGTTCGGGTCGCCCTCGATGGTGGTGGCGTCCTTGAAGTCGATCTGGTTGGCGACGTCGATGGAGCCGGTCTGCAACTCCGACAGGCGCACGGTGTCCTCGGGCACCGTGCGGAAGATCACACGGTCCAGCGCCGGGCGGCCGCCCCAGTAATCGTCGTTCGCGACGAGGTCGAGCTGCACGTCGCGGGTCCAGGCATCGACCTTGAACGGGCCGGTGCCGACGACGCCGGTCGTGGCATCCGCGCCCGCTTCCAGCCAGGCCGGGCTGACGATGCCGGCGGCGAAGATGGCGAGGTTGCCCGGCAGCAGGATCGACGGGCGCGTCAGGGTGACGGTCAGTTCGAGATCGCCGGTGGCTTCGGTGGATTCCACGTCGGCGAAGGCGATGCCGGCGTAGACCATTCCCTCCTGGTGGAGCGGGTGCTCCTCGTCGATCTGGCGCAGGATGTTGGTCTCGACCGCCTTCGCGTCCAGCGGCGTGCCGTCGTGGAAGGTCACGCCGGGCCGGATCGCGAAGGTCCAGGTCAGCCCGTCCTCGGAGGTCTCCCACGATTCGGCGAGCGCCGGCTCGATTTCGACCGTGCCCGGCTTGAAGCGGGTCAGCCCCTCGGTCACGTTGTCCGTCACCGGGATGATGTCGCCGTACCCGTTCGAGCCGGCGATGGCCGGGTCGAGTTGCACGGTCGCCTGCGGGATCGCGACGACGAGGGTGCCGCCGCCGTCCTGGAGCAGCGCGCGCGCCCCGGCCGGCAGGGACCGGACCCCGCCGGCGGCCAGCACGGCGGCCGAGAGCGCGCCGGTCTTCGCCGCCGTCGCCAGCAGCGCCCGCCGGCTGCTGCGCCCGGCCAGCCGCGTCGTGATTGCCGTCGTCGTTTCGTCCATGGTCGCCTCCGTCGTTGCGTCGTTCGTCGCATCGGCAGCGCCAACTGGCCGCCGTTTTCGGTCCGTCAGTGATTGCCGGCACGATCCGTTCCGCGCCGTCGTATCGTCATCCGTTCGCCGCCGGTTCGACCGCCAGGTTCAGCGGCAGCGTATCCAGCACGTCGCAGCCGGAGTCGCCGACCAGCACCATCCGTTCCAGTTGGAACTGGCCGATGCCCGGCAGGTACCACGGCAATTCCACGCTCAGCACCATGCCCGGCGCCAGCGGGCGTGGCTCGTCGGCGGCGATGAAGGGCGCTTCCTCGTAGTGGTGGGCGAGTCCGACGCTGTGCCCGAGATGGCCCCGGCTGTAACCGACGTACCCCGCCGCCCGCATCGCGCCGATGCCGGCAGCCCAGACGTCGCGGAAGGGCACGCCCGGGGCCATCGCCGCGATGGCGGCGGCCAGCGCGTCGTTCAGGGCAGCGAAGACCTCGCGCTGCTCGGCGGTCGGCGCGAGGGCGTAGGTGCGGCCGACGTCGGAGTGCATCCCGCCGACGTCCACCTGCATGTCGAGTTTGACCGTCACCCCGGGACCGACCACGGCCGGTGCAGTTCCGTCGCCGACGGTGACCAGCCCTTCGACCTGGCGCAGTTCGGCGAAGCGGTCCTCGCTCGCCGCCCGCGCCCAGATCGCCGACTGGTAGGCGGCGACCACGCCCTGCGCGGCGAGGCCCGGCCGCAGCGCGTCGCGTGCCGCCGCGATCCCGGTTTCGGTCAGTTCCGCCGCCAGCCGCAGCCGCTCGATGTCGGCCGGGTCCTTGATCGCCCGCAGGTCGTCGAAGACGGCCGTGGCCTCGACCGGTTCGATCCCGGCCGCGCGCAGCCGTTGTTCCAGCCCGGCGGCGACCCATCCCGGCGTGCCCGCGAGGTCGATGCCGACCCGCCCGCCATTCGGGACGGCCGCGCGCGCCGCGCTCGCCGCCGCGTCCAGCAGCGCCTCGGGGTCGAACTGGGCCGGGCGGTTCAATGCTCCCGCCGGGCGGGCGTCCGCAATCCGGTCGGCCAGCGCGCGGGCCGCGTCTCCGCCGCGCAGATCGTGGTGCTCGATCCAGAGCGGGTGGGGGAAGCGCCCGGCCTCGGCCGTCGCGTAACTGGCCACTTCCTGGTCGCCGGCCGAGACCGCCAGCGAGCCGTCTGCCCCGGCCGCGACGCCGACTAATCCCGGCAGCCGCCAGAGCGTGGCGATGGTGCTGGTCCGCCCGGAGAGCCAGGCGGCATTCTCCGGCCCCAGCGCCAGCAGGCCGGC
Organism: Chloroflexota bacterium; assembly: GCA_023423795.1. Classification (GTDB taxonomy): domain Bacteria; phylum Chloroflexota; class Chloroflexia; order Thermomicrobiales; family UBA6265; genus CADCWF01. Next base: position 9,739 of record JAFAEX010000114.1, on the reverse strand, counting down.
GAACCGGTTGCGCGCCAGCGCGTCGTGCAGGCGCTCGGCCCGGGTTGCACCGGCGTACCAGCCGGTCGAGTGCGTCGAATCCGCCATTCCTCGGCCATTCCGTCCCGCGTCGTCGTCGAGACTCATTGTGGACTTTATTTACCTAGAACTCAAGATGAGCCGGTCGTTGTTGCCGGGCATGGCGCGGGTCTGCTCGAACCGTCGGGGTGGTCCGCCTGGGGCTGAAGGCCCGGGCTACGAAAACGACGTCCCTCCGGGACTGAGAACGGGCGTCGTGGATGCGTCCGTCGTGCCCAGCCCCGGACGGTGCTTGTGCCCGTAGCCCGGGCGGGCGCGGCCGGCGACCGGATGGGCACCCGGCGCGGGGGACGGTTTGTCCGGGCGCGCCCGGTTCCGCCATGCCTTGCGCCCGGCCTATTTTCGACGCGTCGAAGAACCGGGCGCGCCGCCGGTGCGGCATGAGCGATTGCGGCGGCACGACGAAAGCGCGCCGGCAGGCCGCTCGGCGACGCCAGTCGCGCGGGCGGGAGCGTGGCAGGATAGGAGCCAGCGGGACGCCGGAAAACGACCCGGTTTTGGCGTTCAGGACAGGGCCAACGCTTCCGTCGGCGGGGAGGCCAGCGCATCGGAGGCGAGTTGGCCCAGGATCGCCAGCGCGGCGTCCACCCGTGCCCGGTTGGCGGGGTCGTTGAGCCAGCGGGAGACCCCGCTCGGGTGCGGCAGCGGGACCAGCGCGAAGGGGTGCCCGGCCCGCTCTCCCGTCCACGCCCGGCCGACGATTTCGGACAGCGGCAGTTTCCGTGTTTCCGGGCAGAGCGAATTCGCTGCGAGCCGCCCGAGGCCGACGATGACGGCCGGACGAACGAGCGCGATTTCCCGGTCGAGGTGCGCCTGGCACAGCCGGATTTCGGCTGCGGACGGGGCGCGGTCGCCCTTGCCGCCGGTTGCCTTGCCGGGAAAGCACTTGGTCAGGCTGGTCAGGTAGAACGATTCGTGAAGCGCTCCGGGCGGCAGGCCGGCTTGCTCCAGCCACGCGGCCAGCGTCTTCCCGGTCGCGCCGGAATAGGGGAGCCGCGCGCTGTGGGAAGCCGCGCCCGGCGCCTGGCCGACGACCATCAGCCGCATCCCGGCGTGACCGCGAAACACGGGCCGCGCCTCCGGGATGAACCCGCGCTCGACGCAGGCCCGGCAGGCCGCGATCTCCGCCTGCACCAACCGAAGTGCCGAGTGCCGAGTACCGAGTGCCGAAAGACCGACCGGTACGTCGGCGGGTCGGTAAGCAGGGCACCCGCTGTCGTCGGTCTGTCCTACCATTCTCGGCACTCGGCATGCAAAAAAAGGCGGGCGGCCGGGGAAACCCCGACCGCCCGCCGCCGGCTCGTGAGCCGGACGCCGAAGCGTCCTTAGCTGACGAACGCGACGTTGTAGTTGCCGCCCGAGGCGTCGGCGATGGCGGTGCCGCCGTTGGCCGAAACGCCGAGGTTGGTGGAGTTGGCGATCGCGCCGCCATCCACGGCCACGCCGCCGATGGTGTCGCCGACGCCGATGGCGGAACCCATGTTGCCGCCCGAGTTGACGTCGCCGACGGCGACCGCGCCGCCGTTGGCCGACGCATCGGCGCCGCCGCCGTTGCCGGACGAGGCGGTCTCGATGTCCTGCGCGAAGATGAACTCGCTCATGTCCCGACTCCCTCCCACGGTCCATCCCCGACGGACCGCTCCTCTCCTGCGGACCCCCTACGGATCCGCCCTCCCGCTGACCTTGCGCGGCGGTTCCGCGCTTCCGGCGCCGTCGTCCGGCGGCCACATTCGTCGGTGTAGCGGAGCGTGCCGTGGGATCGATCTCGCGCCGGTTCGCGCTCGTCTCGACCGACCCCCGTGGTTCGCTCCCGTCGGATGCCCACCCGCCCGAATGCGTCTCGTCCCTTCCGACCCCGAACGCGTCGCTGGACCGGCCTACGCCAAGCCCCAGCCGAATGATGCTGCGGGGTTCCGTTCAGTATACCCGCCCGGCAGGACCGGAGGGTGGATGGTCTAGCTGACGAAGGCGACGTTGCTGTTGCCGCCGGAGGCGTCCGCGATCGCGAGCCCCTCGTCGCCGCCGATCTGCATGTGGCCGCCGCCGGTCACGTCGCCCGAGGCAACCGTGCCGCCGCCGCCGCCGACAGAGACCGAGCCGCCGGCGTTGCCGCCCTGCATGGAGGCAACCAGCTCCCCGATCTCGTCCTGGGTCATGAACTCCTGCGCCGACGCCGTCGCGGCAACACCGCCGACCAGCGCGGCGCCGAGCAGACCAGCCTTCTTCACATCGGCCATGAGATTGATTCCCTCCCTCTCAATCACGCCCGGGCCAGATCGATCCTCGCCGCCGGACGCGTGTTCCCCCGGCAAGACCGGACTGGTACCGCCATGGGCGTCCCCACGTCACGCTAACACCCGTTGCCGGTGGTGTCAACCGACCCATTACGGTGGGCCGGACGGGTGTCATCCCTCCCAAACGTCCCGCTTCGGCTGCCGGTTTCGCCCCGCCGGAGATCAGCCTGCGGCCGCCGGTTCGCGGTCCAGCACCCGCAACACCTCGGCCGCGACCTCGTAGCGGCCGAACGAGGGCATCAGGTAGACCCCCTGCACGAGGGGACGCAGCGCCAGCAGGAGTTCCCGCGCCATTTTCACGCCCTCGGCCCGGCCGTCGGCCCCGGCGCGGCGCATGCGGTCCCGCGCCTCGTCGCTGAGGGTGACGCCCGGCACCTCGTTGTGGAGGAACTCGGCGTGGCGGCTGCTTTGCAGCGGCAGGATGCCGATGACCACCGGCGCCGGCAGCCGTTCCGCCCCGAAGGCATCGAGGAATTGCTGCCAGATCGCCGGGTCGTAGATCGGCTGGGTCATCACGAACTGCGCGCCCGCGTCCAGTTTGGCGCGCAGCCGATCCGCCTCGTGGGCGAGGTCGGGCCGGGTCGGGTCCACCGCGCAGCCGATCGCGAACCCCGCCGGCCGCCCAATGCTGGCCCCGGCCGAGTCGGTTCCCGCGTTCAGCCGCCCCAGCACCCGGATCAGCCCGGCCGAGTCCACGTCGTAGACGGCCGACGAGTCCGGGTAGTCGCCGAGGCTGGGCGGGTCTCCCGTCAGCGCGAGGATGTTGCGCACCCCGAGCGCGTGCGCCCCGAGCAGTTCGCTCTGCAGGCCCATCAGCGAGCGGTCGCGGGTCGTCAGGTGGAGGATGGTCTCCACCCCGACCTGCGCCTGGATCAGGTGGCAGAGCGTCAGCGCGCTCATGCGCACCCGCGCCATGGGCGAGTCGGCGACGTTGATGGCGTCTACCCCGGCCTCGGCCAGCAGCCGCGCGCCGTCGAGCGCCTTGGCCGGATTCAGCCCCTTCGGCGGGTCGATCTCGACCGCGACCACGAACCGCCCTTCGGCCAGTTTGGCGGCGAACCCGGTGGGGCCGTCCTCGGGTTCCGCCTCGGCCGGTTCCGGCGGGCGGACGACGACCGCGACCGGGTGCGCCCGGCCGACGCCGCCCGGCTCATCCCGGGCGAGGGCGAGCGCCGCGCCCATCGCCCCGGTGTGCTCCGGCGTCGTGCCGCAGCAGCCGCCGACGATGCGTACCCCCAATGAGGCGGCCCGGCGCGCGAAGTCGGCGAAGTACTCGGGCGATGAAGGGTAGATGACGCGCCCGGCGACCTGCGCCGGCCATCCCGCGTTGGGCATGCAGGCCAGCCACGGGCCGTCTTCTCCGCCCGTGGCCTCGGACGATGCGCCGTTCGAGTCCGGATCTGCGCCGTGGCCGTTGCCGGTCCCGGCCGGCGTCGCCGCGCGGTCGGCCAGGGCGTGGGCCATCGCCGTGACCACCGGCAGCAGCCGCTGCGGGCCGACCGAGCAGTTGGCCCCGATCGCCGCGAGTCCCAGCGGGGCCAGCGCATCGACGACCTCGGCCGGGGAGGAGCCGGCGATGGTCCGCCCGTCCTCGGCGAAGGTCATGCTGGCGACGATCGGCAGGTCGCAGGCGGCGCGGGCCGCCGCGATGGCTTGCAGGATCTCCTCGACGTTGCCGAAGGTTTCCAACAGCACGAAATCGACGCCGCCCTCGAGCAGCGCCCCGATCTGCTCGGCGAAGGCGGCCCGCGCCTCGGCCGGCGGCAGCGCGCCGAACGGGGCGAGGGTGCGCCCGGTCGGGCCGATCGAACCGGCCACCAGCGCGTCGGAGCCGGCGATCTCGCGCGCTTCGCGGGCGAGCCTGGCCCCGGCGCGGTTGATCTGGCGGACCTTGCCGGCCAGCCCGAACGGCTCCAGTTTGAAGCGGTTGGCCCCGAAGGTGTTGGTCTTGAGGATGGCCGCCCCGGCCGCGAGGTAGGCGCGGTGCACGACCGCCACGCTGGCCGGCGCGTCGAGGTTGAGCGCGTCGAAGCAGTCGTCGAGCCCGGCGCCGGAGGCGTAGAGCATGGTGCCCATCGCGCCGTCGGCGAGGATCGGGCCGGCGGCCAGGCGGTCGAGCAACGGGTGGGTCATTGGAAGGTGCTCCTGCGGAGGGGGCAGCGAGGCATCGGCCGGATGTGGGCGCGTCAGCCAGCGGAAGTCGGCGTGCGGCACGTCCAATCGTACCCCGCTCGGCATGTCTGGCATCACCGGACGGTCGAATCCTTGCGATCCAGTGTCCGTGACGCTCCCGTCGCGCCGAAACGCGGCGGATCGCGGGATGGCGGGTATCCAACATGACAGGAGGACGGGGATGGCGCTGACGACCCGGTTCGAAGCAGCACTTGCGCTGGCGGCGTGGCTGCACGCCGACCAGGTGCGCAAAGGAACCGAGATCCCCTACCTCGCACACTTGCTGTCCGTGGCCGGGATTGCGTTGGATTATGGCGCGGACGAGGACGAGGCGATCGCCGCCCTGCTCCACGATGCCGTCGAGGACCAGGGCGGGGAAGATGTCCTGGCACGTATCCGGAGCAGGTTCGGCAGCGGCGTGGCCGAGATCGTCCTTGCTTGTTCCGACACGACCGTGACGCCGAAGCCGCCGTGGTGCGAACGGAAGACGGCCTACGTCGCGCACGTCGCGATGGCGTTACCGTCGGCCCGGCCGGTCTCGGCGGCCGACAAGTTGCACAACGCCCGATCCATCCTCGCCGATTTCGATGGATTGGAACGCGATGGGTGGACGCGCTTCACCGGTGGCCGCGATGGCACGCTCTGGTACTACCGCGCGTTGGTCGGCGCGTTCCGCGCCGGCAGTGATGATGAAGCGGGCGAGGTATGCAGCGTCCGGCTCGCGGCTCTCATCGACGAACTGGATCGCGTCGTTTCGGCGATCGAGGAGCGGGCCGGCGTACGCGGCGGCGATCTCCGGCCGTGCGATTCGTAGCCGAGGGCGCATCCAGCACATCGTTTGGCGTGCGGCGTCATCGCGTCGGTTCGATGAGAACCGGGAGGCGCCAGCGACGGTTCGCGGCGACAACGTGCTTGTCGCCGCCGCGCCACCCGGCGACAATCGGGCGATACGGCCTTGGGCCGCACGCCCCGGGCGGTCGCGCCGCCCCGTTCCTGCGAGCAACCGTTCGGTGAGCACCCCTTCGCGCCGCGGCATCCCCGTCCTCCCCGACGCCTTCGAGCCCGAGCCCGAACGCCGCTTTGCCCGCGACCCCTTCGCCGACGCCGCCGCCGGCCGCCAGGGTCCGGTGATGGCCATCGGCGGCGCCGAGGACAAACTGCGCGACAAGGTCATCCTGCGCGCCTTCCTCGCGCTGGCCGGCGGCGAGCGCGCGCGCGTCGCCATCGTGCCGACCGCGTCGTCCATCGAACACGCGGGGGAGCGCTACAAGGGCCTCTTCTATGAACTGGGCGCCGACGAGGTGGACGTCGTCTACCTCGCCGACCGGGCGGACGCCAACGGCGAGGCCCCGATCGGCCTGCTGGCGGACGCCACCGGCATCTTCCTCACCGGCGGCAACCAGATGCGCCTCGCCGCCATCGTCGGCGGCACCCGGCTCGAACGCATGGTGCGGGAGCGCCACGCGGCCGGCGCGGTGGTGGCCGGCACGTCGGCCGGCGCGTCCATCCTCTCGTCGCACATGGTCGCCTTCGGCGCCAGCGGCCCCGTCCCCCGGCTGCGCATGGCCCAGATGACGGCGGGGTTCGGCCTCGTCCCCGAAACCATCGTGGACCAGCATTTCCGGCAGCGCGACCGCTTCGGCCGGCTGCTGGCGCTGGTGGCAGCCAGCCCGGGCCTGCTCGGGGTGGGGGTGGACGAGGACACGGCGGCGCTCTTCGATGCCGACGGCAACCTCGACGTGCTCGGCCGCCACTCGGTCACCATCGTGGACGGCACCCACCTCGTCTCCGACGTCTTCCAGGTGAAGGGCCACGGCGGCCTCACCATCTCCAACGCCATCCTCCACGTCCTCACGGCGGGGCACCGGTTCGATACGCGGGAGCGGCGGCTGGTCGAGTAGAGGCGACAGGCGACAGGCGACAGGCGACAGGCGACAATCGTGCTCCAAAGACCGCAGTGCACGAACTCGGGCTAGGAGGCTACGTGAGCCGCTACCGGGATCGGATCGTCTGGCAGAAGTCACGAGCCTTGGCCGGAGCGGTTTATCGCAAAACCGCAGAGTGGCCGTCAGGTGAGCGTTACGGGTTGACGAGCCAGGCTCGCCGTGCTGCCGTGTCCATTCCGGCTAATATCGCCGAGGGATACGGACGGGTCGGACCTCGTGAGCTCAAGCATCACTGTTCGATCGCCCATGGTTCCCTGTGCGAACTCGAGACGCTGCTTTATCTTGCCGTCGATCTCGAACTGAGCGAGCCCGAAGACATGCAACCGCTTTTCGACCTTTCGTCGGAGGTCGGTAAACTGCTCACCGCCACCATCCTTCGCCTCGAATAGCACCCACGTGGCGACTTCCTGTCGCCTGTCGCCTGTCGCCTGTCGCCTCGCGGAGAACGCCCAATGCTCGAGATCCGCCAGACCACCGTCTATCGCGGCCCGAACATCTGGGCGCGCATGCCCGCCGTCCTGCTCGAACTGGACATCGGCGAACTGGAGGACCGGCCGTCCAACAAGATCCCGGGGTTTTACGAGCACCTGACCGAGTTGCTGCCGTCGCTGTACGACCACACCTGCTCGGTCGGGCGGCCCGGCGGCTTCCTCCAGCGCCTGCGCGAAGGGACGTGGATGGGCCACGTGCTGGAGCACGTCGCCCTCGAACTGCAGAACCTCGCCGGCGCCGAGGTCACCCGCGGCAAGACGCGCGGCTCCGGCGAGCGCGGCGTCTACCACGTCGTCTACCAGTACGAGCAGGAGGACGTGGGCCTCGCCGCCGGCCGCCTCGCGCTGCGGTTGCTCAACCACCTGATCTACGACACCGAACCGGGGTTCGACTTCGTCCACGAACTGGAAGAGCGCGTCATCCGGGTCGCCGAGCGGCTCGCCTACGGCCCTTCCACCGCCGCCATCGTCGGCGAGGCGCAGCGGCGCGAGATCCCCGTGCTGCGGCTGGACCCGCGCCGGTCGCTGGTGCAGCTCGGCCACGGCGCATGGCAGCGGCGCATCTGGGCGACGGTCACCAGCACCACCAGCCACACCGCCGTCGAGATCGCCGGCAACAAGGAACTCACCAACCGGATGTTGCACGAGGTCGGCATCCCCGTGCCGCGCTCCGCCCTCGCCCGCAGCGCCGACGACGCCGTGCGCGCGTCGGATCGGCTCGGCTACCCGACGGTGCTCAAGCCGCTGGACGGCAACCACGGCCGCGGCGTGATGATCAACCTGCCGGACGAAGCGGCGGTGCGCGAGGCGTTCCCGTTCGCCGAGCGCGAAAGCCGCAACGGCCCGGTCATCGTCGAGACCTTCCTGCCCGGCAAGGACTACCGCATCCTGGTGGTCAACAGCCAGATCGTCGCCGTCGCCGAGCGCGTCCCCGCCCACGTCGTCGGCGACGGCGCGCGCACCGTGGCCGAGTTGATCGAGGCCACCAACGCCGACCCCCGGCGCGGCGTCGGCCACGAGAAGATCCTGACCCGCATCGTCGTCGATCAGCAGACGCGCGACGTGCTGGCCCGGCAGGACCTGTCGCTGGAGGCCGTGCCCGAGGCGGACCGCTTCGTGCAACTCAAACTGACCGGCAACATGTCCACCGGCGGCACCAGCATCGACCGCACCGACGACATCCACCCCGACAACGCCCAGATCGCGCGGCTGGCCGCGATGACGGTCGGGTTGGACGTGGCCGGCATCGACTTCGTGATCCCGGACATCGCCAAGAGCGTGCGCGAGGTGCGCGGCGGCATCGTCGAGGTCAACGCCGGCCCCGGTTTCCGCATGCACACCCACCCGACCGAGGGGCACCCGCGCCACGTCGGCCGGGCGGTGGTGGACATGCTGTTCCCGCCGGGCAGCCCGTCCCGCGTGCCGATCGTGGCGGTGACCGGCACCAACGGCAAGACGACCACCGTCCGCATGATCGCCCACATCATGAAGCAGGCCGGCAAACTGGTCGGGATGACGACGACCGACGGCATCTACATCGACGGCACCCAGATCGCCAGCGGCGACATGAGCGGCCCGACCAGCGCCCAGATGGTGCTGAAGAACCCGACCGTCAGTTACGCCGTGCTGGAGACGGCGCGGGGCGGCATCCTGCGCTCCGGGCTCGGGTTCGACCGCTGCAACGTCGCGGTGGTGACCAACATCGCCAGCGACCACCTCGGGCTGAGGGGGGTCAACACCCTCGCCGACCTCGCCAAGGTCAAGGCGGTGGTGCCGCAGGCGACGCTGCGCGACGGCGCCAGCGTGCTCAACGCCGACAACGAGTGGACCGTGGAGATGGCCCGCACCGCGCGCGGCGAGATCATCTTCTTCTCGATGGACGAGGACAACCCGGTCGTGCGCGACCACCTGCGCGAGCGGGGCCGGGCGGTGGTGCTGCGGCCGACGCGGCACGGCGAGATGATTACGCTGATCGAGCACCGGCGCGACACCAGCCTGCTGCTGGCCGAGGAGATCCCGGCCACGCTGGGCGGGCGGGTACGCGCCAACATCGCCAACGCGCTGGCGGCCGCCGCCGCGGCCTTCGCGGAGGACGTCCAGCTCGAACACATCCGCCACGCGCTGCGGACCTTCACCAGCTCCTTCTTCCAGACGCCCGGCCGCTTCAACCTGCTCGACCTCGACGGCAAGCAGGTGATGATCGATTACTGCCACAACGTCGCCGGGCTGGAAATGGTCGCCGACTTCGTCCGCCGCACGAACGCCGAATCGACCGTCGGCGTCATTACGATGCCGGGCGACCGGCAGGACGAGGACATCCGCGCCTTCGGCGAACTGGCCGGCAGGACGTTCGACACGCTCTGGATCCGCGAGGACACCAACCGGCGCGGCCGGGCCGACGGCGAGATCGCGGAGATCCTGCGCGAGGCCGCCATCGCGGGCGGCAAACCCGACGAGCGCATCACCGTGGTGCTCGACGAGGTCGAGGCCGCCGTCCGGGCGGTCGATGCCGCCAGCCGCGACGAACTGGTCGTCGTTTTCGCCGACAAGCCGGCCGCCATCTACGAGGCGCTGACCGGCAAGCCGTGGACGGCGTCCCGGCAGGGCTGACCCGCGCCGCGCGTTGGACGGGCGCGTACAATCACGATGATGGACCCGCGAACGGACCCGCAACCGGACATCGATCGCGCCGCCCTTCCCGACCGGGAAGGGCGGCGCAGCCTGCCCGCCGCGCCGGCCGCCGACGCCGCGTTCGTCC